>CAINWP010000312.1 GCA_903854475.1 uncultured Verrucomicrobiota bacterium
GGTCTGTCTCTGCGGCGGTCCGTGTCTGCCGACGCGGCGCTTCCTTACCTGACTTCACGGGGTCGACTTGCTCTCGAACGCTGGCACTGGCACGAAGCTAATAAATTAGTAAACACAAATCCGAGACACTGCACTAGGGAGGCGGCGGACCTGGGGCAAGAGGCCTCAGGTCCTCCTGAAAGCAAAACAGGGCGCTCACTGAACAACGGCTGAAAAGTCTGTAGGCCTGACCTTAGGTACGGGAACTGCTAGTTTTATTTCAACAAATGAAACTCTCGCTGGCCGTCGCGCTGTGTTTGTTCCCCATCGCGACTCAGGCACAGATCCGGATCAGCGAATTCCTCGCCTCCAACACCCAATCCCATCCCGACATCGTCGATTTCGGAGATTATCCCGACTGGATTGAATTGGAGAACACCACCACCGCGCCCATTTCGCTGGCGGGATGGTACCTGAGCGATGACCCGAAGAAACCCTTCCGCTGGACCTTTCCTACGACAGCGGTGTTGCCCGCCAAAGGACACCTGATCGTCTGGGCCGACGGTGAAGACGCCGTTCCTGGCGAAACCCACCCTCGAGGCTATTGGCCGTGGCGCGATTTTACGACGGAAGGCTACCACGCCAATTTCTCGCTGTCGGCGCTGGGTGAATCGGTGGTCTTAACCCACGCCACCGGGATGACGAACACCGTTCTAATCCAGTCCGGTGCGGCGCTCTGGAAGTATCTGGACGACGGATCCAACGCTGGCACCGCGTGGAATTTACCGGGCTTCAACGACGCTCTCTGGGCCAGCGGCGCAGGCCAGTTAGGGTACGGGGATGGCGACGAAGCCACCCTCTTAACGGCCGCGCCCGCAGGTTCCAACCACCCAATCACCACCTACTTTCGGCACGCCTTCAGTGTGTCCGATCCAACCCGGCTCCTGGAGCTCGAACTCCAACTCTTGGCCGATGACGGCGCCATTATTTACCTCAATGGGGCCGAAGTCGTTCGGCAGAACCTGCCGGCCGGGGCGGTAGACTTTAAGACGCTCACCACGACCTCCCTGTCCGGGACCGCCGAAAACGCCTTCACCACCCATCGTATTCCGGCCACGCACCTCGTCGCCGGTCTCAATCTGGTGGCTGTCGAAGTGCACCAAAGCGCGGCCAACAGTTCCGACCTCAGCTTCGAATTGTCCCTCTCCGGGGCGAGCTTTACTGGCTCCACCAACGTAGATCTCCAAACCTACGGAATCCAGATTGCCGACGTCTCGCGGGGCCGCAATACGGCCGGAGACTGGGTCCAGTTCGCGAACCCCACACCCGGCGCCCCGAATTCCGGCACTGAGGTGCCCGACCTTCGCTCCCCAGGAATCGCCGCGGTCATAAGCCCTGAGGGTGGCGTTTCGGCGAGTCCAGTAACGGTGACACTGAGCGCCCCATCCGGAACCGTGCGCTACACGCTCAACGGGGCCGTTCCCACCCCAAATTCAATGGCCTACACCCAGCCATTCACCCTCACCTCCAACACCGTAGTCCGGACCCGGGTTTTCCAAGAGGGGCGGCCCAATGGTCCGATCGCCACGCGGACCTACCTGATCGGTGAAACCCTCGGATCCCTGCCGATGATCTCGGTGGTCTCCGATCCCGAATTGCTCTTCGGCGACCGCCTGGGCATCTACTACAACCAACATGAGCAGAGCGTGAGCGGCGGCTCCAACCGCGGACTGCGCGACGTGTACAAGAACAAAGACGCCCCGGGTTCGTTAGAATTCTTTGCCCCGAACGGGCAGTCAGGCTTCCGGGTCAACGGAGCCTTCCGTATGGGCGGTGAGAACAATTGGGTCCACGCGCAGCGTGCCCTGAACTTCGCGATCCGCGGGGCCTACGGTGATGACAACCTCGCCTACGACCTATTCCCAGGAACCGGCATTCCCAACCACACCTCCCTGACCCTGCGCGATGGCGGCGATGCCTGGAGCATGGAGATGTTGCGGGACGGTCTGTGGCCCTTTCTTCAGCGCGGCCAGATGCGAGTGGGCGTGTCGGATTATCGACCCAGCATCGTATTCATCAACGGGGCCTACTGGGGCATTCATGATGTCCGTTCCCGGTGGGATGACGCCTGGTTCTTCGAGCATCACCGCCTGAACGCCACCGACATCGACCACCTGATCTACGGTCACGTCACCTCCTCGGCCATCACGTTGGGAGTCGACAAGGGCGACACGGTGCACTGGCTAGAACTCCTCGAGTTTGCCCAATCGCACGACCTCAACGAACCGGCCGCTTGGGCAGTCATCGAATCCCGGGTCGACATTGAGAGCTTCATCGATTTCATCGCCTCCGAATCCTGGGGTCAGAATACCAGTTGGGCGCACAACCGGGAGTTCTGGCGTCCGCGCACCCCGAGCGGACGTTGGGAGTGGTTTCTGCCCGACATGGACCAGACGTTCCGCGCCTCGCAACTGAGCGACAACGTTCTGTCCGAAATGCTTTCTTCGGACCAACTGCTGTCACGACTGAAAACCAGCACCCAGTTCCGACAACGCATGGCCCAACGCCTGGCGGCCCACGCCGATGCGACCTTCCGGCCCGTGCGCGTCCAAGGCCTCTTGGACACCATGGCCCAGGAGGTGGAATCGGAGGTCCCGCGCCACGCAGCCCGATGGTCGAGCTTGGGCGGCATGAGTGCCTCCGGACGGGCCTCGGCCTTGGCTGACATGAAGAAGTTCATCGACGCCCGTTCCGATGGATTTTTGGCCGAGATCCAGAGCCGCCTCAGCCTGTCCCCCGCCGTCGCAGTGACCCTGGAGGTCCGCGGCCTGCAGCATGGACGAATCCTCGTCGAGGGCGTGCCCACCGAACCGGGAGTCCACCGACTCTTCCCCGGAATTCCGCTCACGCTCACGGCCGAAGCGGCACCGGGTTTTCGCTTCGTCCGCTGGAATGGCACCACCGGCAATGCCAACACCACGGCTAATATCACGACCAACACCACGACCAATATTACGCTCGTACTGACCGGCACTGCCAGCCTCGCCGCCGAGTTCGCCCCATCCGAAGAACGGGTGATAGGCGGTACTCTCAAGGCAACCACTTCCCTGGTCGCCGGCGCCACTTACTCGCTGGATTCAGACCTCATCATCCCGCCCGGCATCACCCTCAACGTGCCTGCGGGAATCACGCTCAAAATGCCCGCCGGGCGTCACCTTCGGGTCCAAGGCACCTTGAACGTCAGTGGCACAGCGGAGGCCCCGGTGCGTCTTCTCGGCCGCACCGGGGCGCGCTGGGGCGGCCTTAGTTTTGAAAATCCCGACGGGGCCAGCGTGCTGCGCCACCTCGTAATCCGCCAGGCGACGCGCGGCGCGAACCCACTAGCATTTCCCTCCGCACTCTCCGGATTGAATGCGAACCTCCTGATCGAACACCTCGATATCGAGCACTGTGAGGGCCCAATCTTTTGCCGCGGGGGATCCATCGTCCTGCGTCATAGCCGGCTTCACACCCCCTACACGGGCGACTGCATCAACGTGAAACGGGGAGCCGCGCTCATCGAGGACACCGACTTCATTGGCGACAACGCCCCGGATACCGATGCGATCGACTACGACGGCGTCGTGGGAGGCGTTGTGCGGAACTGCCGCATCTATCGGTTTCAAGGACCCAATTGCGACGGCATCGACATTGGCGAGGCGGCCCAGGACATCCTCATCGAGAACAACCGCATCTACTTCAATTCCGACAAGGGCGTCTCCGTGGGTCAAGGCTCCACGGTCATCATGAAGAACAACCTGATCGTTGGCTGCGCCCTGGGCGTGGGAGTGAAGGATGCCGGATCGCGGGTCACCCTAGACCAGAACACCATTGTCGACTGCGGCATCGGCGTCGACGTGTACGAAAAAAACTTCGGTGTGGGTGGCGGATCAGCTTTCGTCACCAACACCCTCTTCTCCAAAAGTTCTATTGTTCCGGTACAAGTCGACGCCCTCTCCCAACTGGTGGTGTCCTACTCTCTTTCGGACACTGTTGCGATCACCGCTCCGGGATCCAGCAATGTGCTCAAGGCTCCCCTTTTCGTTGCTCCGGCCTTATTGGATTTCAGTCTCCAACCCACCTCACCCGCTCTCGATTCCGGTGATCCTGTCCATGCGACCGATCCCGATGGAACCCGCGCCGACATTGGGGCCCGCTACCAATACCAGGCCAGCGACTATCCGTACGCCCTCACCCCAACGGTGGTGATCGACGAGATCCTGGCCAACTCTGAAGGCGACCAGGATTGGATCGAACTCTTCAACCGCTCCTCCAGCCCCGTGGACATCAGTGGGTGGTTTCTTAGCGACAGCGCGAGCGACCTGCGAAAATACCGCATCCCCGCAGGGACACGCCTCGAGGCGGGTGAGCGCATCGTGTTGAGTGAACAGCAGCATTTCGGCGTGGCGTCGCTAGATATTGGCCGGATCACCGGCTTCGCCCTGAGCGATGTCGGGGAGACCCTCTACCTGAGCTCGGCCATCGGTGACGAACTCACCGACGATCGCACCGAAGAGAAGTTTGGCGCATCACTCCCGGGCGAGACCCTGGGCAATTATCGCAAGGCCTCCACGGACACATGGAACTTCATCCCCTTGCAAACCCCGACTCCCGGCAAGGCCAACAGCGCACCGCGCATCGGCCCCATCGTGATCTCGGAGATCTTCTATGCGTCGACGACGGATCCCGACCTCGAGTTCTTGGAACTACTCAACATCACGGTCACTCCCGTGCCGCTCTACGACAGCGTCCGAAACGCTCCGTGGAGCATCACCGACGGGATCGCACTGGAGTTCCCCTCCAACCCACCGCTCATCCTGGCCTCGGGCGAGCGCTTGGTCCTGACGCGCAGCCTGTCTCACTTCAACGCGGCCTTCACCGTGCCAGCCGGAACCCGTGTCTTGGAATGGACGACCGGTCGATTGGCCAATGAAGGAGAGTCTGTACAACTTGGCCGCCCCGCCGGACTGGACGACGCCGGAGTGCGCCAATTTGCCCGAGTGGACCGCGTGAATTACGACCGCAACGCACCCTGGCCCGCTGGAGTCGCGGGTTTGGGTCACTCACTGCAAAAGCCCGTTGAGAGTGGGTACGGCAACGATCCGTCTGCATGGCTTGGAGCAACACCCACCCCAGGAGCCGCCCTCATGGGTGTGCCTTTCTCCGATTGGATCACCGCGCAAGGAGTCCCCAAAGACCAACAAAGCCCCGGCCAGGATCCGGATCGGGATGGTCGACCCAACCTCCTGGAGTTTGCCCTCGGCAGCGATCCACTCACCGCGGACACCCGCCTCCCACTGCTGATGAGCCTCGCCACGGAACCGGCCACACTGCGCTTTGCCCTGCGACTCGACCGACCGGGCGTCACGATTCACCTCCAGACCACCACCGACCTGGGAGGCGGCACCTGGGCCGATGTACCTACCGAGGTCCTTTCAACCGAGGGCGCGATGCAAACCCGCATCGCGCGGCACGCCAGCAACGACGCCACACGATTTTTCCGCCTCGTCGCCCATTGAGCCGGGTAGAGGCCTCTCACCCCATCGCCACCCAAGAGTTCCCCGCAGGTGGGAGTCTAATTCTTGGGGCGGTTTCAGGAGAGGCATCCATCTGCCGATACCTCGAGAACAACGTCTCGGATCCTCATCTCATCGGATGGGGACCCTGACGGTGGCTTCATCTAATGATCGTAGACATGTGCATGACCCGCAGTGTGGAAACCGTCACCCCGGAAACCACACTCACCGAGGCCGTGCATCGGATGAATGCCCGAAATATCCGTCGCCTGGTCGTCGTTAAGAACCGGGCCATCTTGGGGGTGGTGTGCAAGCAGGACATCGTCCGGGCCTTCCCGCCGGACCTCAACCCGTTCTCCGTGGTCAGCATCGACGGTCTCCCTTCCCTGGGCACCGTGACCGACGTCTTGCATCGTCCCGCCATCGTCATCGAAGCCGATCAACCCATCGAAGCGGCGGCGCGACGAATGACCGAGCACCACATCGGTGGGCTTCCGGTGGTGCAGGGAGACAAATTGGTGGGCATCATCACCGAGTCGGATATCTTCCGAGTCTTCAGCAAGCTGCTCAGTGGGAAACCGGGTTCCACGCGAATCACCTTTGACATCACCAATCAAGCAAACGCCTTGGGTTCGTGGGTTCGACTGTGTGAGGAGCTGAAATTGGAACTGACCAGCCTCATCACCTTCACCGACGGAGCCCGCCGCCTCGCCGTGGCCCGCGTCCAAGGAGCCAACACCCATCGACTCATCGACCGCCTCTGGGACAGCGGTCAATCCGTCATCAACGTGGTCGATTAAGGCTTGGGCGGATGCTGTTCAGCCGAAAGTCCGAAACGATATCAGAGCGTTGAGATGAGCAGTGAATGGCCAGTGGGTGCCGAGTAGATGGCCGGAAGACGGCAGAAAACGAGTTGGCGGAAGGGGAGGGATTTGAACCCCCGGTACCCTTGCGAGTACGTCTGATTTCGAGTCAGGTGCCTTCAACCACTCAGCCACCCTTCCGCGACTCGCTTTTACTGGGCTTTTCGCTCAGTCTTGGGATCTCCGATTTGCCACTTGCATACTACCCTTGTATACTCCGCAAGTGAAACCGACCACCCAGAAGGCTAACGCTCAGCAAAAGTTGCAGGCGACCACCGTCGTCAACCTCCGCAAAGCTCAACCTTCAGGAGTATACTACCTTTTTGCCCGGATCGGTGGGAAGCTGAAAAAGAAATCCCTCGAAACCACCTCGTTCTCGGTTGCGAAGCTACGGCTGATTGACGCACTGAAGGTAGAACGCGGGGCATCTCAGCTTCGAAACCACGACGTATCTGGCAAGCTGACCTTTCCTCAAGCCGTAGAACTCTGCATAGACCGACTCAAGGCAACCGGGAGGAAGCCAAGGACCGTCGGTTTCTACGAGGAGCGCATGAGCGCATTGTACTCGGTCTGGCCGGAATTGAAGACGATTCAGTGTAGCCGAATCACCCCGAAAGCCTGCATGGATTGGTCGATCCGCTACCAGAAGCAGGTCAAACGACGAACCTACAACGGCACCCTACTCGTCCTAAACCAGATCCTCGGGATTGCCGTTGAAAACGGAATCATTGGGGCGAACCCAGCCAGCCAGTTGGAGCGTCTCAAGGTGGTCCGAGACAAACCGCCGTTGCCGAACCATCAGGATTTTCAGCGACTCCTGACCTACCTTGATCGAAACCCGTACCCTCAGATCCAATCCGCAACCCGCTTCATTCGTTTGCTAGCTTCAACGGGATGCAGAAAGTCTGAAGCAGCAAAGATCGAATGGAGGCACGTCGACTTCGAGGGTGGACAACTCACCGTCCAAGGGGATGCGGTCTATGGACCGAAAAACTGGAAACCACGAACCATCCCTCTCTTCCCCGAACTCAAAGCTTTTCTTCAGGCTGAGTTCTCCCGCCAAAATCCCCAGACGGGTGAAAAGACAGTGGCTGAGGTCAAAGAAGCCAGCGGGACCCTCTCCAGAGCCTGCAAAGAGCTAGGCCTGAGGCAACTGCGCCATAAAGATCTTCGGGACCTCTTCGCAACCCGTTGCATCGAGCAAGGCGTCGATATTCCCACAATTGCTAACTGGCTAGGTCATTCAGATGGAGGTGCGTTGCTGATGAGTACCTATGCCCACCTGCGTCAAACCCATTCGTTGAAAATGGCTCAGCAGGTTTCCTTTGGCATTGGGGTTGATTCCGACAGCACACCCGCCCTCTGAAATCCGGCATAAAAGCGAAAGCCGCCCTCGGGGCTACCGGGAGCGGCTCTGAATTTTGTCAAGCTCAGTTTTTTGTCGAATCGACAATCCACTTCTCTACCGCAGCACAAGGAATGAGCACCTTACCCAAGTGGTTGCACCTCGGCAAATGCCGCCGATTCACCAATCGACGAACAGTCTTATCACTGACCCGGAGTCGGTGAGCCACTTCCGGAACCGTCATGAACGCCGGGAGAATCCGCCTCATTTCGTTGAAACCCGCTGATTTCTTGGACATTTCCGCTTCGTTCACCGGCACCTCGCTGCCAACCCAGGTCTGGCCACCTTTTGATTCGCCTCTCTTCATGCCGCCATCCTTTCCAAGTTCTTGCTGGGCCACGCACTGATTCGCGACCAGCACCGATCCACCCAAGCAGAATAATCTGCCCCTCGCTCTCGCCGCCGTTGTTGAGTCCCCAAAGACTTATCCGGCCATGGATGGAAGCGATCACCTAAACCGAGCTGGCAGGCCACATCCTCGGCCATTCGGAGCTGCCCCACGGCATACTCCACCCAACGGTCCGTAGTCTCGAAAACATCGCCACGAAAAGGCAACCCAACCGCCTCAGCTTCCATCTTCATCCGTCCAACATTGTTCGATCTTATTTGGATCGGTTCATGGAACACGGTTACTGGATTTAGCCCACCAATCTCGCCGAGGACCGCCGCCAATTCCGCCTCACCCTGCTCTGGATACGTCGGCGCAACCGCAGCATAGACCGATATACCTTTAGAAACCGCCAACCTCAAAGTCTCCAATCTCCGAGATGGAGACGGAGCCTTCGGCTCGTACAGTCTAGCCAGCCGGTCATCCAGCGTCGGGATGCTCATCCCAAACACCAGACGATTCCCAAACGTCTGGTACAGATCGAAGTCTTCCCGAGCCAGCGGACTTCTCGTCAGAATCCGAACATTCAGGGTTGAGCGATCCCGGATCAGCTCAAGCATCCTCCGAACCATCTCCCTCACCTGAAGATTCAAGGCTGTGGATTCACCCGGTTCTCCGCCTCGCAGAGTTTGGTACGGATCCGTAGTCGACGATAGAATCACAGCTCGGTTCCCATCGGCATTAAGTTCGGCAACCGGGATCTTCTCCGCCGCGAAAAGCGATCTCAAGAAAGCACGCTCATCCCACGCCCTCAAGAAGGCGTACTCTCCCCACTCACCATCCGGGTCCACTACGCCAAGTTTTGCCAACTGCCCCTTGAGCTTGATCGCTGAAACGCTAGGCACGTAGCAAAACCTACATGCATGCTGACAACCCACGAATGGGTTTATAGAAAAACAACTTAGCGATTTGTATTTAAAGTTGTTTCGGTTAATTGTTACGCCATTTTTCCAGATGCTAGTGTTTAACATTTTAATTTTAAGTCAACACATCCTTATCGGCAGTGTCAACGGATAAACTATGACCTGTCAAGTCGCTAAAGTCAAAAACAAAGCGTCTCAGAAGCTCGCTTATTTATATGTTTTATTTATTGTTTTTCCAAACATAAAAAACCTGCTCAGCGGTCATTAAATTTATTTAAAATATTTAAAATATATATCTTAAAAGACTTAAAAAGCCTCTTTTTGCTCCCTTCTTAGAAACCTTGTGAGTTATCAGGCACTAGAAAATAAGGCTTTTAAATAACTTAAAAGATCGCCCCGACACATCGGTCTTCTCCCCAGTGTCCTCTAGGAGCCCCTCGGCCAGCAGGACGGTGAAGCATGTTTGTTCTAGCGACCTGTAGAGCGCGGGATCCACCCCTGCCTCAATCAATCCACTGCGGATGATTGAAAAATCAAGTAATTGTCTATCTTTGGCGGCTTCGAAGGCTAGAGCTCTGGAGATCTCTTGGGCGGTATAGTCATCTCTTATCATACCCTCTATTACACCTCAGAAAAGCAGTTGACATTTTCTGATAATTTCATCTAGCCGGGGCCACCCTTTTTGAAATTAAAAGTACCTTGACTCTCCGAAAGCGCTGGGAGGGGCTATTTTTATATTTATCAGATTTATTATTTTTAACTCTTCAAAGAAAATGTGTAACTTAATTTGACAAATGGTGTCTATAGAGACATATTGTAAGTGTTCTTTGTTAAGGCGGACTGCTAGCTGGAGGAAAGCACCTCATTGTAACTGTAGAAACAACAAGCCCGTTAAAAGACCACAGAAGGTTGAGAGAAATCTCAGCGTTAGTTCGGGAGA
>CAINWP010000313.1 GCA_903854475.1 uncultured Verrucomicrobiota bacterium
ATGAATTTGAACCCCACCGGGGTCTCGTGAACGGGCACTCCCAACAGCTCGGCCACCGCATCGACCTGATGGCTGGTGGGAACCGTGCGCACCACCGCACCGGTCCAGCCGCGGTTCTTCTTCAGGTGATACAAGGCCAGGGCCAGCACTTGGTTCGGGGTGATCCAAGTGCCGTCGCGATCCACGATGCCAAAGCGGTCGGCGTCTCCGTCGAGGCCTAAGCCCAGCGTCGCCTTGCCTGCCAAAATGGACTCGCGGGCCGGTGCCATGCCCTCGGCATTGGGTTCCGGATGATGTCCGCCGAAGCTGGGATTCAACGTGTCGTGGAATCGTAGGACCTTGGCCCCACCGTCTTCTTCGAGCAGCGTGTCGAGGTACCCGCGGCCGGTCCCGTACATCAATTCGACGGCGATCTTGAGCTTGGCCTTCTTGATGACGGCGAAGTTGATGTGTTTGCGGAGCTGCTTGAGGTAGGTCGGCGCCGGGTCGATCTCCTTGCAGCGGAACGAGCCGACCAATCCGGCCTGGAAGGTCCAGCCCGATTCCTGACGGTGGCGGATATGGCCTTCGATGCGGCCGGTGACTTCGGGCGGAGCGGCCGCTCCGTTGGACCCGCTGAATTTGAGGCCCTGGTATTCGGCCGGGTTGTGGCTGGCGGTCATGTTGATACCGCCCAAGGCCTTGCGCACTCGAATCGCGTGGGCGATGACCGGGGTCGGAGCGTCGCGCTGGCAGAGCAAGGGAATTAGCCCGTTGGCGGCCAGCACCTCAGCCACGGCCAGTGAGAATTCGCGGCCCAGGAAACGGGTATCGTGACCGATGATGACTTCCCGTTTTCGCGAAGAGCCGGCGTCTCCAGCCGATTTAATTTCCTCGAGCAAGTAGTCGGCAATGCCTTGCGCGGCGAACCGCACGTTCTCGAAGGTAAAGTCCCGGGCGATGAGCCCACGCCAACCGGAGGTGCCGAACTTGATCGAAGTCACCGGGGAGTTGTCGACCGCCAGCCCGAAGATTTCAAGCCGGCCGAGGCCTTTTCTTGAATTGGGATTGCCCGACGTTCCATACCCGAGCTCCGCAACCGAACTTAAATCAAGTCGGGCTCGCCGGTGACGCGGACCTTGTCCTCAGACTGGATTCCGCCGGCTTTGAGACTTTGTTTCAAGTCGGCGTAGCCAGGAATGATGCGATTGAGTTGCTCTTGGCTAGCCCCGAGATGGTCGCGGATGACCTTGCCCATCACCGAGCGGAAATCGGTGGCCCGTTGCAAGTAGCGGCCGGTGCTCTGGAACATCGAGCCATTCATGCCCGTCTGCCAGGCCACCGGATCCGACGGGCCGCAGTTGAAGACACCGCTGTGAGTCACCTTGCCGGTGGCGTCGGTGCGCAACCCCTTAATGCCACCGCCGGCGACGTACATGACGCTGGCCTCGGCGTGGTCGGTGCCGTTGTCTGAATTCTCGATGGTGGTACGACCGAATTCCGACAAGGTCACGATGACCAGGTCATCCCAGCGGCACTGGTCGGCATACTGGCGGAAATACTGCCGGAGCGCATAAATCGACCAGCCCACTCGCTGCAGCAAATTCGCATGGGCACCCGTGACTCCGCCTTGGTTGCTGTGGGTATCCCAACCGTCGATTTGAGTGCCGGCCACCAAGGCGTCGGTTTTGTTGAGGACCAGTGCGGCCGACTTGAGTTGGTTGAAGTAGCCGTAGGCGGAGGTGGGGACCACATAGCCGGGATTGGTTGCTCCGGACGGTCCGGCACCATTCTTCGCGTTGGTGGTCGGGAACAGCGAATAAGGTTTGTTGCCGTCCGAGTTTTGGTTGTCGACGAAGGTGTTGCCGGCCTCGCTGAAATCGATGCCAGCAAAAATCTCCAGCGTGCGTCGCATGTTCTCGTATTGCTGCTGGAGCAGATCTCGGTTGGCTTTGTCGGGGAAGGTGGCTCCCGTGGCTGCCTGGAGTGCGCGGGCGGTCTTGAGATTGCCGTCGGCTGTATTGGGTACCCCGAGCAAATCGTAGCGGGTCGGGTCTGAAAGATTGGTCATCGCCGCGCGCGATCCCCGCAGGAGGAGTGGCAGCGAGTTCTGGAAGGAAACCCCAGTCAGCGAGTTCTTTCCCGGACGCCCTGATTCAACCATGGCTCGGTAGAGCAGGCCGTCTTTGACCATGGCGGTCCGGGGGGCACCGGTTTCCCAGTAGGATTGAGAATCGAAGTGGGAACGCGATTGTTGCGGATAGGCCACCCGGTGAATGAGTGCCAATTCGCCGGCATTGTAGACCGGGGTCAGAAACTTGAGAGCGGGATGCAGTCCGGCAAATCCATTGCCCAGCGGGAGCGAGTAGGGGTAGGCGAAGGTGGCTCCGTTAGTGCCCGCTTCCGGAAACAACGCTTTGCCCTGCACATTCCAGCTTTGCGCGGGATCGACTGGGATGGCGATGTTGTCGCGGATTTTGGGGCCGTAGGCGTCGTCGCCATGGGGGATGACGTTGTTGAGCCCGTCATTGGCCCCGCGCAGAAAGATGAAGAGCAGTTTCTTGACGCGACCATTGGTGCCGGGCTGTCCGAGCCCGCCTTCTGCGAGCGCCTTTTGGACGAAGAGTGGAACGTCGGTCAGCGAGCTCAGGGCGGCCGTCGCTGCCAGGCCGGTGGCGGTGCTGAAGAAGTTTCGGCGGGTGAGGATTTGGGGCGTGTTCATGGCGCGGGAGTTGGAGCGATTTTCAGTGCCGGACCTCATTGTTCCTGAAAACGGGGTGAACTCAGCAGTAGGGCGGCGAGGCCACGCACACGGGTGTCGTAGTCCTTGGTTCCGGGAACCAAGTTCGCGAACTCGGAGGGCGTGATGCCGTTGTCGGTGGTGTTGAGAAACTGGATGCTCAGGGCCCGGTATTGGCTGAGGTTGGCGGATCCTTCTGAGGGAAATAGCAACCGGAGCAGGTAATCGGTGACCGCTTCGGCAGAACGGTTGGCTCCGTTGGTCAGGCGGAGCGCCAGCAGTGCTGAGGGATCGACCCGGCTTGAGCCCAGAGAATCAGGTGAGCTGCGGACGCCGGTTCCGCTCGCAAGGCCGGAGCCCGCCAAGGCCAATGACTGCACGTAGCGCAATCGCTCGCTGAGGGTGCCCGCGCTGATCCAGCCACCGGCATCTTCGGCATACCCGTCCGGCTCGGCCCGGTCAAAGAGGCGCATGCGGCCCGCCCGGTCGAGCAATCCACCGGAGGCCACGAGGCTGGGCGCGTCGGCGCTCGCAGTGAGGGCTCCGTCAGGCTTCACGGCCCGGAACGCACGCAGCGTCGAGGTCGCGAACTCCAGCGGTGTCTTCACCTTGGCAGCCGCCGTGTTCGGGTTGCGGAAGAGATCGCTCTTGAGGAGGACCCTCAGGACCTCACGCATCTGACCTTTGGGGCCCCCGTTTGTGGGGTTCTCCCAGGCCAGCATGCAGTCGTGGACCAGCGACTCTTCGGGCGAGGTCTCGGCATCGGTAAAGTCGTAGCCATGGTGGAAATTGTCGTGCACCAGCAGGCGGCAGAGCTTCACCGAGAGGTATTCTTGGGTGAAGGGTTGGTCGGCCATGTGCCGCAGGATCTGATAACCGTCTTGGATGCCGTTGGTGGTGGAGCCGTTGCTGAGCTTCAGTCCGTACGACCGACCGGCCCACGGAGAACCAAATCGAGCAGGAACAGTTTTGGGTGAGTTGGTGAGGATATTTCCTTTGGCGTCCCGTTCATGAAAGACCCACTTGATTCGGGAATCGTGGCGTTCAGTCCGGTAGCGGAAGGACCAGAGACCGGCGAGATTTGTGACGCTGTTGCGTTCGGTGGCGTTGGTGAGCCCGGAGTTAATCATCACCGTCGTCCGCGTTGCGAACGGATTGGCTGCCTGATTAGTGGATAAGAGTTCGACGGTCCATCCGGACCAGGCGCGGGAGATTTGCTCGATGTCGCCCTGGTCGTAACCGTTGTCCACTCCGAAGGTGAAGAGCTCGCACAGTTCGCGGGCGTAGTTCTCGTTGGCGATGCGGTTGGTCTTGGTGGTGGTGTCGTAGTCGCCCCGCGAGAGAACGGTGTCGAGGTAGATGATCATGGCCGGGCTTTCGGCACTGATCTTCAGGAGGTCGTGGAAGGTGCACTGCGGATTCAGGAAGGCCTGCCGCCAGCGGAGGTTTTCCTTGAACTCTTGACGAGTCGATTCCGGGCCTGACCAGGCATTGGGCAATCCGGCCCGGTCATCGAAGTAGGTCAATCCCTTGGAGTATTCGGTGACGAAGTGGTTCTCCACGAATTGTTGAAAAACCTCGGCCAATTGGCGTCGAGACTGCACGGCGTGGAGCACATGCCAGGCCCGCAGGTCGGCGATGGTGGCCGTGCCGTTCTGAAGCCGGGCGTAGTAGGGGACTGGTGATTCGGCATCGCCTTGCAAGGGGACGGTGATGGCGATGCCGCTGCCGCTGAGCCGCACGGTGAGTTGCAGGCTTGAAGGCTGGGCCAGGTACCAGAAACTCAGTGTGTAATTCGTCGAGGCGTTGAGCGCTGTTGGAATTGTTTGAACGACCGCGTCGGTGGCGGTGCTTCCGGCCGCCGCCTGGACCAGGTGGAAGGCGGCGTTGCCCCCATGCACGAAATCCATGGTTCGCGCCGAGTTGGCGGTATTCGTGGTCGTGGACCAGTTGGCGGTCGCCAGCGGTTGCTCGAAGTCGCTGTTGAGGAGCAGATTGGGGGCGGTACCTGTGTCTGAGGCGCCGGACACGAGTCGGAAATCGTCAAGGTACGCATCGCCCGCACCGCTGAGATAAACGTAAAGTTTGGAGGAGGAGCCGGTTCCTGTGATGGTGATTTTCCGCCAGACAGGATCGCTTCCAGTGGTTTCATCAAGATTTTCGGCAATCCTTTCCGGTGCCAGTTGTTCCTCGATGTAAGCGTCGGTGCCGAGGGTGGCTAGGCGATCGAGTTCGTCGGGTGTCGGGCCGTAGGCAATGCGGTTGAGCAGCGTGCTGGCGCGGACTGTGTCGGCGGCCAGCGGTACGGCTTCCAGGCGGTAAAAGCCCGAATCACCGGCTGCGGCCGCCTCGGCGGTCCACACGGTGCCCAAGTGTTTTCCAGCCACGGTGCTGCCCGGCGTCCCGAGCGGGTTGCTGCCACGGACTCGGTATTCTGAGACCGAGGGGAGCAAGCGAAACTCGAGGGACGGACGCCCGTTGGTCCAACTGAGTGAGAGGATGTCTGGTGTTTCGGCAACCATCCGTGCCCACCCCATGGTCATCCCGAGCAGCCACCCGATATAAAACAGTTTCATAATATCCAAAGCGGTGTGTGACGAATGTGACGGTATGGCTAGCAGGTACAGGGCCAACGGTTCCAGACCGAAACGCGAGATCTGGACTTCACAGACAAGGCGGGTTCAGGGCCTCGCATAGCTGGGGGCGGTCCACTGCCGATATCGGCCGGACCCGTTGGTTACGCTGCCCAGGCCCCGAAGGCGGAAGGTTTTGCCGCCGTTACCGGATTCGAGACGGAGTCGCGTGGTCTCGGGTGGGAGTTCTTGGACTTGTGTCCACGTGGCGGAGTCGTTGGCGGGGGCCGAATCGATACGGTAGCCGCCGGTGGTTTCGGGCGAGGCATTCCAGGTGAGTTCGGTGACGCCGGCCTGAGTTTTGGCTTCGAACGCCGATGGGGCCTGGAGGGGGTGTTCCAGTAGGCAGGGGTCCCCCAGCAAGTAGGTGAGTCGAGCATTCACCGAGCCGTTACGTTCGGCCGAATCGGTGAGCAAGGCGTGGACGGGGGCCCCGGCGTGCACGCGGTCGGTGATCCAAGGAGCAAAGGCGTAAGCGGTGCCGGCCAGTAGCACTGAGTTCTCGGTGGCGAGGCAGGTCCGCAGGAAGTCTTCGCCATAGCCGCTGTACCACTGGCCGAGAAAGGAGCCGAAGGCGAAGAGGAAGGCGACTCGAGGGATATCACCCGGCCGTTTCCAGGCGACATTCTTGGCGAAGTGGCTGTGTCCGGGCTTGGCCGCCCCGGTCATACCCAAGACTCCGAAATGGGAGTAGTCGGTCTGGAAGCCCCAGCGAATGGCCGGTCCCTCCTGGAAGAGGTCGGTATTCCAAGCCGCCGACGTCAGGGGTTCTAATTGGCCCAAGCGCGGCGCGATATGCACCAAATTCCGATCCACCAGTGCGCCCAAGACATTTGCGTATCCGATCGCGGAGTCTTGGAAGGGGAGTAAGCCGCGTCGATAACGCCAGTCCTTGTCGAAGTAGCGATTCAGCAGGGCGACCTCGACTTCGAGGGCGTTTTTTGGGTTCCCCGTCAGATCGGCGAATCGGCTGTCGAAGTGGGAGAGTCGGGCAAAGTCGATGCGCCCCAGCGGTACCTCGATGCGCCCGGCGCTGCCGTCGGGTTCTCGGGGGAGTTCGTTCTGGTCCCAGCGGCCATCGCCGGCCTCGTTGCCCAAGATGCAATAGGTGCATTGGCTGCGCGGGCAATCCGGGCAGCCGGTCTTGAAGGATTGGGTGTCGGTCCAGGTTCCGGTGAGGTCGCCGTAGAAGAGGTCGGCAGGCCAAGCGCCTAGGTGGATGCCTGCCGGATCTTGGCAATTCACATGGCCATCTTCGGCGGCCCAACCGCTTTGGGGGATGGTGGGGTGTCCGATGAGGACCGCCACGTGAGTTCGGCCGGGATGTGCTTCGTACTCGCGTCGGATGAGCGCCTTAATAGTGAGTAGATTGGCCCGGTTTTTCGGGAGTGCTTCGGCGTCATACCGCCGGCAGTCGAAGTCTTGCGGGTCGGCGTCCACGTGGCGCGTTACGCGGTGTTGGACGACTTCCCAGCCGTCGGCGATGAGGTCAGCCCGGTAGCGAGCCAAACTTTCGGTCAGGCGTTCAGCGAGGGTGTCATCTACGAGTAACAGGGCCCGGCCCCGGTCTGCTGGGGGTGGGGTGTCATGGGCCACGCAGAGTTCGAGCGGCGGTCGGCCGTTGCGCAAGACTCGGTAACCGTAGGTCTGCCCCGGTCGCACGCTCGAGTCAGTGAAGACCGAGGTGCGGGCGTCGCGATCGATGATTTCCCAAGCGGTGGGATTGGGCCCCCAGGACTTTCGCGCGATGGGATAGAAGCCACCCAGATCGCCGTCGCCTTCCCAGTCGCGTTGGAAGGTAAGTCGGATGCCCGAGGGGAGCGACTCCCCGGAGATTCGGTCGGTGTCATCCGCTTCGAGTGGGCGGTGTTCGCCCCGAACGAGGCTGTCCGGCGGGCCGGGGTGACCGAGGGTTCCGGCCAACAAGTGGTTGCGCAGGAGGACTCGGTCTAGTCGTCCAAGAGCTGGCGATTGGCCGTCAAGCGCGTTGCCCAGGCTGAAGGTGTTGAGGTCATTGCGCGGGCTGGGCGGACGGGAGTGGGATTCCCGCGGAAGGCGTTCAAAGGTGTCTGCGCTGAACGAGAGGCGTAGGGTCCAGTTGGTTCGTCCTGTGAAGGGGCGGGACTGAGTGGCCGACCGGGGCAGCGGCGACCAGAGGGTTTGTTGGAAGTTCTCGGAGATCCGGGTGAGTGCCAGTCGGCGGCCGGTGGCATCAATGACCATCCGCAACCCTGGGGCCTCCAGAAGGACGCAGTCGGCACCGGGGGCGTCGTTGGTCGCGCCATGAAACCAGTCGGGCGAGTAGTCGAGAGCGATCGATCCGTGGAGTGGCTGAAGATGGGTGCGGGTGACTCCGTCGCGGTTCCAGATCAGCGGGTAGAGCAGCACCTGCCCGGAACGGTGAAACCCCGCCGCGCTTCGGTCGAAGGAGGGTTCGCGCGAGGCCGAGGATCCGGGCAGGGGCATCGCACCGTCCCCGGACTCGAAGCGGTCGGTATCGAATCCGAAGGAAGCGAGAACGCGGGGCTGGGCGCTGAAGCGGTTGTCCGGATCGGTCCCGTCGAGGAATTCGTCTAGGTCGCTGCGCCCGTCGCCGTCCCGATCACCGCGGCCGGGAACTGGGCGTTTTTTGGGAGCGGCCGTCGATTGCGGCACCTCTATTTCGCGCCTCAGCGAGCCCGAATCGAGCCAGCGGAATCCTCGGCCTGGAGCTTCGCGAAGCACCGTCGCCGCCGCCAGTGTCACCACCGCATTGCTGACGGTTGTCCCTTCAATCCAGTAGTCGATGGGCCAGTGGTGGAACCCCAGTTTGATAGGGTTGATGCCCCCGGCTTCCGGCAGGGCTTGGTCCCGGATGGCACGGGGTGTCAGGTAGAGAGTTTGGGTGACGAGGGATGGCAACAGTTCTGGGGGCAGGACAGTCATGGCTGGAAGAGCCACGGCCAATTCGGGGTCTAGTAGGCCGTGGCCGAACCCGGGGCGGATCCGACGGCTACCCGGGGGCAGGTAGAGCGAACCGGCTACCTCAACAAAAGCATCGGTGACGGAGATCGGGATGACGGCATTGGGGTTACCCTCGCTCGAGGCATGGGTGTAGCCCTGGATATCGGTCACTTCCCCAATCACGCAGCGCAGCAATTCGAGGGTGGAGTCCACCGGTTTGCGGTTGAGGACCTCGGCACGGGCGATGGTGAGTTGCTGGCCGTTCACCTGGCTCGAGCGGAGGTCGCTGAAGGGTGCCTTCACTCGATGGAAGAGGCCGTTGCGCAGCGACAGGGTGCTGTGGGTCGATTCGATGCCGACCAGGCAATGCTGCACCTGGAAATGCCACAGCGCGGCGGTCGTTCCGGTCCAACGCAGGGCCACCCGGGCGTGGGAGATGCGGAAATCATTCCAGCGGGACAGGCCTGACTCGAGGCGTGCGCCATTCACCGACAAGGCGACGTCCGCGTAGGAGCCCGAGGAGGGATTGCCGGTCGAGCCTGACACGGGTTCTCCCACCGAATCGTCGTCGGAGGCCGTGAACAGGATGGGCGCCTCGGGTGTGGCCTGCCAGGAAACCCGGGCGTCTTTCCCCAACTCCAATCCCGCCGAACGCCCCGGCAGGAACTTCAGCACGCAGCCGGCTTCGAAGCGCACGGAACCCTCCAAGCGGACCGGTCCTCCGACCAGGTAGGTGACTCCAGCCCGAAAGGTGCGGTCTTTGCCCGGAACAACCTCAACCGGTGCCGACAAAATCGGGAGCCAGCCAGCCAACAGGCACAGTAAGGTGGGCCAACGCAGCCATGTCGCCGGACCTAGATGATAAAGACGCGCCGTAGCTATTCCCGGACCGTTTTGTATGGGCCTGAGGTCTGTCATCAGTGGTAACGCTGAGCTTCGTCGAGGCTGCGGCCAAGGCAAACCGTCCTAGGCCCCGGTTCGAGACATCTTTTGGTCGATGAATGTCTGGGCTGCCTTCCCGGGGCTGGCTCCGCGGGACCGCGCCTTGCCTGCAAGGCACCGCTTCACCGGTGAGCCCCCTGTAGGCCGGGTCCCCCGACCCGGCGTCTGGAGCTCGCAGGAAGGCGCGGAAGGATGGGGTTTTCGCGCCGCGCGCAAGGGGATTTTGGTTTTGCCTTCAATGCTCGATCCGGCCCGGTCCCGCTGCTGCTAGGGGAGACCGTTGGGTGTGAATGTATTCCTACAACAGAGGGGACTGCGAAAAGGACTTTCAAGTATCAAGCCTCTCGCCCCGCTTTCCATTCACTTGGTTATTTTCCGATGAGGTCCCACCGCTGCGGCCTAGGCTCGACTTTGCGAGAAGGGGTTGGTAAGTCCTCGCAACACAACCGCCCGAAGGTGTGCCGTTGAGCACGGGGTGGAACATGCAGGCTGACAATGAAAACACTTCCGATCTTCCTATTGTCCGGCGTTCTGGCCGGTTCATTGCTGGGGCAGAACAACGCCGTCAAGGTGTCTCCAGCTCCCGCTTCGGGCGCGTCTACCAATGCACCGGCCGTCGACCCTGGGGCTGGTAAGTTTAAGACCGATCTCGAGAAGCACAGCTACGCCATGGGCGTGCTCTTGGCCGGAGACATCAAACGCCAGTTGTCGCGTGGCAGCTACGAGCACGATGCTGAGATCGTCATCAAGGCGTTCTCTGAGGCGCTCCGCGGCAAGCCGACGGTGATCACCGACGGTGAGGCCAATATTATTTTGCGGAACTACAGCACCGAGATTCGCAAAAAATCTGAGGAAAAGCGCAAGGAAGACGGTGAGAAGGCCAAGGTGGTGGGCGAGGCATTTCTGGCGGCCAATAAGGCCAAGGAAGGCGTCAAGGTCACAGCCAGTGGTCTCCAATACAAGGTGCTCAAGGCGGCTGAGGGCGCCAAGGCCAAGGGCGATGATGTCGTTGAGGTGCATTACCGCGGAACGCTGGTCGATGGGACCGAGTTTGACAGTTCCTACACTCGCGGACAGCCAGCCAGCTTTGGTCTGAGCCGGGTGATCAAGGGATGGACCGAAGGGTTGCAGCTCATGACGGTGGGCTCGAAGTACCAGTTTGTGATTCCTTCGGATCTGGCTTACGGACAGAACGGTTCTCCGCCGAAGATCCCGCCCCATTCCACCCTCATCTTCGAGGTGGACTTGCTGAACGTGAAGCCGCAGGTCGCGCCGCCGCTGCCCAGCAGCGTTACCAGCGATATTATTAAGGTTCCGAGTGCCGATGAGTTGAAAAAGGGCGCCCAGATCGAGGTGATTAAGTCTACCGATGCCGAGCGTCTCCAGAAGGAAGCCGCCGAGCAAAAGAAGAAGGCCGACGCTCCTAAGAAATAACAGGCTTTTAGGCCCTTTTCGAGCGCTGCGCCGCCGTGAACTACGGCGGCGCAGCCATTTGATGGGCAGGTCCACCCTCGGAGGGTCGAGTTTCCTCAATCTGCCGCTTGCATGTCCCGCGGACTGGAGTACCTGTCATTTCAGGAAATAATACGTCTGCGTATGAAAACGGTGGAAAACTACGATTCGGTGATCATTGGGGCAGGTCCAGCTGGTTGCTCCGCGGCGACCGCCCTAGCCATGCACGGTCGGAGAGTCTTGCTGGTAGAACGGGAGAAGTTTCCCCGGTATCATATTGGCGAGTCGATGATCCCCTTCACTTATCCGCCGTTGGAGCGGATCGGGATGATTCCTAAGCTCCGCCAGTCGAGCTTCATGAAGAAGTATTCCGTGCAGTTCGTTTCCCCTTCGGGCCGTGCTTCGCAACCGTTTTATTTCTTCAACCGGTATGATCGCGAAACCGTGGCGCAGTCTTGGCAGGTCCTGCGCAGCGAGTTCGATCAGATGATGCTCAACAATGCCCGAGAACACGGCGTCACGGTTTGGGAAGAGTCGGAAGTCACCGAACTGCTACAGGACGGCGTGGGTACTTATTATGGTGTCCGGGTCAAGTCCCGCGAGCATGGAGAGGTGGAGGTTCGCTCCCCAGTCACCGTGGACGCGACGGGGCGCGAGGCCATCGCTGCCACTCGCAATGCTTGGAGGCGTGGTGATCCCAAGCTCAACAAGGTCGCCGTGTGGACTTATTACGAGGGGGCCAAGCGGGATACCGGCATCGACGAGGGAGGCACCACAGTGGCTTTCATCCCGGACAAGGGTTGGTTCTGGTACATCCCTCAGCACAACAATCGGGTGAGCGTGGGCGTGGTGGCCGACGGCAAGTATCTGACCCGTGAAGGTCTCAAAGACCCTGAGGCCATTTTTCAGCGAGAAATCGGTCAAAACAAATGGATCCAAGACCATTTGTCCACGGGTCGAGTGTGCGATCAGTACTGGCTCACGGCCGAGTACACCTTTCGCTCCGAATACTGTGCCGACCGCGGATTGGTGTTGGTGGGCGATGCCGTGGGCTTCTTGGATCCAGTGTTCTCTAGTGGCATGATGATTGCACTGAAGACCGGGGTGGCCGCCGCGGACGCCATTCATGCAGCGTTGCAGGCCGGCGACGTTTCTCCGGAGCGATTCACCGAGTATGGTCGGGTCACCCGTCAGAGCATCGAGAACATGCGCAAGCTGGTTTATGCCTTCTACGACCCCAACATCAGCTTCAAGACCATCACCGACCAATTTCCGGATTTGGCCAATGACCTCACCGATTGCTTGTCGGGCGATGTGAATAAGGACTTCACCCGGATGTTTGAGGCATTCTCCCACTATACCCCGATTCCTGACGAGTTGCCGTATGGTGCTCCGAAGCTCGCGGCGGCCGCCGTCGCTGCCTAACAAAACCCACGGCCTAGTTATCGACGTTGGCCGAGGGCAGTATTGAGGTCACCAATGAGGTCGATGATAGCGCTCTTGCCTTCGGGCTAGATTCCCGGATTCTCTGGGACTTTAGGAACTGATCTTATGGCCGTACACGTCCGCATTCCCACGCCGCTGCGCAAGCTCACCCACGACGTTGAACTTGTTCAGGTGAGCTCTGGCACAATCGCCGGAGCGATCGCTGAGCTGCAGAACCAATTTCCCGGCATCGCCGAGCGCCTGATCGACGAAAAAGGTGAGGTTCGACGCTTTGTGAACATCTACCTGAACGAGGAAGACATCCGCTTCCTCGACAATCAGACCACCGTCATCAAGGACGGCGACGAGATTAGCATCATTCCGGCGATAGCCGGGGGTTGATTCTTTTTGGCTGTCCCAACCTCTCTAACGGCACCATGCCCACCAAAATTTCCAAGCCTTCTAAGGCCATAACACCTCCCAAGGGTGCTCCCAAAGCTTCCAAGGCAGTCAAGCCGCTGCGAAAGAGTTTGGACTCTGACAAGACCGCCGCTCGTTTCTGGCTGACCTATCCGCCTCAGCGCATCAAGGCGCCAGTGATTTGGAAATTGGGACATCAGTTCAAGCTGGTGACGAGCATTCGCCAGGCGAGCGTGACCGATGTGGTCGGTATTGTTTGCTTGGAAATCGAAGGGGCTGCCTCGGAGATCACCGCCGGGGTGCAATGGCTGAAGAAGCAAGGTGTGCGCGTCGAACCGGTAGAGCTGAGCGCGGTCGAGTCCTGAAATTGCTCGGCGAAACGATCAACAACACGATCAACGCCATTGCTCTCAGGACCGTGAGTCCCTGAGTTTCGACGCTGATTAGTTTTCAACAGGCCGAGCCCTAACAAGGGTCATCGGCCTGTTTTATTTTCCACCCGCTTGGCTTCCACGCGGTCGTAGTTCAACGGGCCCACCCAACGGGTGTTGAACTGCTGGTGCAGGGCATCGCTGGGGAAGGACGGGCGGGCCTCCCGGCCATGACGCGCGTCGTCCATGCCATGCCAAGGCAGGGGCTCAATCCGGTCTCCGGCGGCGACATGGTAATCGGCATCCTTATTCCATCCGACGGTCCAGAGGAAGAATCGCCGCGCGTGTCCGGAGGGAATCTTCGGTAGGTCCTCCGAGGCAAATGACAGGGTCAATTCATCGCCCGCAGCCACCGTCACCACCCCGTTGTCCTCGGCTGCAACGAGCCCATCGACCGATCCATATCGGGTGGCCCAACCGCTGGGGGTGATTCGCCACGAAGGGCGCTGACGGACACTCTCATGCAAGGGGGTGAGCGGGTCTGAGGGGCCCGTGGCGGCAAACTCTCCGTAGCCATGCCAATGGAGATCGGTCGAGGTGGGACGCCGAGTGCCAACCTCGGCGGGTTGGTTGTTTTGGAACAGGGCGATGCGGTCCCAGTGCAATTCAAACGCGTAGGTCAACCGCAGGCGTCGAGTGCCCGCCGGCAGGTGGCCTCCCAAGGGCACGAGGATGGTCTTGGTGCGACCGGCGGGTGCGCCAACGCTCACTTCTCGGAGCGGTTGCCATTGGTTCGGAGCCGTCTCTGCTTCGAGCTGGGGGAAGGGGAAAGGCAACTCCGGATCATGGCTGCCGGCAATGTTGGCCATGCCGCCGCCGAAGCGCAGCCAACCGCTGAGAGCCAGGGTAAGTCCCGGGTGGTTGGTCAGGGGCCCAAAATCCAGAACGATCGAAGTGGATTCTGACAATCCTCGCAGTTGGGGAGCCCGCAAGCGCGGTGAAAACCGTTGTCCGTCCTCTTGATCTAAGGTGGCGGTCAGAGACGAACCATCGCCTGCCTGGGCCTCTCGGAGCGGAACACGACCCGAGAGAATCCGTAGTTCGTGGCGAGGGAAGGGCGGTCCGGGCACCAGTTTGCTGGTGGAATGGGCCTCAGCGTTCGCCGGGATGTCGACCCAGCCGAGCTTGGCTTCGTCGAGGTAGAGTATTTCGCGCAACTCCTCGGTGAGTTGCACGGTGTAGCGGCCCTCTTTGGGGACGAAATCTGCTGAGCCGCCGAGCGATACCCATTCCCGAGGGTCCGCCACGATGTTGTGGCCGGGCCGAGAGGGCAGTCCCACGGGCGCGGAGCTGAGGATGTCGGTCAGGAAGCGGAACCGGGTGCCGTCCCAGGCGTAGAGGTAAGGGCAAGAGCCGGTCGGGTTCTTGGGTTCGATGAGATCAATCACCTGCTTCGGGTGGGCGCTCACCCCAAACAAGGGTTGGGTATCGGCCCAGCGGGCGAGGACCGTTTCGATGTCCTTGTGGCGTCCCACGCCGATCTCCACGGGCTTGCGCTGGACGCTGCGCAGGGCTCGCCAATTACCGGCGTTGAGCTCGATGTGCAAGCCGATGCCGCTGAAATTCGATCGGTTTCCAATGGGGCGAAACTTGACCAGGCCATTGGCGTTGGCCCCGTCGTTGCGGAAGAATTGGACTCCGCGTCCCTGGCTCTCGAGGAGGCAATCAATGTCGCCGTCTTGATCAAAGTCCGCGAAGGCGGCATGGCGTACGTTGGAGCCCGCCAGGCTCTTGAGTCCCAGCGACTCGGTCATTTCGTGGAAACCCCGGCGGCCGCGGTTGCGCCAGACTCGGAGTCCATCGGTGCCCCAAGAAATTAGGTCTAGCCAGCCATCGTTGTCATAGTCGAGGGCGCGGATCTTTTGGATCCCGTTTTTCTTGGCCGGAAGGCGCACGGGTTCACGAAGTCCACCGAAATACAGGGCCACTGCGGTCTCGGTCACCAGGACCACGTCGGCCCGAAGGTCGTTGTTGAAATCACCGACGGCGAGGCATCGAGCCACTGGCCAGTCCGTGGGCTGAGCCATGGCCGACAAGCCCTCCCGACGTTGGTTGGACAGGATCCAGGGTGGCTCTCCCTTGCGCGTGAGCAGCACATCCGGGAGGTCGTCGTTGTTCCAATCTTCGATGGTCACCGAAGTAACACCGGTAATATCAAATCCATCGCCCGGACCTGCTTTGCGTTCGCGGAAGATGGCCGTTCCGTAATTGGTGAAAGCCCGAAGACGGCCTTCCGGGGTGACCGCCAGTAGGGCTAGTTTACCGGTGATGTCGATGTCACCCAGGGTGGCGTCCGTTCCTTTCAGAGCCCGGATCCCACCCAGAGCTGATCCGTCGGTGATGAACCCATTGGTGGCGAACTTGAGCAATTGAGACCCTTCGGATCCCACGAGTAACGCATCGTCGTAGCGGTCGTTGTTCAGGTCTCCAACAACGATTTCTTGAACCTTACCAACCGTGGAGGCCAAGGGTTCGGACCTTGCCGTGAATGTGACGTTCGAGTTCCAGAGAAGATGCAACCGCCCTTGGTCATCGTTGAGCAAAACATCATTCCAACCGCGACGGTTCAAGTCGAACAAACCGAACGGGCCTCTGAGTTGACTTGCCTCCGGGCCCAGGGCTCGGGCGGTGTCCTCCACAAATTGGACAGAGACCGGATCGGATTCGGGCTGCTCGAGGGCGAACGGGGCGAGAATTTCGGTGTACTTGCATTTCTCGAAGAGAGCCGGGTTGTCGGCCGCCTGCGACTTTCCGGCTGCGACCCGTTGGTGCTCGGCCAGCTCAGCGGATGCCTGCTCTCGGGCCCCCTGCCGCAGGTAGGCCTGGCTGAGTTGGTAGTGGGCCGAAGGGTGATCCTTGTCGAATTCGATCACCTCGACGAATTGCTCAGCGGCGTCGGGAAAACGTCCCCAACCTGCATAGGCGAGGCCCAACTGGAAGCTCACGGTGTTGAGGGTGCGGTCGGCTTGCTTGGCCTCGGTCAGCGACTGGACCGCGTTGGAAAAGGAGCCCAGGCGTAGATGAGCGCAGCCGGCCAGGTAATGAGCTGCGCCCCGGCCGGGTTCGACTTGCAGCGCCTCACGGGTATGGACCAGAGCCTGGGAAGGTTGGCTCGCCAAGAGGAAGGCGTTAGCCAGGTTTAGGTGGACGTCCGGATTGGACGGGTTCATCGACAAGGCCACTTGGAAGGCTTCGATCGCCCGCCGCGCATCGCCCGCGGCGTAGTAGCCACGACCGGCGTTCATGTGGGTGGCGAACTGGGAGTCCTCGTTGGAGGCCCGGTTGAACCACCAGGCCGTCGCCGCGATCCCAATAATAAATAGGAAAATGCCCACCACCAACGCGGGTGCGGCCGGGGATTTCTTCGGAGGACTCATGCGGGTCTGGGTAACTTACTTTGAAATAGCAAAAAGCAACACCCTGACGGCCCGGGCGACTGCGCGGGATCCAGAGCGGGCGGGGTCAGACCAGGATTTGTCCTTCGAAGACGAAGGTGGCCGGTCCGCCGAGTCGAACGTCACTGAAACCTCCGCGGTCATCGGATTTGAAGGAAACACTCAATTCATCACCGCCCTGCACTTGAATGCGGATGGGTGAAGAGAAGCCGTGCAGGCTTGAGGCGACCAACGCGCTAGCGGTGACGCCGGTGCCGCAGGCGAGAGTTTCTCCTTCGACGCCCCGCTCATAAGTCCGCACGCGGAGTTGATTGGGGCCGATGACTTGAACGAAGTTCACATTGGTACCGCGCGGCTTGAATTGCTCGTGCCAGCGCAGTTCCGAACCCAATGGCTGGACCATGGCCTTGTCGGCGTCTTCCACGAACACCACGGCATGCGGCACGCCGGTGTTGATGGAACTGACCTCCAAGACTCCGGCTTGTGTCGTGACCTTCTCCGAGAGGCGGAGGTCGTGCGGAGCCGTGAGATTGATGGTCACCCGCTCTCCCTGGAACTCGGCGGTGATCACGCCGGCGGCGGTTTCAAAGGTCACCGTAGGCTTGGTCCAACCGGTGGCCCGCTGGATGTACCGCGCAAAGCAACGGGCGCCGTTGCCGCACATGGCGGCATCCGATCCGTCGGAGTTGTAGAAGCGCCAGGCCCAGTCGGCCTTGCCGGTGAGGCTGGGCACCAGAAGCATGAGGCCATCGGCTCCAATGCCGAACTGCCGGTGACACAATTTGGTCACCTGCTCCGGAGTCAGCACGATGCGGGCATTGCGGTTGTCGAGCAGGATGAAGTCGTTGCCGGCTCCGCTCATCTTGTGGAACTCCAGAGTCATGTTGGAGGTAGATCATAGGCCGATGTCCCGTTGCGACAAGAGTTCGGGAAGGTTTGGAATTCTGACGCGTCAGGGCGCCCAGGACTGGGATCGCCGTGGGCTTGAACTTCGCCCAGTCGCGCGCAGGCTTTCCGTATGCGAATCATCCGCTCGCCCAAGGCCATGCAGCGTCAGGCGCTGCAGTGGCGGAGTCGGGGCCTCCGCGTCGGTTTTGTGCCGACCATGGGGTATCTGCATGCCGGTCATTTGAGCTTGGTACACGAAGCTCGGCGGCGGGTCGGAGCCGATGGAGTGGTGGTCGTCAGCATTTATGTGAATCCCACCCAGTTCGCACCGACTGAAGATTTGGCCAAGTACCCCAGAGACTTCGCCCGGGATTCCAAGTTGTGCAGCGAGGCAGGGGTAGACGTGATCTTTGCGCCGACAGACAGCGACATGTATGCGGGGCGCGAGGACGGGGATTACTCCACGTATGTCGTGGAGGAGGGGTTGACGCAGGGTCTGGAAGGGGCTTCGCGTCCCACCCATTTCCGGGGCGTGACTACTGTCGTGGCGAAGCTCTTCAACTGTGTGTTGCCCGAGGTTTCGGTCTTCGGGGCCAAAGACTGGCAGCAGGCATCCGTGATCCGGCGCATGGTCAAAGACCTTCAGTTCCCGATCCGGATCGTGGTGGCGCCAACCACGCGCGAATCCGATGGCCTGGCGATGAGTTCACGCAACCGCTACCTGCAACCCGAGGAGCGGGCGCAAGCCACTGTCTTGTGGCGTTCCCAGAAATGGGTCCGTCAGGAGGTCCGGCGATTTGTGGACGGTGTTCCATCAGCCCGGCTCCGCCACGAAGTGGAAGCCTTGGTGGCTGAGTGTCCGGCCGCGCGCCTAGACTACGTCGCCTTCGTCGATCCGGACACACTGCGGCCGGTGGACTCGGTCCGCCGAGGGCATCGCATCGTTCTTGCGGTCTTCGTCGGCAAGACGCGCCTCATCGACAACGGCGCGATCTAAAAAGACTCCAAGGTCCGATCGTCTATCGCAGCAGGTTGGCGATTTTTGGGCGAGTGGCCTTGAGTTGTTCGTAATCGAGTTTCAAGCCCGCGGGAGCGAGAACGGCCTGCAAGAAATCGTAGATGCCTTTGACTTGATCGAAGGGTACCGAGACGGAATTTAGGGCCGTTGTTCCTGCGTTGTCTTTGGCGAGTTTGTCAGCGCCGTGAGCCAACAGGTATTGGACGATTTCGGTGCGGCAGAAGAACGCGGCGACCAAGAGGGGAGTACTTCCGTCGTTGTTCCGGGCGTTCACATCGGCTCCCGCCTGAACCAAGGCTCGCACCGCTTCCAGTTGGCCAAACACCGCGGCCGTGTGCAACGGGCTGCCCCCACTGTCGGGCGCTTTTTCGTTCAAATTCGAGGTGGCCTTAATGTGCTGTTGGATGGCCTCGAGGTTTCCGGTTCGGGCCGCTTCTTGGATGCTGATGGCCGGCGGGGCGGATTTGCTGGCGCTGGGGGGCGTGGGCTTGCCGCACCCCGACAGCAAAGTCAGCAACAACAGGGACGTGGCGAGTGTCGTTATTTTCATTGGTTCAAATTCAACGGATGGAAAACGGGAATCCTGACAGCAATTTTCAGCGCGCGAGCGAGGATGGCTGGATTTGCGGCGAATGCCACCAGATGGCTTTGGATCATCGGGTCAGGGGACAGCGGGAGGGATCACCTCGACCTGGAAGAGTTCCAGTCCTGCAGGATGGGTGAGAGTGTGACAAAAAACCGATTCAACGGTGAGTTCGAAGGGGCGCGCCGGGAGCTTCTTCGACAGGTGTTTCAGGTCAGGGTCCAAAATGAAGTCGCGAATCGGAAGGGTCACGTCGAAAACTTCGCCAGCGCCAAACTCGTAGGGGCTGCGGGCCGTCAGGAAGCGACCGGCGAATGCGCCGCCAGCATCCCGCAGGTGGACGCCGAAATAGACCGTGCGCGACACCCCCAGACGCCCGCGGACGCGCAAATGGGTGTCCGGATGAAGCGTGACGGGCGGGGCATCCCATTTGGAAACCCGCGTCGCGGCGGCGAAAATGGTCCACCCCAGTTGGGTGGTGTACGGAACGGCCAATAACGCAGCGTCGCGGCCTGCGGCGGGCGGCAACCATTTGCCGAGCGAGCGTTCGGGTCCGAGCGGGAGGCGGCTGGTCCAGTGGTCGACCGGTGCCAGAGCGGGCGCGACGGTGAACTCGTGGTCGGCGGCGGCCAAGACGCGATGTCGGGTGGGGACATCGAGTTCGGCGCCGTCGCTCAGGCGCTTGACGCGAACCGTTCCCTCGCTGACGTCGAGACGGGTTGCGCTGGTATCCGTCTCGATCAGGAACTGGGTTCCGAGCACCTCCATGAGTGCGGAGGTCGTCTGAATAATTAGGGGCCGGCCGGAGGGTTGGGGAGGCACATGGGCAGAGGCGGTCCCGGATTTCAGGTGCAGCCGTTTCTGTCCTAGATCGGAAAAGGTCAGTGTCGAGTTGCCGGTGATCGCGACGGTGGTGCCGTCGGGGAACTGCAGCTCGAACCATGAGAGCGGCTCGATGCCCTCGATAATACCACCTTTAAGTTTGGTTCCGACCTGGAGATTCCGCACCACCTGGCCGCCATCACCTGTCCATTGAATGGCTCCGTCCAATGCGGTGATGGTCGCTATTTCGCCACGGTGTTGGAATTTGAGAAATAGCAGGGCTGCGCTCAGCAGGATTGCGATCGAGGCGGCGACGGCCAGCACGGCGGTGAACCGTCTCGAAGGGATAGAAAACCCAGCGATACCCCTCCTGGTTGGCGCGGCTGGGGTGTGCTCGTGCAATAAGGCCTGCCGTCCTTGGATCTCGCGTTCCAGATCGGCAATCATCACTGCTTGTTCAGCCATTTCACGCAGGAACCGGCGGGATTCGGGATCGTGGCGCAGTGAGGCCACGACTTGATCCGCTTCGGTTTCTGACAGCTGCCCCTCCGCATGGCGCACCAGCCGTTCAAGGTTGGAATCTAGTGGGTTCATGGTGCTTCAGGCTTCAAATCGAGGCCGGAGCGGTCCCGCTTTCCATCGATGCAGAGCCGGAGGCTCTCGTGCAACCGGGAGATGCGCTTGTAAATTGCGTTGAGGCCGATGCCCATGCTGCGTGCGACCTCTTCGCAATTGTGCCCATCGAAGTAGCGCAGCCTGAGAATGCGGCGGGATTCTTCGGGTAACGAATCCATGCACTCGCGCAAGGCATCCATCTTGGAGCCCTCGGGCTGAGCCACCGCGGACTGCCACTCTTGCTCCAGCAGTTCCATGATCTCTGGATCCAGACCCGAAGTCTCGCGCCGGTGGCGTCGGAGCCAATCAATGCCTTCGCGGCGGGCAGTGATAAACGCCCACGAAAGAAGGGCGCTTCGGCCGTCGAACGAGAGGTCCCGGGTCAGGGCCTTCACCGCGACATTCTGAAAGATGTCCTCGGCCGCATGCGTATTGCGGACCATGAGCCAGGCGGCTGCTGAAATGCGCACCCGTGCTTGCATGAGAGTTTGAAGGACCTCGTACTCGGAAAGGATCATGGGAGGGAAGGCGTGTCGACCGGACTGGGGGCGGAGTCCTTGGCCGGTTTCGCAGCCAGTTCGCGGAGACGCTGGGCCAATCGAGGTCTCTCCTGGCGGATGAAACCCAGATCCAGGGGGGCGTCGGCCGATGCTGCGATGAATCCGTAGAACTGTTCGAGGCCGGGGTTCCAAGGTCCTGACACCACATCGGCAGGCGATTCTTTGCGGTGGTTGCGCTGGCTAAGGCGCGCTCCGTTCTCGATTAAGAGTGTCACCAGTTCGGTTCGTCCGAGGAATGCGGCCGTATGGAGCGGCGTGTTGCCGTCACGATTGGTGGCTGAAACGTGGGCGCCGTGCTCAATGAGATAACGGGCCAAGTCCAAGCGATCGTGCAGGGCGGCGACGCTGAGGGGTACAGCACCGCTTTTCGGATCTGGCTCGTTCACGCCTGCGCCGTGGGCGATATGGCGTTGGGCAGCCTCCAAATCCCCGCGAGCGATGGCCGACGGCAGGAGGGCCGAAGGACTGCCACGGGCGTCATCCAGATGGCGTGCTAATGCGTCGGCCGAAGCCTTGTTGTCCACGACCTGAAAAATGAACTCGTTGCTGAAGAGTCCGTCCGGGTTTTGAACTTGGAGTAAATGGAGTCCGGAAATCGGCAAGGCCGCCAATTGAATGACGACCGTCTCCCGGGGCTCCAAGATCACGGAGCCTGCCACGCGTCGGCCATTGACGAACAAATGGGCATTCTCGCGGAAGTGGCGGCCACTGAGCTTCATGCGTGGATAGCCGGGATAAAGGATCGGGAACTCTTGGCGGCCGCTTTGTTTTTGAATGGGACCCAGCGTCCACAGAGCAGGTTGCGGGTGATCCACGTCAACCTGAGTGCCCAGACGCGCAGTGAATGTGCCGACGAACTGGCCGCCCGCCGCCATCGCGATTAAATCGGATCGGGCGAAGGTTTTTCCGGCATGATTTCGGTCGAGATAGCTTCCGGTTTTGGCGTTCCCTTTGAATTCGAGCGCCATCGGCGTCGATTGGCCTTCGTTGATCTGAACTCCCTCGCCCTGAAGCACAACGCCGCCCTCCGCAGCCGCCGTTTCCAGGGCATCCAAGAGACCCCATGTGAACGCAGCGGAAGCGGTTCGCTGATCCAAAGTCACTTGCCGGGCAAAGGCTCCGGAGAAACCGGTGCTGCCCTCAAGGACCATGTTCCAGACCGGGTCGAAGCGTTTGCGAGCACCCCAAGCGAACTGCCAGATAGTGCGTTCGGGGGCACCTCGCTCGGCGGCCCCGCGGTAGAAGTCGAAGTCGATAATGTTGAGCCGGCCCTGAGGCAGGGTGAACCAGCGATCGTAGGCGCCGCGCCAAGTGGGGGCGTCCATGCCAGTGCCGGGGGTCTTGGTGCTGGTCCAAAACGGCATGCGATGGCAGTCGCCACAGACGTTGGGCTTGGATTTGGTGGGGTCGTTGTCGCCGTCGATGTGGAAGAGTTTGAACCCGTTCCGGGCCTCGGTGGAAAGGGCGTCGTCGAACGAGCGTCGTTGGGCCGGAGGATAGGGCACCGCCAAAAGGAATAGGGCCATCGCATCGCGATCCGCCGCTGAACGTCGTCCGGGCTTTTTCTCGTCATTCCGTTTCGAGTCCCCTTCCTGGCTCATCGTCGCAGCCAGACCGGCGTCGATGAGGTGACGGGTGCTCGATTCCTGCGAGTCGACGCGGCTGTTGGGTGGGACAACGGTGTGGAGGTGTGCCGAGTTGATCCACGCCGTACGGGTCGCCGAGAGTGCCGTCCCAATGGTAGGGCTCCGTCTCGCGGAGGCCGCGAATGGGCATGGTCAAGCGGGGCATGATTTGATTGCCACCGGTCACGATGGGCGTCTTGAGGACCCAGAGCAATTGATCGGTATGCCCGTTGGGGTGGCAACTGGCGCACGAAAAGGTGCCTGTGGTGGAAGAAGACGCGGTCTCGAAAGCGATGCGCCCCCGTTTCACCTGCGCATGGGTGGGGTCGGCGAGCACGATGGTATCGATCACCTCTGGCTTCGAGGAGCGCGAGAGGTCCACGAGAGAAACGGTGTCAGCGGCGGCATTCAGCACCCACGCCCGCGACGGCGAGCCATCGGCGCTGCATTCCAGCGCGATGCCCTGAGGCACCGCGCCGACGGTAACCCGTCCGAGGATCTTCCCCGTGGCGGCGTCGACGGTGAAGAGTTTGTCCGACCCAGCCGCGGACACCACGAGCGTGGAATTGTCGTCGCTAATCTGGATGGCGTAGGGCGTCGCGAGGGCCAAGCCTTCTTCGGGGTGCTGCGGCGGCAGCGGTTCGAGGTCGATGAAGGTCGGCGGGTTGGTGCGCCCAGCCTTGGAGGGGATGCGAGTGATGCGGTTGAGGAATGCGCGGTTCTCCAACTCGGCCAGGCCCTGTTTGCGCGTCCCGGCGCGGCCGTTGACGTCATTGCGCGCATCCGTTTGTGCAATGTAAGTAACCCCGTTCGAGTCCACGGCCAGTCCGTAAAGCAAGGTACCCAGTGTAGAGACAGTCTCGACGAGTTGGTCGGTCGTTGTATCGAACACGAACAAGTCGCGATCCGGCACCTTGGGATTCTTGACGATGTCCACGACGTGACCCAGGGAAAGCACGTTGTTGGTGGCGATGGAGTGGTTCCATGCATTGAACGTCACGAGGTTGCCGTCGGGCTTGCCTGTGCCACCAGAAAGCTGCGTCTGGTTTCCAGACTCGAACGGGATCACATAAAGCTTCCCCGCGCGCACCAGAATCGCCCGCGGGTCTTGTGCGGGAAGGTCCAATCGATGGATCACGGTGCGCCGGGCCACATCGATGACCGCGATTTGGTTCTCGGAGGACAGCGCGACATACGCCTTGTCGCTGTTGGCGAAGGCGATGCCCACCGGCTCATCAAAGCGCGTCGCCTTCGTGGCTGAATCCAGGTCCTGCACCGTGGCGATGACTTGCAGGTGCGTCGGACTCGATGGGTCCGTGTCGATCACGCTCACCGAATCGGAGACATGGTTCGCAACCCACACTTCCCTGCCGTCGGGTCGGGCCGCTAGGGAGACGGGTTCAATGCCGACGTGGATGCGGGTGATGGTTTTCCGGCTGCGGGCTTGGATCACGTCAACCGTGCCGGCCGGAGTATTGGCCGCGAAGACGAAGCCGCCCGCTAGGACGATGGGTGAGGCTTGCGGACTCAGGAACGTGGGGTGACCCACGCCGGCATTCAAGGCGCATTGGCTCAGGCCGCAGAGCAACGCGGCGCAGAGGGCTTGAGAGATGCGTTTCATCTTCAAAAAATCTCACGAGTGCAGTGCGTCGGTCAGCTCAGCGGTCGTCATCGGCTACTGGATCCGATCGGGTGGGACCGGCGGCATGCTCCGGAAGCCGGCGGTGGTGGTCCAAAGGTTGAGCGGTGTGATTGATTGACCGTAACCCAATGAGCGGACGCTGCCGTCGACGAAGGCGAAGTTGGATCGTCCTGATCGGTTTCCACCTCGGCCATGACGACCATGTTCAACCTCGTTAATGTCGTCGCCGCCACCTCGGCCTTGGAGGAAATCCATGTACGCTTGGGGGGAAGGGGACTTCTTTTCACCGAACGTAATCGTTTCGGAGGGGTTGGGGATGGCACCCAGTGGAACAGAGTATTCCCAAGAGAATAGGGAGGGAGTGGTGTCCAAAATCACCTGAAAACGAGCCAATGCCTCGGGCGAGAGGGTCTCTTTGAAATAATCATTCCATCCGTTGGCGAGATAGCTTCGGTGGGAGCCGTCGATGTCGTAGGGGAGTTGTTTTGAAAGAGGCGGTGGTACGGTGGGTGGCCAAGAGATTTTGGTCGGAGTGCGGGTATCCGAGGGGCATTTCAGAACGCTCTCCGTGTCTCCGTAGTAAGGGGAAAGGGGTTGTGTCCAATAAGGAGCCCCCTGCCGCGGCGGATCGCTGTCATGGTGATCATTGGCGTAACCCAAGAGGGCCAGGTTGAGTTGCCGGAGATTCGATTGGCACCGGACACTCAGGGCTTGGGACTTGGATTTGGAAAGGGCGGGCAAGAGCAACGCCGCGAGAAGGGCGATGATAGCGATGACGACCAACAATTCGATCAGAGTGAATGCTGATGGGGGGCGAACACGACGAAAGGGGGGTGTCATAACTGGACCTCAAAGAAGATAACGATTGATCCGCCAGTTTCCTGACAATCTGGGTTTTGGGAGTCCAAAGAAACGATAACTTATTAGGAACTGATCCCAGACCCGAGGGGTTTTGAAAACAGACTCAACCAGGCCTTGCCGCCAATGTCCCAAACCAAGAAAAAACCGCCCGGGTTCGCCGGGCGGTTTTGCAAAACGTTGGACCGAGGTTCGGGTCAACCGGCGATGGCTCGGTCGAGGCTGGCCTTGAGATCCTTCTTGGACTTCAGGCCCACGGACTGCTCGACCACCTGGCCGCCCTTGAAGAGTAGCAAGGTTGGGATGGAGCGGATTCCGAACTGACCGGCCAGGTCCTGGTAGTCATCAATGTTGACCTTGGCGACCTTGGCCTTACCGGCGTACTCGGTGGCCAGCTCGTCGAGAACCGGACCGAGCATCTTGCAAGGGCCGCACCACTCAGCCCAAAAGTCCACGAGGACGGGTTGTTCGGAGCCAATGATCTCGGCGGGGAAGTTCTGGGTGGTCGCAGTGATGATGTTGGCAGCAGCCATAGTTTTGGAAAGAAAGCCCGAAAGACTTAGTTCGCAACGACGAATTGCGCGGCGACGGCGGCGATGCCGAGGGCCATCGCAGCGAAGGCCAATCCCATGTCGAGGCCGCTGATGCTGGCAGGCTTGGCAGCCGGGCGGCTGACCGGGGCAGCCGGTTTGGCGACCGGAGCGGCGGCTGCGGCAACGGGTGCTGCGGCGGGTGCTTTGGCCGCGTGCGAAGACATTGAGGCTGCCGCCACAGATGCTGCTGGTGCGGGCGCGGCCGGAGCGGCCACGGGTGCTGCGGAAACCGGGGCGGGAGCCGCTGCGGCAGAAGGCACGCGAATCGAAGGTCCACCCGCGGGCTTGGGCGGAAGGCTGATGCGTACTGTCTGTTTCTTCTGGGCGGACGCCTCGGCCGGATTCTGGGGTTCGGCAGCGGCGGGCGGGTTGACCGGAGGCGTGGTTTCGGACATAGGATTTTCTCTCAAAACGTTAGGAATCGAGTTTCGGGGTGTCAACGGGATTGTCCCGCCATATGCATTTGAGAGCGTGTCTGAGTGCTTCATTTTCATCGGCGTTCTTGGCAAGCTCGCGGGGTGCATGGCAAACCCATCGTAGTGACCGGTGGCGCGGGATTCATCGGATCTCACTTGACCGACCGTCTGCTGGAGGCGGGCGAGCAGGTGATCGTTGTGGATGATTTGTCCACGGGTTCCCGCTCCAATCTGACGTTGGCTGAGCGGAATCCCCGGTTCAGTTTCCGCGCCTGCAAGGTTTCAGAATGCCATGATCTAGAATCACTCGTGGCCAGTGCCGCGATGGTGGTGCACTTGGCGGCTGTTGTGGGTGTGGAACAGGTGATGCGTTCGCCCATCCGTACCATCGAGACCAATCTTGGCGAGACCGAGGTCGTGCTGGCTGCAGCCTCTCACAGTGGCACACCGGTGCTGCTGGCTTCGACCTCCGAGGTGTATGGGAAAAGTTCCCAGCCAGAGTTTTCGGAGACCGATGACTTGCTCATCGGCCCATCGACGTTGGGACGCTGGAGTTATGCCTGCTCCAAGCTGATGGATGAGTTTTTAGCGATGGCCTACTACCGCGAGCGCGGAGTGCCGGTGCGCATTGTGCGTTTCTTCAACACGGTGGGTCCCCGGCAGACCGGAGCCTACGGAATGGTCATTCCGCGCTTTGTGGACTCGGCCCGAGCGGGCCGCCCGGTGCAAGTTTATGGTGACGGTCGTCAGTCCCGATGTTTCTGCCATGTGGCCGATTCCGTCGAGGCGGTCCTTCGCTTGATGAAGTCCCCGGAAGCGGTGGGGCAAGTGGTGAACGTGGGCAACGACCAGTCAGTGGAAATCCGGGAATTGGCAGAGCGGGTGGTCCGGGTAACGCAGTCGGCATCCCGGGTGGAGTTGGTTGCCTATGAGACCGTTTTCGGTCCGGGTTTTGAAGACATGCGCCATCGCAAACCCAGCCTGAAATTGCTGGAGCGTCTCACAGGGTTTCGCCCTCGGCGGACGCTGGATGAGATCCTGAATGATCTGATGGGGGCCTAAGCCGGACTGATCCAACTTTAAAAAATTGTTCCCGCTCAGACGAACGACTGAGGCGGTCATTTTTAGCCTCATGCCGGCCGGGTATGTCTCGAAGTGAACTCAGGGAGCGCTCGTTTGTCTGCCCGTTCGGCCGCTCTCCCATGCGGTCAATTTCTCGCTGAGACCTTGCTGGGCGCTTCGATAGCGATGATCTCATTGCTTCCGGAATATCCTCGAGCACTGGACCAAAAACCCGATCGAGAAAACCCGGTCGAGAAAAATAAAATCGGCAAAACAAAAAGGCACCCCGGTGGGGGTGCCTTTTGTGTGTTCAGCCCAGAAGGGCCAAATCCGATGCAAACAACTTAGTTGCCAGCAGCCGGGAAGATGAAGTTCTGCGCGCCGGAGGCGGCAGCGGAGTCGCGGATCTGATCGCGGAAGCGGCCCGAGGAAACCTGCTGCACGGAGCCGTCACCCAAGAGGATGTTGCCGGCGTTCTGATGGATCGCGCTGGTGTATCCGATCTTGTTCAGGGTCGCGACGGCGATGGCACCGTTGGCGTCGGGGGTTGCGAAGATGACGTGCTTGCCGGCCAGCTGAGCTTCGGTTGAGCCGTTGGTCACGTTGCGGTCGCCGCCCAAGATGCTCTGGGGCTGCTCTTCAGTGGCGGTGGTGCCGAGGAAGTAGCTCGGAACCTTCTGGTTGTTGGCGAGGGCCAAGCGCTGCACCCCCACCCAGGTGTTGGAGGCAGTGTAGCGGCTGCCGTCGGACGGGCACCAGACGATCTTCGGGGTGCTCAACTCGTTGGACACGGCAGCGAAGGCGGCGGTGACGTTGTTCGAGATGGCAGTGGCGGGAGTGCCAGCCGCGGTGGCGTTGACGAGCGAGACACCGCCCTGATCGGGGCTGACCTGCCAGGGGTAGGCACCATTGAAGTCTACCGCGAAGGTGCGGAAGGCCAGACCGATGTTCTTGAGGTTGTTGACGCAGGAGATGCGGTTGGCGCGAGACTTGGCCTTGGCCAGAGCAGGCAAGAGCATGCCGGCCAGAATCGCGATGATGGCGATAACGACGAGCAACTCGATCAGCGTGAAAGCGCCGAGACGTTGTTTACGGAGACGATTCATAGGATTTAGTTAGTGAAGTTAAGGGCTTAAGGTGCGGCGACTGTAGGCAGTCAACATAGGGTGTCAACGCCATTTGTCCCGTTTCAGCTATGGAGATGCCATCTCTCTAAAACAGGGTTTTCATTGGTCTTTCGCTGATTTTTACAGGATGCGTCAGCGTGCACTGCGTGATCTCGACGCATACGAAGAAAATTTTTTCGTCGTATTTTTTCAGAGGAGGTCCTGAGAAAGAAAAAACCCGGGCAATCGCCCGGGTTTGTGAGAGTCATTTCGGGAGGGCGCTCAGACGCCCTGGCCGATTACGGCGTGGGAACCGTTGCGATCGTCTGAAGGATGCGGCTGGCGATCGCGTACGGGTCGCCTTGGGAGTTCGGGCGGCGATCTTCAATGTACCCCTTGTAGCCGTTGTTCACGAAGCTGTGGGGAACTCGGACCGACGCGCCGCGGTTGGCCACTCCGTAGCTGAACTTGTCGATCGACTGGGTCTCGTGCAAACCCGTCAGGCGAAGATGGTTGTCCGGTCCGTACACAGCGATGTGCTCGTTCTTGTATTTGTCGAACGCCGCCATGAGGGACTCGAAGTAAGGCTGGCCACCCGTCTCGCGCATGTAGGTCGTCGAGAAATTGGCATGCATGCCCGAACCGTTCCAATCCACGTCTTTGCCGAGGGGCTTGCAGTGCCAGTTGATTTCAATGCCGTACTTCTCGCAGAGGCGCATCATGAGGTAGCGAGCGACCCATACCTGGTCGGCGGCCGTCTTGGAGCCCTTGCCGAAGATTTGGAATTCCCACTGTCCCTTGGCGACTTCGGCATTGATGCCTTCGTGGTTGATGCCCGCATCGAGGCACAGCTCGAGGTGCTCTTCGACGATTTCGCGAGCGATGTCACCGACGGCTTTGTAGCCGACGCCGGTGTAATATTCGCCCTGAGGATACGGGAAAGTGTCGAGGCCAGCGGGGAAACCGAGCGGACGGCCGTCTTTATAGAGGAAATACTCCTGCTCGAAGCCGAACCAGGCGCCGGGGTCGTCCAAGATGGTTGCGCGAGTGTTGCTCTGATGAGGAGTCACACCATCGGGCATCATGACTTCGCACATCACCAGAACCCCGTTCTTGCGGGTGGTGTCGGGATAAACGGCCACCGGCTTCAAGACACAGTCGGAGCTACGACCCTCAGCCTGACGGGTGGAACTGCCGTCGAAATTCCAGAGGGGCAATTGCTCCAGCGTCGGAAGGTTCTCAAATTCCTTGATCTGGGTTTTGCTGCGGAGGTTGGGGACTGGCTGGTAACCATCGAGCCAGATGTATTCCAATTTGTATTTAGCCATGGATGTGAATGGTAGTGACTGCAGCGAATCGTCCCGATGCAGCGAATTCATGAAGCAGGGCAGGTGCCATGATTCGTTCGCCGCACTTCCCGCCTGGGGAAATGGGATGTTTTCGGGGGAAATGATAAACTTAGCAGGCCGGCTCGCCTACAAATTTTGCGCGAAGACCGATAAACGAGTGTTGATTGTTGTTCTTGATGGGTAAAAAGAATCAAAGTATCCGCAGGGTCGTTGGATAGTTCAGGGCAGCAGGGTAGCCATGGTGGTTGCTGGGTTTGACCCATCCTCGGTTTCTATCGGCTTCCCCACTGGCCGGACGGTGGTGGGTCTTCTACTGTGTCGGCACGCTCATGTTGAAGGTCAAAGACACACTGCGGTCCACGGTTCACCTGAGCTTTGATGGACGGGTGATCAAGACTTACCACGGCCCCGACGCCACTCTGCGATTCGAAACCGAGGTGAAAATGCTGAAGTTCTTGGAAGCCCAAGGGTGCCCCTTCGTGCCGCGACTCATCGCGGAAAATTCGAACCTTCCTCAAATTGTTACGACCAATTGCGGGCAACGGGTCGAACACTTGGATTCTGAGCGGCTTCAAAGCCTCTTTGCCGAGTTGGAGACCTATGGCGTTCGGCACGACGATCAGGCTGCGAGGAATGTCACCTACCGGGGTTCCGACGGACGTTTTTGCATCATCGATTTTGAGTTTGCGACTCTGCTGAACGCGTCCTCCTCTGCATCCTCTGAGGGCCTTGAATGAATGCCACGACCTGTGACATCGCCCGCTTCCGCCTGCACTGGTCTGGTTGTTCCGACCGCGGGAAGGTTCGCGCCAACAATGAGGATGCCTTCGTGGGGTTGCGGTTCAACCGGCAGGAGTTGGAGCGTCTGGGCAAGGAGGGTCAGGCGGCGCTTCAGACGGCCGATTTCGTTTTTGCTGTCAGTGATGGCATGGGGGGCGCGCAAGCCGGAGAATTTGCCAGTCGGATCGCCGTCGAAAAGGTACCTCAAATTTTGCCGAAAGGATTTCGTCCAGAATTCGAGCATCCTGAGGCCAATTCTGCAGGGGTGCTCTTGCAGGCGCTCTTCCAGGAAATTCACAAGGCCCTCGTCTACCTGGGTCAAAGCTATGAGGAGTGCCGTGGCATGGAGACGACCCTGAGCTTGTGCTGGTTTGCTCCGGGACTTCTGCACTTTGCCCATGTGGGTGACAGTCGAATCTACTACCTGCCCGCCAACGGAGGCATTCGCCAGCTCACCGAAGACGACACCCACGTGGGTTGGCTGCATCGGCAGGGGAAGATCAATGAGCGCGAGGCCAGAACCCACCCGAGGAGGAATGTGCTCCAGAAGGCACTGGGAGGAGGCAATCAGTTCGTGGATCCCCAGATCGGTTCCGTTGCCTACACTGTAGGCGATCGATTTTTGCTCTGTTCCGACGGTTTGGTTGAGGGTTTGTATGATGCCCACCTGCTGGACTTGATCGGGGTAGCCGGAGTGGCTGGAACGCAGGAAGGATTGGGGCAGCGCTTGGTGGAAGCCTCTGTGGCGGCCAGTGGTCGGGACAATACCACAGCCTTAGTGATTGAAGTGGGAGGAGTCTGACCTCGGGGGGCAGTCCGGCCCATTCCGTAGGTTTGTTTGGAGCCGGACAGCAAAAAACCGCGCCGGTTTCCCAGCGCGGTTTGAAGTGCGTTTCGGGTTATCCGAAATGTTAGCCGTGGTAGCCCTCCTCGCCGTGCTCGGCGAGGTCGAGACCATTGATTTCCACTTCTTCGGTCGGGCGGAGTCCGACGAGCGCCTTTACGATGTAGGCGATGATGGCTGTGGCCACGACGCTCCAAACGATGGTCAGAACGACCGCTTTGAGCTGAGCACCGAGCAAGCCAACCTTCAGGCCTGCCACCACCGAGTTGGCCTTCTCGTCGGCCAGGATGCCGGTGAGGATAGCTCCCAAGGTCCCGCCGACGCCGTGCACACCGAAGGTGTCCAGAGCGTCATCGTAACCGATCCACTTCTTAAGGAAGGAGCAGGCCAAGTAGGGAACAATGCCGGCCAAGACGCCGACGAGGACCGCGGAAGTCGGAGTGATGAAGCCGCAGGCCGGAGTGACCACAACCAAACCAGCGACGATGCCCGAGCAGAATCCGAGGACGCTGGGCTTGCCGCGAGTGATCCACTCGATCATGGGCCAGACGAAACCGGCGGTGGCGGCAGCCAAGGTGGTGGTGGTGAACGCGTTGGCGGCGATGGCGTCGGCGCCGAGTGCGGAGCCCGCATTGAAACCGTACCAGCCGACCCAGAGCATGCCCGTGCCAACCATGCACAACGTCATCGAGTGCGGGGTCATGGGTTCACGACCGAGTCCCTTGCGCTTGCCGAGGATGATGCAGAGCACCAAGGCGCTCCATCCTGAGGTCATGTGCACGACGGTACCACCGGCAAAATCCAGTGCCTTAATGGCGGCGTCTTTGTTCAGCGGTCCGCACATCAAGCCGGTGGTGGACCAGACCATGTGGGCGAACGGGAAGTACACCGCGAACATCCAGATGGTCACGAACAGAAGCACCGCGATGAATTTCATGCGCTCGGCGATGGCTCCGATGATCAAGGCCGGGGTGATGATGGCGAAGGTCAGCTGGAACATGGCCCACATGGAATCGCTGATCCAGTAGTAGCCTGCGCCCACGGCCCCGGACTCGACGCCCTTGAGCATCGCGTACGCAGAATCGCCAATGATTGCGTTGCCGGCACCGAACGAGAGGCTGTATCCGATAGCCCACCAGAGGATCGTCACCAGTCCGGCGATGCCCATGCACTGAGCCAGCACCGAAAGGATGTTCTTTTTGCGGACCAGACCGCCGTAGAACAACGCCAATCCGGGCATGGTCATGAACAGCACCAGCGCGGTGGAGGTCATTTGCCAGGCGTTATGGCCTGGGCCTGGACCGGCAATCTTGCTGGTGACGTTGGTGTTGGCAGCGGTGGCGCGGACGGAGTTGTTAACGTACGCCTCCAAGTCGGCCAAGCGCTCTTCGACGCTGGGGTCGGCGGCGCGGGTATCGACTGCGGCAAACGCCAGAAGGGCGCAGGTGAGTGTCAGGAAAAATTTTCTAAAAAACGTTTTCATCTATTTTTGGGTCCTTGGGTCCAGTAAGGGGTGATTGGGGCTGGGAGTAGGAGGGATGCCTTCAGTTCAGACTGCGCTGTCCCCTTTCTCTTCGGTGCGGATCCGGATGGCCTCGGTGATCTCGGAAACGAAGATTTTGCCATCGCCGATTTTGCCGGTTTTGGCGGCCTTGATAATGGCTGCGGTGGCCTCGTTCACCTTGGTATCTGACACCACGAGCTCGATTTTGATCTTGGGCAGGAAATCGACCGTGTACTCACTGCCGCGGTAAATCTCGGTGTGCCCTTTCTGGCGACCGAAGCCCTTGACCTCGGAGACGGTCATTCCCTCGATGCCGACTTCATGGAGGGCGTCTTTGACCTCCTCGAGTTTGAAGGGTTTTATCACTGCTTCGATTTTCTTCATGTGTGTTATTTCCAGGTACTTGAAGGGGGCCTGTGAGCACCTCTTCATGGTGTTAATGCGATGCCGGAGAATTCGGCTCGACCCGCAGGAGTTTGTTTTCCTGAGTGTCTACCATTTCGGCTTAAAACCATGGAAGCAGCAGGGATGCCAATCACATTTTCGCTTTGGTTTATGAGGCTAAAACTGAGGAAAGGCTGGAAAAACCCTTTGTGATTTCCACCCGTCGTTTTCGAGTCGAAAGCCGGGGTGGTTCTTTTTGACCAGTCAGGTGAAAAAGGGCAGGGAGGCTGTGCAGAAACAGAAGTTGAATCCGTCACACCCCGTGATGGAGCGATCGGTCTTTGCTCAAGGCTTGGGCGGCAACGACGGACCCAACAGCAAAACGGTGCCTACGATAACAACCCAGCCGACGACATCGAGCCACAGCCCGTGGCGCATCATGGTCTTCAGAGGGATGCAGCCTGTTCCGTAGGCCATGGCATTGGGCGCAGTGGAAACCGGTAACAAGAAGCCCATGGAGCAGCCCAGGCAGGTGGCTAGGGCGGGCTTGAGGGGATCTATACCGGCAGCCTGCGAAACAGCGATGGCAATGGGCACCACCATGGTGGCCGACGCGGTGTTGGTGGTGGTTTCACTGACGAGTATGCCAACCCCTGTGAATAGTAGGGTCAGGCCCACCACCGAATGACTTTGAAACAGCGCTGCCAAGCCGGAACCAATCCAGTGGGCCAGGCCGGTGGAAAACATTAATTCGCCCAGACACATGCCTCCGGCGAAGAGCAGGATTGTTCCCCAATCAATGGCTGCGGCGTCCCGCCACTCCAGGGTGAAGGAATCTCGTTGAGAACTGGTGGGCAGGAAGAACATCGCTGAAGCCGCCAAAAGGCCGATGATGCTTTCTGGAGCGTGGGCACTGATCCATAAATAAGCAGGACTCGACGATCCTCGGTCATCCAGGGCCGCGATGAGTCCGGGCAAGATCCACAAGCCTACTGCCCCCAGGAATACAGCCACCACATTCAATTGCCCGCGGGTCCAACTGCCCAGGCTGGCCCGTTCCGTCGCCAGCCAATCGCGGTTGGTGGACAGGGATACGGTCGGAATCGGGCAATGTCGGCTGAACCGCCAAACCAGAAACCCTGTCAGAACGATGGCAATCGGAAGTCCCAGACCCATCCATTGGAAGAAGGTGATTTTGTAACCCAAGAGCCGCTCGATGGCTCCGATCCCGATAAGGTTGGGCGGGGTGCCGATGGGCGTGGCCAAGCCGCCGACGGAGGCCGCGAAGGCGGTGATGAGCATGAGCCCCGCAGCAAATGGCGTGGCTTGATAATTAGTCATTCCTTGGCGAGAGCCCAATTCGGCCAAAATCGACAGGCCGATGGGCAGCATCATGGCCGTCGTGGCCGCGTTGGAGACCCACATGGAAATCACCGCCGTAATGCCTGCGAAGGCGGCGTACAGGCGGGTGGGGCTGGCTCCGACCCAGGGCATCGCCAGCAGCGTGAAGGCAAAACGTCGGTTGAGGCCGTGTTTGAGCATCGCTTCGCCCATCATGAAGCTGCCCATGAATAAGAAGATAACCGGGTCGGAGAAAGGCTTGAAGACCTCCCGTGCTGAGCCTAGCCCAGCCAGCACGCAGAGCGACGGTGCCAAGAGCGCCGTCGCCGCTAGAGGAATGGCTTCGGACATCCAAAGTGTCAGTGCCATGCCGACGATCGCAAAGAGGTGTCGAGCCGGAACGGACAATCCTGGGAATGGAATAAACCACAGCACGACC
>CAINWP010000314.1 GCA_903854475.1 uncultured Verrucomicrobiota bacterium
CGCGACCTCATCCACGATGGAAAAGAAATGGATGTCGACGACGTGGCTCTGACCTATGCGTACTGCGCGGCCCACGGCCTGGTGGACGACGGCGGGATTCCAGTGCTGCGACAGAAAGAGAATCCGACGGCAGAACTGGAGATTGAGACCGGCGCCGCCACTGACAATCTGCACGACGATGACGACGGCCTCCCCTGCGGCCACGGCGGTCTTGGCACCCTCGACCTCGGCACCGGCATCCGTGCCGCCGCGCACAGAGAAGACGGACGCACCCATCTCTGCGGCCGCACGGCAGACCATGTCCATCTCCTGACGGAACTGACAGAATACGATGGTTCCGACCTTGTCGGCTACTGCGGCCGCGAGCTCCGCCATGCATGCGGTCCACTTGGTGGCAGAGTCTGCCGCTGCGGAACCAGAAGACCAGTCGGGCCGCGTATATCCGCTGCCGAACTTGTTCCGCATCGCGTCAATGTAGACCTGGGGATGGACGAGAAACTGCTGGATGCGCATGAAGAGCTCCAGCTTGGCGAGTGCGGAAACGGACGACGAATCGAAGGCGCTCTGGGCGTTGTCGCAGAGGACGCGGAACAGCTTCCCCTCGCGCCCGCCGGTGGGAATCGAGAGCTCGTGCTGAACAAAGTGCGGCGGCGGCGGGAGGGCAGCAATGTCTGCACGGAGGTCCGCCATGGTGCGGCGGAGCATGATGTCGTCGGCCTCCGTAGAAGCAGCGACATGGAGCCACTTGCACAAGTTGCGCCAGTCCTTCTTTCCATTCTGGATGGGCGTGGCGGAGAGAATCCACCTGGCAGAGGCCGCGGCCGCAGCCGCCATACAGGAGGTCCATCGAGCGGTAGCCTCACCGTTGCGGATAGCGTGGCCCTCGTCGAGAATGATGCGCTCAAACGCCTCCTTCTTGATGTACGCATGGTAGAGCGTCACCTTGGGATACGTTGTTAGCCAGACAGTCTCCTTGCCCTTGTTCGCCGCCTTGTCCGCCTTGGTTCCCATCGTCCAAGAGGCGGGGCCGCTCATCTCGGCGACCTGGAAATCGCAGGCGCGGAGCTCAGTTGCCCAGCCTGAGATAAGCGCTGGAGGGCAGACAATCAGCGTTCGCAGAGGTCGAGGCGCATTCTTGAGAAGGCCGATGCACTGGAACGTCTTTCCGAGCCCCATGTCGTCGCCGAGAATGCCGCCCTGGTGGGGCCCGGCCTCCTGGGACAGCATCCAACGAACACCGACCTCCTGGTGGGGCAGATACGAGATACCGATACGCGGATTCGCAAGCGTAAGCATTGGATTCAGTACGTCTTATGTACAAAATTCAGAACTTGGGTGTCATTCCTGGGAAGGGAACTGTCCGTCAAGTTTTTTGGGTTGGGCTGGGCTGGGTTCTTTGGGGCCAAAAAGATGTTTTTCTGGTTTTGTTCGTTTTGTGTGTTTTTGTGTGGTTTTGTATGGTTTTCTGTTTATGCAGTCAGGAAAGGCGCCTCGGGCCACTCACGCTCGCACCAGTCGCTGAGATTCTCGTCACCGCACGAGAGGTTGCAGCTCGCGCAGGTGGGGACGAGGTTGGAGAGGTCGTTCTTCCCGCCGGCCGCGACTGCCACGATGTGCGCCTGATGCCAGTTCCCACCGGCGGGCCCTTTGATAGAGCCCTTGCAGCACTGGCAGACACCCGTCGTCGCCACTCCAAAGTACTCGGCCCACAGCTCATCGCGCTTCTTCTTCGGAATGGCGCGCCGCTTGGGCTTGGGTGCAGGCGGCGGCGGCAACTCTGCTGCGAGGTCTGCCTCAAGTATCCCATAGAGGGCGACGTCGCGCCCGCCGGCCTTCGTGTGGTCTGTGATGATGGCCTTGCTGCTCTTGAACCAGGTCAGGAGGCGCTCGACAGGAGGCACTTCTCCGCCTACGAGGAGCTGGTTGAAGAGGACGACTACGCAGAACTTGTGGTACTTGACCTTCTTGTCCTTCACGCGGCCGAGAACCGTGATGAGGCTGTCGAACAGCTCCATTAGCGGAGCATCATCGGGCTTGGTGACCTGCATGTCGTACGGCGAGTCTGCGACAGCCGGCTCCTTGCACGAGATGACGCGCTTAAGCCGCGAGGAATCGCGATTGAGCATCGCGAAACGGTCGCCGTCACCGCGGTGGAGGTAGAGAGTGATGCAGTCGGCCAGAACGACAAGCCAATCGCCGATGCCCGTCATGGGGCCGCGCACGACCGCATCGAACGTGTCACGCAGACCGGTGCGCGAGATGAAGAGGCTGACAGGGTGGCTTGTGTTGCGCATGTACTCGGGTTGCGAGATAGGGCTGCCATCCTGGAGGCACGTGAACTGCTCCTTCCGCTGAGTCAGAGTCAGAGGCGCCTGGATTATGGAAATAGGAAGGTCCATGTTGGTGAACCACTCCTTCTCCTCCTCGCTGAGGTCGCGGAAGTGCTTTGGGCCTGCAGGAGTGTTCCACACGACCGGCTCAGAGGCGCCCTTCGAATTGACGATGGGGTCGCCGCTCATGAAGGCGGCAATCGCGGAGAGACGATTCTGTCCATCCACGCACTCGAACCGGATGCCCGCCTCGTAATCCGTCGTATCGTCCTCATTGCCCGAATGGAGCTTATAGAACGCAAAGAGAGGGATAACGCGGCCGCACATGATGGAACCGACGAGGCCATCGTTCTGCCACTTCTTCCAGCAGCGTGCGCGCTGGTAGATGGGCTTCAGATTCAGACGCGCGGAACCGGGACGCAGCATCTCTGCATACAGGGTTCCAATCGTCTTGGAGGTGATTTGGTTGGGGGTAGAAGGGCGAAAGGAGCTCATCTCACAGAAGGCGTAGGGTATAAACAAATGCGTCTTTGCAAATGTCTAGTCCTAAGTGCTCCCCACCACTGAAGAACAGGCCGTCAACTTTTAAAAATCCAGAAGCCCTACCCTTACCGAGAGCCAAAAAAAATGTA
>CAINWP010000315.1 GCA_903854475.1 uncultured Verrucomicrobiota bacterium
CCCAGCCCGGCCGCGGTCTCGGCCAGCACTGTTTGCAAGGCCTCGGGTGCCTCGTCCGAATCCCGAGCCTGCCGGGCTACCTCCCGGCTCCGCACCAGCACCCAAATTGCCCAGGCACCGCAACCGACGACCCAAACCAGCAGAAGCCCGCCGGCTAATTCGAGCTTCGGGTGTGCGGTCGTCGCGGTCTTCGGTCCGATCGGCCCGACAACGTGCGAAACCTCAGAGACCACGGTCACTGAGCCCGCCGCAACCCGGGGCACTCGCACCGCGGGAGTCAACAACCACGGCGCTGCCCAATAGGCGATGGCCGTGGGCGACAGCAGGTCGACGGGCAGCAGTAGTTTAATGACTACCAACATCCACAGCCCATGCCGCAAGGCCGCCCGAGCCCGGTGGCGAATGAGCCCATCTAGCCCGGACAAGACACCCACCAAGACGGCCAACTGCACGGACATGCTCACCGCCACCGCGGTGGTGGAAGTTCCGGTGTCGTTGAACCACAGAACAAAAGAGGAAAAAGACCCGGTGCTCATGGAACGTGGGAAATGAAGAGGAAGGAAAAGAATGGGAGGATTTCAACGAAGCCCGAGGCGTGACGAATCACCCCCGGCGCCCCGCATCACGGCTTGGGAGTGGGCGACGGAGTTTTGGAATGTTTCGCCCGGGCGGTTTTGCGGCGGGCCGCGATCAGCGCTTCGAGCTGATCCAGCTGGGTGGCGTCGAGGCGTTCCGATTCGAGCAGGCACTGCACCATCGGTGTCAGCGCGCCATCGAAGGCGTTCTTCAGGGCATAGCGCAGCTCGCCCAGTTGGGCCTGTTGGCGTGACACCGCCGAGCGGTAGAGGGTGAGGTTACGCAGCTTCTCGGAGGTAAGCAGACCCTTGGCCGCCATGCGCTCCATCAGGGTGCGGACCGTGGAGACCGACCAGTCGCGCTGACCAACCAGGTGCTCCTGCACGGTCGGTGCCGGACACGGCTCGAGACTCCAGACCGCCTTGATGACGGCCCATTCGGACTCCGTGAGTTCAGGCAGAGAGGCGTTAGTGATCATGTGCGTCACCGTATCGTTACAGTTGTCGCTATGTCAATTAGGTTGTCGTTTTTAAACGATACGATGGATTCTAGGGCTCCAGGTAGGTCCCTGAAACGGCTGAAAACCACCGAAGAGGATCAAAATCTAAACCGTTCTACGAAGATCTTCGTTGACTCTACGAAGAACCTCGTACAACTTCATGTTGTATGACTCAACAACACCGACGCCCCACTGAGGCGGAGTTGTCCATCCTGCGGGTCCTCTGGGCCAAAGGACCTTCCACCGTCCGGCAGGTGGTTGAGCGTTCCGAGCCTGGGACCGGTTACACCACCATCCTCAAGCTGCTGCAGATCATGACCGAGAAGGGCTTGGTCACACGGGACGACTCGCAACAAAGCCACGTCTTTGCCCCGTCGCAGCCCGAGGAAAAGACCCAACGGCAGCTGGTGGACGACCTGCTCGACCGCGCGTTCGGCGGGTCCGTCCAGAAGCTGGTGCTGCAGGCCCTCTCCGGCAGCAAGCCCTCCCGTGAAGAACTCACCGAACTGAGGAAACTCCTCAACACCCTCGACACCCGACGCCCATGAACCCATTCCCATCCGACCTGTCGGCCCCCTGGATGATCCCCGCCGCCCAGGCCCTGCTGCATTTCCTCTGGCAAGGGGCCTTGCTGGCCGCCGGACTCGCCGTGACTCAGCGCCGGCTCCGCAACGCCTCTGCCTCCGATCGCCACGCCCTGGCCTGCACCACCCTGGCCCTGATGGCGATCGCGCCACTGGTGACGTTCTGGGTGCTGGGCTCCACTGGTCCCTCCATCGCGTCATCCGCAGCAGTGGTGGCACCGGCACAGTCCGCGACCGTGTCTGTCTTGGCCACCGGTTCTGCCGAGACCATCGCTCCGGGCTCCGCGACCCTTCCCGCGTCGCTCCTGCCGTGGATGCCTTGGATCACCGCGCTCTGGATTTTGGGCGTGGCGGTTTCTGCACTGCGCCTGCTAGGCGGCGCGTGGCGGCTGCATCGATGGGCCACCCGCGAGACTTCGCCCGCACCCTCAGAGTGGCAGGAGTGCTGCGACTCCCTAGGTCGGCGACTGGGCCTTCGAAGCCCGGTACCCCTGCGGGAGTCACCCCGCGTCCACGGGCCGCTCATCGTCGGGTGGTTCCGGCCGATGCTCGTGCTGCCGCTTGGAATGCTCCAAAGTCTGCCAGGCCTGCAAATCGAGGCGCTGCTGTTGCATGAGTTGGCCCACGTGCACGGGCGGGATCCGCTCATCCACCTGCTGCAGCGCGCGGTCGAGACACTGCTCTTCTACCATCCGGCCGTGTGGTGGGTCTCGGAACAAATCCGCCGCGAGCGCGAGCATCGCTGCGACGACCGGGTCATCGAGGCCCAAGGCGAAGGCCACTCCCTGGCCGAAGCCCTGGTGACGTTGGCCGAGCGAATGCAATCCGCCGAACCCCTCGCACTGGCCGCCACCGACGGCTCCGTGGCCTCCCGTGTCCGACGCCTGCTGCAAGGCCGGCCGCCCGGATCCACGGGGACCACCGCCTCCCGCAAAGGCTGGGTTCGGAGGACCCTCGTCCTGATGGCAGTCGGCCTCGGAATCGCCCTGGTTTCCCTCGTCCTCGGCCCCCGCCTTTACGTCGCGACAGCCCGACTGAGACTGCAAATGGAACCGCAAGATACCTATTCCCTGATGACGGCCATGCAGGCGATCCAATCTCCGGCAAGCCTGACCTCCGTATCGGAGATCCACGAATTGCCAAAGCGATGGTCGTTGGACCCGGCTGCCTGCGTCGATCGCCTCACGGACCGGATCCGGGTTTCGGAATTCCGCAGAACCGGAATCCTGGAGATCCAAGTGGCGAGCGAAGATCCGAAACTGGCCGCCGCCCTGGCCGACTCGCTGGCCTCACTCGCGGTCGACAGGGACAGGAGTGCACAGCATGCAAACGTTATAGCCAGGCGCGAATCGACCCTGAGAATTGCCAAAGAATTGGCTGAAGCCAAACAGAAGCTCTCCCACTCGATCACCGACAGCCTCGACGGCGTCTTGGCCACCATCCACATCAAAGTCTATGAGGCCATGCTGGAAACCGCCGTTCGGGCCGATGCGGTGACATTCTTATCTACCCAAGCCCAAAGTCAGATCATCGACCCGGCCGTGCCGCCCACCCGACGCAGCCGCTGGAGCGGAAATTGATGCGCTGCATAGAGCCGGCATTCCGTCAACCCACTTACTTCCGTCGCAACAGGTTCCCGACGCGGCCTCAACTTCGAGACTCCGAAGTCCCCAGTCCGTCGACCAAGGACCGCCGGTAGTCCGGGGGCGGATCACCATAACCGGCGCGACGGCGGGCCAAGGCCGGGGCCACGATGTCCTGTCCGACATCCAAGGGGGCTTGCCACAGTTCACGCCACAGACGCAGCGAATTGCCGGGATACAAGTTGGGAGACTCGTCGTCGAACGCCGGCCGGAACAGGTCCACGGCGTTCCTCAATTCCTGCAGCAGTTCTTCTCGGGTGGGGTGCCCGGTCAGGTCGATGACTCGCCGGAAGGCCAAGAGGTCCTTGGCATCGAGGCGAGCCAATTTGGCAATCAGGATGTCGAGAGGGTGCGGGATAGTCACCGTGACCTGACCCAAAGACACGTTCTTCGCCCGCTCGGCCATCAACGGAGTGGTACGAAAGCTGAGGCGGTAGCCGGGTTTCAGGTACAAGTCGGCCTGCCCTTTGCCGAGACCGAGGCGTCGGATCCGCTCGTGATGGTCTTCGTCATCGTCGGAAAAAAATTCACATCCGCACTAGTCCATGTGCGGTTCAGCGTGAGTTGGAGCGGTGCGGAGCAACCGCCCGGCCGGCGTGCTCCAATCCACGTCACCGCGCCACCAGTCCCAGGTTTTGGTCGAACTCATGTTTGCGGTCTCCAATGCGGCGTCCCTGATATCGGATGGAATAGATCCCCTGTTGGATCAAGCGGTTGGTGACTTCCGGATCTTGGGCGAGCCGTCGACCGATGCGCTGGTCACGGGCCGTCATGCGGCCGGCCTCCTTGCGAAACAGAATGCGCGCCGCGAGGCGGGATTTCCGCCACGGCCGATCCGTATCGTCGCCCGGGATTCGCATATCTCGGTCAATGTGCCCGGCCTTGCTGATCATTTCAACTCGGCTCCCGCGGCAGCCACGGAGTGCAAATCCTGTGGCCAGACCTTGCAATCAGTCGATGGGGTCCCGATGGGTGGCATGACCCGGCACCTTCAGACCAGCGGCCACCCATTCGGGCCAGGGAATCGCCGCCACATTGGGAGCCAAGGCGTGGGACCTGGGGACGCTGCGCTGAGGTCGATGCACCACCACGCACTGAACCGTCCCGCGTCGGCCTGGCTGTTTCGCCCAGGCTGCGGCCAGCCGTTGCATGGGCACGGCCATATCCGGGGTGACCGTGCGGGATGCCTTGGCCTCCACCAGTGTCACCGACGCATTGGGACCGGGCACAACGAAGTCGACCTCCAACCCCTGTTGATCGCGAAAGTAATACAGCTCCCGCCGTCCGCCCGAATGCACCTGCGCCTTGACGATCTCCGCTGCGAGGAACCCCTCGAACAGCGCTCCTAAAAACGGTGACTTCTCGAGCTCCGCCTCCGTCTCGATGCCCAGCAAGTGGCAGGCGAGTCCGGAGTCGGCGATGTAGACTTTCGGAGACTTGACGATCCTCTTGCCCAGATTCTCGAAATACGGCGGCACGATCAGGATCTGGGCCGTGGCTTCGAGGATATCCAGCCAACGTCCGATCCCGGGAACGCTCATGCCCAGGGGGGCTGCTAGGTCGGTTTTGTTGAGCACCTGACCGTGACGGCTAGCGAGCAACGCGAAGAAACGGCGGAACATCGCCAGATCATGCACCGCACTAATCTGCCGGACATCGCGCTCCAGATAGGTCTGCAAATAGCTGCTGAACCACAACCGTGCCGCCTTTGGACGAGCCACGGCCTCTGGATAACCGCCACTGAGCAGCGTTACCTTCGGGGATTCGGCGGCCGAGAGCGGCAGCAATTGCATGACGGCGGCTCGACCGGCCATGGACTCCGTCACATTGGCCATCAGGCCAGACTCTTGGGAACCGGTCAGAAACCAGCGCCCCACACGGCGCGGATCGCGGTCGATGCGACTACGGATGTGGTCGAACACCTCGGGGGTGTTCTGAATCTCGTCCAGGATCGCCGGGAGCCTCAACCCATCGAGGAATCCCTGCGGGTCGCTACGAAAGCGGGCGATGACATCCGGGTCTTCGAACAAGTGATAACTACCCTTTGGGAACAAGTGCTTCAACAACCAGGTCTTGCCCGTTCGCCTCGGCCCGGTAAGCACGACGGCCGGGAAGTTTTTAGCCGCGGTAATCACCGAGGACTCTAGTTTCCTTGGGACGTGCTTCATTTGAGTTTTTTAATCTATCACTTTAGAAAACTCAATTTTTGTTCACTCCAATATTTCGACGTTTTTACCCGATGAATCCTTTGGCCATCGCCCATTCCTCAACGATGGGGCTCCCGGTCATAAGTCCCATGAACGCCTCCTCGTCCGCCTTAGCCGGAACGATAAGGTCCTCGTGCAGCGAAAACCCGACGGATCAGCCTGCTTCAGCCTGCTTTTTATCGGCACCCCGAAAGCATGCACTCGTCATCCAAGTCCTTCCGCCGCGCAAGCCATTGGCCTAGGCTCGAGGCCGATGTCCGAGGCCGAGGCCCCATTCAATATTGAGATCCAACGGTCCGCTACCCCGGCAGAGGTTCTGGGACTGACCCGCGCGGAGTGGAAGAACACCGCCAAGGCCTGGGGGTTCGCCGAAGTGCACGCCAGCACGCTTTGGTACCAACTCTATCAGGCTGGCCTGCGCGAGTTCCAGACTTCGGACCGATTGCCGCCGCGCTTCGTAGAGCGAGTACTGCGCGACCATCGCCTGCACTTCCCCCCGGTGATCCGGGAAACCCGCTCCTCCGACGGATTCACCCGCAAGTACCTGCTCGGGCTGCCCGATGGCGAAGTGATCGAGACGGTGCTCATGCGCTACAGCGGCCGGACCACCGCCTGCGTGAGTTCGCAAGTCGGCTGCGCCATGGGCTGCGTGTTCTGCGCCACCGGGCAGCGCGGCTACACTCGCCACCTCACCGCCGGGGAGATCGTCGGCCAGGTGCTGCACGTAGACCAGGTGTTGCGCGAGACAGCTCCCCGCTCGGACCAACCGGAGTCCACAGTCCCGGCCCTAGCCAACCCGCGGCACGCCTCCGTGTTCCATCGGCATGAACGGCTGCGCAACATCGTGTTCATGGGTATGGGCGAACCACTGCACAACTACGACGCGGTGATGCAGGCCATCACCATCTTGCGGGACTCGGCCGGTCTGTCGCTGGGTGCCGACAAGATCACCGTGTCCACCGTGGGCGTGGTACCGGGGATACGTCGATTGACGGCCGAACGCCAACCGGTGCGTCTGGCGGTTTCGCTGCACGGAGCCACTCAAGCCGAACGCGCGACCCTGATCCCGGTGGCCCGCAAGTGGCCGCTCGACGAACTCATCGACGCCTGCCGCGAGCACACCACCACGCTCGGCTGCCGGATCTTCTTCGAGTGGACGCTCATCGAAGGCCGCAATGACGGCACAGATCACGCCCATGCCCTCGGGCGCTTGCTCCAGAACATCCCGTCGCAAGTGAACCTCATCCCGCTCAACCCCACCGAGGGCTACGCGGGCCAACCCACGGGCGGGGCCGCGGCACGGGCCTTCCAGGATATTCTGCTCACCTACGGACTACCCAGCACGGTGCGCCAGCGGCGAGGCATCGATATCGCCGCCGGCTGCGGACAATTGGCGGCGATAACACCCTAATCCGGAACGATGCCCGGCCTTACCTGAGCACCTCCGAGGTAGGGCGATTTCTCCGAAAGCGCCGCTCCGGCGAACATGGCATTGAAGAGCCAGTCTCCTTGGCTAGCACTCTAGACGGCGAGCAC
>CAINWP010000316.1 GCA_903854475.1 uncultured Verrucomicrobiota bacterium
CAACCATCTGGACGGGATCAACCTGCCCTCCAAGGCCTCCGTCGCCGACATCACCCGCGACCTGCTCCGGCTGGTGTTTCCGGGCTTCTTCGACGACCACATCATCCACAGCTCCGAGTTGAAGGCCGAGACGGCGCTGCTCCTCGACAGTATCGCTGGCCGATTAGAAGACGAACTCTACAAGGCCCTGCGCTGCGCTGACCGCGCCAACGAAAAGGTCACCGCTAAGTCCGACCCGCGGCCCATGGCCCATCACCTGGTCAGCGAATTCCTCAGGGAACTGCCCGCCATCCGGGAGATCCTGACCACGGACGTCGAGGCCGCCTTCTCAGGCGATCCCGCCGCGGCCAACCGCGAGGAAATCATCGTGGCCTACCCGTTCGTCGAGGCCGTCGCGGTGCACCGATTGGCCCACGCCTTGTACCTGCGCCACGTGCCCTTCCTGCCGCGCATCATGGCCGAGTGGTCCCACAGCCGGACCGGCATGGACATCCACCCGGGTGCCCGCATCGGAGATCATTTCTTCGTCGACCATTGCACCGGCGCGGTGATCGGCGAGACCGCCGTCATCGGCAACCGCGTGAAGCTCTACCAAGGCGTGGGTCTCGTGGCCCGCTCATTGGCCGCCGGCCAGGCGCTCCGCGGACAAAAGCGGCACCCAACCATCGAAGACCGGGTCACCATTTACGCCAACGCCACGATCGTGGGCGGCGACACGGTGATCGGCGCCGGCAGCACCATCGGAGCCAATGTCTTCCTCATGCAAAGCGTGCCGCTTGAGTCGCTGGTGCTCATGGACGACCATCGCCTGAAGGTCACCGCCAAGAAAGACCGCACCATCGCCGCCATCGATTGGCAGATTTGAGAGTCGGATGGGCAGCCCATCAAGGCTCCCAAAGCTCCAGAAGTAGACTGGCTAGGACGTCTTTTTGGAGAGCGGTGAGAGGCATTTGTGCAACTCCTGGGCCGCCCACCAAGCGCGGCGATCGCCGTATTCCCGCAAATGCTCCACCACCAACCGAATGTCCTCCAGATGACGGATGCGGGCCTCGGGATGTCGAAACCAAAAGCACTCCGGGTGAGCGCGAATCAATTCGCTGGCCCTCTCGATGAGTGCCGGAGGTGCCGCCACTGCGGTCGCTACCTCGTTGGATGTGTGTTCGGTCACCCGAGCCATTCCAAATGGTTAGCAACAGGCGGCGGGAGCGGCAAGGCGGCGGTTGCCCTCTTGGCCCGTCGCTCGCTTGGCCATCCGTTCGAAACAGCGAACCGCTAGAATTTCACCCACCCACTGCCATCAGCCGAGGGGCCAAGACTGAATCATCCAGAAGGTTCCCCACCTACCCAAACGTCGAAAACCCAAAACTCAGACCTCAATAAAAACCCATGGATTGGGAGACTCAGGGGCGTTTCGCTTTAGGTTTATCGTCCTCATCGTCGTCATCCATCCCTTCAGCCAAAACGAATCCAGCGCGCACCGGCGAGGGCATGGAGGACTGGGCACCCCGGACTGAACGCCAGATGATCTCGTTGAGTTCCAAATCATCGGCCGCATCTTCGCGGCTCAAGTCCATCTTGTCCGAACGTTCGCGGCCCCAGGCATCCGCGAGATTCTTTTCATCGAGCCGAGC
>CAINWP010000317.1 GCA_903854475.1 uncultured Verrucomicrobiota bacterium
CACCACCACCAAGATGCGGATCGTTGCAGGGCAGCAACAAATCGTTCGACTCGACCGGGAAACCCGTGGAGAGATCGATGAAGCAACTACGCGGACGCTGTTGACCAAGCTCGAGAGAGCCCTTCCAAAAATCGCTGGTGTCGTGGTGGGCGACTACGGCAAGGGCGTGGTCACCCAGGCGCTCCTCGACGGGATCCGGGATCGCTGCAAAGAAGCGGGTTGCTGGCTGAGCGTCGATCCCAAGCCCGTCCATCAACTCAACTTGCGCGGGCTTTCCTTGATCACTCCCAATCGCAAGGAAGTCTTCGAGTTGGCTGGGGTCGAAGACTCGGTCCGCGCATCCAATCCCATGTCCGACTCACCGCTTCAGGAAGCCGTTCGACGACTTCAGGAAACCCTGCGGCCCGCCCTGTTGCTCGTCACCCTGGGCGAATTGGGCATGCTCTTGTGCCGACGCAACGAGCCCCCTTTCCATGTCCCCACAATCGCCCGCGAAGTCTTTGACGTCTCCGGGGCCGGGGACACCGTGATCGCAGCCTTCACGCTAGCAATCGCGGCCGGCGCCTCGCCCGTCGAGGCCACCATCTTCTCCAACCACGCCGCTGGAGTGGTGGTTGGCAAACGGGGCACAGCCACTGTCAGCCCGGCCGAGCTTCTGGCCACCTTCGACACCCACGCTTGATCTTCATGAGACCCGCGATATTCCTCGATCGAGACGGGACGCTCATCCGCGAAAAGCACTACTTGCACCGCCCCGAAGAGGTCGAATTTTTTGCGGAGGCCGCCCCCGCCCTGAGGCGCTTGAGCGACGCGGGGTTTGCGCTGATCGTGGTAACCAATCAATCCGGTGTTGGCCGGGGCTATTTCACCGAGGCTGATGTCGATCGGGTCCACGCCCATATCCAGTCCGAAATGGCCCAGGCCGGCGTCAAATTCCTAAAATTCTATTCGGCCTTTGAAGCCCCGGATCAACCCAGCCGCGGGCGCAAACCCTCGCCCCAATTAATCTGGGATGCCCGGGATGAATTTCAACTCGACCTCCCGTCTAGCTACATGGTCGGCGACAAACGCATCGACCTGGAGGCCGGTTGGAATGCCGGAGTGAGGCGGAGTTTTCTGGTGCGCACGGGCTATGGTGCCGAACTGGAACGCACCGAAGGATCATCTCTGGATCCCGGGATCGTCGTCGATGGGTGGCTTCAGGTGGCCGATTGGATTTTGAACTCTCGATCCGACGGCTGAACTAGAGTCTTCGGCAGCCCCCGAATTCAGCACTCGCTAGCCCCCGGGACTTCCATACGGAAACGGGGGATTCGCACCACGACGCAGCGCCCAGTATCGTCGACTCCCAGGTAGGAACCCTCGGCCACTGCGGAGTTTGTTCCGATAATGTGCCGACTGTTGTAGCTGAATTTTCCTCCCGGCTCGATCAACGGCGTCTCTCCGACCACGCCATCGCCCTCCACCACCAACACCGTGTCGTCCTCGTGAGTCACCACCCACTTGCGCCCACGGAGGGTCACCGGAACCGGAGAGTGATTGTGGATCGAAATAAAGTAGATAAACGAGTGCGGCTTATCGGACTGGTCGGCCCGGAGACGCTGGTAGAGCAGTCGGTCCACCGTGACTTTCAGTCCGGGCAATTCGATCATTTCCCCAATGGTTCCCATCTGGCGGAACACTAGTCTGGAACAATTCGGTTGGCCAACAGCGGTTTACTGGACCGCCTGAGAATGCGCGCTTGTTCGTGGCATCCCGAAGCTCGACGAGATAGCGTTACCACCGTCGTTCGAAACCATGCCCAGCGTTTACATTAAGACCTACGGTTGCCAGATGAACGAACGGGACAGCGAGGCTGTCTCGGTCCAACTCTTGGCCCGCGGCTACTCCCTGGCTTCCTCCGAGAGCGAGGCCGACGTCGTCCTGCTCAACACTTGCAGCGTTCGCGACATGGCCGAACAGAAGGCCTTGAGCCGGATGCAAAATGTCATCGGTGCAGACCGCAAGCGCGGGAACAAAAAGATCTTTGGCTTCTTGGGCTGCATGGCCCAGAGCCGTGGGGGCGAACTCATCGACCAATTACCCGGTGTCGACCTCGTCCTCGGGACACAGAAGACCCACCGAACCGGGGAATACCTCGATGCGCTGCTGTCCGGTTCGCGCGACAAGGTCGTGGACACGGCCGATGAACCCGGCAGCGAGTCGGCCATCCGCGAGCACCTCGGCCACGGTGTCGGCAACGATTCCCGACCCGTCACTGCCTTTGTCAGCATCATGCAAGGGTGCAACCAACACTGCACTTTCTGCATCGTACCCTCCACCCGGGGTGAGGAGCGGAGTCGCCCCATGGAAGACATCGTCGCCGAGTGCCAAGAACTGGCCTCCCGCGGGGTCCGCGAGATCACCTTGCTCGGCCAAATTGTCACCAGCTATGGCCGCCGGATGTACCCGGTGCTGGACGGCCGCAGCGCCTTCGTCCAACTCATCGAGGCAGTCCATGCCATCGAGGGCATTGAACGGATTCGTTTCACCTCGCCCCACCCCAAGGGCTACGGCGACGACCTTGTGGAGGCCTACGGTCGCCTCCCGAAACTGGTGGAGAGTGCGCACTTGCCCGTTCAAAGCGGATCTAACCGTCTGCTCAAGCTCATGCACCGAGGATACACCCGGGAGCGCTTCCTAGAGATCATTGCGAAGCTTCGAGCCGTCCGCCCCGACATGGGGGTAAGCACGGACATCATCGTCGGCTTTCCTGGCGAAACCGATGAAGACTTCCAAGAGACGCTCTCTCTCTGCCAGCAAGTCCAGTTCGATCAAGCCTTCCTCTTCAAGTACAGCCGGCGACGGGATACCCCGGCGGCCGAGATGCCTGACCAGTTGGCGGAAGAGGTCATTGAGGAGCGCCATCAACGGCTCCTAGCTGAGATCAACCGTATAGCGATGGCCAAGTTCGAGGCCCTAGTGGGCGGCATAGTGGAGGTATTGGTGGAGGGCCCCAGCCATCGCAACCCCGCGCGCTACGAAGGCCGGACCCGAACCAACAAGATCACCGTCTTCGAAGGATCACCCCGACATCAGGGTCAGCTCCTCAATCTTCGCATTGAGCGGGTGGGCAGCTTCACGCTTTACGGCAACCCGGCCATCATCGGCCTCGATTAATCCGTTCCCAACTCAACGGTCCTCACCTCGAAAGCAGCAATAGATACTGCTGGAGTCGCCGTGATTCGACCGCATCGCGGCGTTCCTGATAGATCACGTGCACGTTGGCGATCATTCGCTGAAGGCAACGTCGGGGAGAAATGGGCTTCAGCAGGATGGCGCTGTCGGAATCAGGCAGAGCAAAATGGGCCAATCGTTGCCGGGCCTCCGATCGAGTCACCAGACGCCCACCATGGAAGGCATCGATTAGCCACTCCCCCTGGGCATCCTGATAGCGACACAGAAAATGCCCCGGCATACCAATGCCCACCACCGGGAGGCCGAGTCGACGGGCCACGAACTCATAGAGGCAACACAGCGTGATAGGGATGCCCCGCCGACGGTCGATCACCCGGTCCAAATAGCTGTTCTCCGGATCAAAATAGTGCTCTGTATCGCCCCGGAAACCCTGTTCCCCGAAGAGTACCGCATTGAGGGCGGAAATCACCCCACCTCCGTCTGAAGCCAATTCCACCGCGGGCTCTGCCGCCTGGGCCCACCAATCCAACTGGGCCTGGTAAGCCTCGATGGGAGCCTCAGGATTTCGCGTCTTGGCTAGTTTCCAGACGGCCTTCTCTAGGTCGAAGTGCTCGCCGTGCCCCGCACAGAATTCGAGAAACTCCCGGTCGGCATCCATCCGCGCCTGAGCGTCCCACAACTCGCGGACCCGGGCTCGGATCACTGGGTCCGGATGCACCCGGTGCGCCTTCAGCCAGGCCTGGGGGCGTCCTCGCGGCGTCAACTGCTCTCGAATTGCCTCGACCACCCCGCAATCCTCATCGGCCAACAAGGTCAGAAGCGCTTGCTGTCGAGCAACAGAAGGAACGGCCCCCTTATCGGTGATGATTCGATCCGAACTCATTCCACGTCGAACATCTTGCCCGGGTTGAGAATGCCCTGGGGATCGAGTTCTCGTCGTAGACCCCGCATCACCCGCATGGAGGCATCGCCCAAGAACTTCGGAAGAAACTCCTTCTTGGCTACTCCAACGCCGTGCTCGCCGGTGATGGTGCCTCCGAGGCGAATGGCCTCATCAAAAATTTCCCGGAAGGCCAAATGAACCCGGTGCATTTCTTCGGTGTTCCGCTCATCCGTCAGAAAGGTCGGATGCAAGTTGCCATCGCCCATGTGCCCGAAGGTGCCGATGCGAAGCCGGTGCTTCTTGGCCACTTGATCCACAAAGCGGATCATCCGGGCGAGTTCGCTCCGAGGCACGGTCGCATCCTCCAGGATGGTCGTCGGTGCTACCCGAGCCAGCGCACTGAAGGCCGACCGTCGGGCTCCGGCCAGTGCATTGGCTTCGGCCTCGTCGGCAGCCCGCCGAATCGCAAGACACCCGTTGGCCTTGGCGATCTCCTCCATGCGCGCCGCCTCGTCAGCCACCTGAGCCGGATGCCCGTCGGTCTCCATCAACAGCAGCGCCTCGCAATCAGGCAACCCGATCTTGGCGTAGTCTTCCACGCAGCGGAGGGTGGTGCGGTCGAGAAATTCCAAAGTGCAGGGAATAATCTTGGCGGCGATAATATCGGACACCGTTTGAGCCGCGGCGTCCATCGCGTCGAAGGTGGCCACCAGGGTTTGCTTAGCCGCCGGCTGCGGGATCAATCGCAAGAGGATCCGGGTGATCACCCCTAAGGTCCCTTCGCTGCCGATGAAAAGATCCTTGAGCGAATACCCGGCCACGTCCTTCACGCACTTGTTGCCCGTAAAAAGAATTTCTCCGTCGGGCAGCACCACTTCGAGGCCCATCACATAGTTGCGGGTGATGCCGTATTTGAGCCCACGCAAGCCCCCTGAATTCTCGGCCACATTGCCTCCGATGGTGCTGATTTTCATCGACCCCGGATCCGGCGGATAGAATAGGCCAACGGCGGCCGCGGCCTCGGCAATTTGCAACGTGGTCGCCCCCGGCTCGGTCAGGAGCGTCAGGTTGGCTGGGTCCACCTCCAAGATGCGGTTCATACGCACCGTGCACAGGACGATGCATCCCGGTACTGGCAAGGATCCCCCGCTGAGGCCTGTCCCGGACCCTCGCGTGACCACCGGCGTCTGGGTCCGTTGCGCCAACCGCAAGACGGCCTGGATGTCGGCGGTGTCTCGGGCGAAAACCACGCAACCCGGTTGTTGGGTGAGTGCGGCCGTACCGTCGAAGGCGTAGACCAGCAGGTCTTCGGCGGCGGTCAGAACCAACTCTGGCCCGAGAATCCGTATCAGTTCGTGAATAATTTCAGGGGAACACGCCATGGTTCAGGACTTGTTGGAGTTGTGACGACGGGCTTTCCAGGCTTCCCAAACCACGGGCAGCACCGAAACAAAGATGATACCGAGCACAATTACCTCGAAGCGCTTTTTCACAAACTCCAAGCGACCCAAGAACCACCCCGCCGGGAGGATTAACCCCACCCAAGCCACCGCGCCGACGGCGTTGAAAAACATGAAACGGGATCGGTTCATCGCCCCCATACCCGCCACGAATGGGGCGAAGGTTCGAACGATGGGAATGAAACGTGCGAGGATCACCGTCTTGCCTCCATAAACCTTGAAGAAGTGATGAGTCTTCTCGAGGTACTCAGGCCGAATAATTTTAGGGAAACGCGCGGTCAGGTAATTTCCGGAGAATCGCCCCACTGAATAATTCACCGCATCCCCGATCACGGCGGCCACGATCATCAAGGCTCCGGCCACCCAGACATTGAGACCCGAAGCCGGGTTGGCTGCCACCGCTCCCACGGCAAAGAGCAGTGAATCGCCAGGCAGCACCGGAGTGAGCACCAGTCCGGTCTCGGCAAAGATAATTAAAAAGAGAATACCATAAACCCAAGCCCCTTGGTTGCGGGTCAGTTCAAACAAGTGGTCTTGCAAATGCAGCACTACATCGAGGAAGGCCTTGAGAAGATCCATGGGGGAATGAGCTGAGGATTGGGTGTCCAGTTTCAGCGCCCCACAGTGCGGCTCGAAGCGCCCCGCACCTCGTCGACCTCTTGAGTCTCCAATCGAATGGACCGACGAATGAACACCCAGGCGATAGCCCAGACAAAGGGGAAGAACAACACCCCCAGCACCAACCACGACAGCGTAAAGCCAGCGACACGGTGGGCCATCAGTTCCGGGGTCAAATAATTCAGGAGCGGCAGCCCCACCAACGCCACCAGAAACGCACTCGCGCAGAGGATGGACAAGACCAACTGCCGCCGCATCAAACGGTGGAGGAAGGCCTCGGAATGAATGTCCCGGTAGGGATGGGCGGGGTCGGACATGAGCGCAGGATGGATCGAAAGGGCAACCGCCGTCCAGCACCCTACCCGACTGTGTCGCGCCTCGACGCGGTTCAGAATCCGACCCACCGAAACGGCCGACCCAACATCGCCCGAGCTCAGCCATCGGACTTTCGCAAGGCGCTCCATCAATTGCACCACACACCCAAGGCCCCATCGGCCCTCACCGTGCGTGTGTTGCCGAACAACGGAAACTAAACCGTTGCTCTGCGGACTATCGCTGTCCGTTGCTTTCTGGCTTGGCTCGCGGGCGAGATCGGCGCTCAATCTCACCACTCCCGTCCGACTCAATGAGTGATCACTCACCCCATTTTCTTTCTCGCGAAGCCACCGTGGCGGGCCCGGGATTTTCGCGGTGGTTGGTGCCGCCGGCAGCCATCGCCGTACACATGTGCATTGGCGAGGTCTACGGTTTCAGTGTTTTCAACGAACCCTTGAGCCGACTCCTCGGCGGCGCTGCCCACGACCCCACGCGAGATTGGACCATCCCGCAAATCGGCTGGGTGTATTCCATCGCCTTGGTCTTGCTCGGGCTTTCTGCGGCCGTCTTCGGCAAATGGGTTGAGCGCAGCGGCCCCCGCAAGGTGATGGTCGCCAGTGCTACTTGTTTCTGTTCCGGACTCGTATTGGCGGGCATCGGGGTACAGCAGCACTGGCTGTGGCTCGTCTATCTGGGATACGGCGTGATCGGCGGCATCGGGCTCGGCTTGGGCTACATCGCTCCGGTCTCCACGCTGATAAAGTGGTTTCCAGATCGGCCCGGAATGGCCACCGGAATGGCCATCATGGGCTTCGGCGGCGGCGCGCTCATCGGTGCACCTCTGGGTGTCACCTTGATGTCGTTCTTCAAGACGGCCACCGACCCAGGGGTCGCTGCCACGTTCTTCACCATGGCCGGACTTTATGCGGCCTGGATGCTTTTTGGAGCCTGGCTCGTTCGAGTTCCCTCGGCCGACTGGAAACCCGAGGGTTGGCAACCCGCCGCCACCGGATCCAAGGCGGGACCCGGCAAGGCCGTCTCGGTGGACACGGCTTGGAAAACGCCCCAGTTCTGGCTGCTGTGGATTGTCCTGTGCATGAACGTCAGCGCGGGCATCGGCATCTTAGGCCAAGCCTCACTGATGTGTCAGGACTTGTTCGGCGTCAGCGCCGCGGTGGGCGGCGGGTTCGCCGGTTTGTTATCGCTCTTCAACATGGGTGGGCGCTTCTTGTGGTCCTCCGTCTCCGACCTCACCGGCCGACGCACTGTGTTCGCGATCTACTTTCTACTCGGCGCGCTGCTGTATTCGCTCGTTCCGTGGACTCAGAAGATCGGAAGTCGATCCCTCTTCGTGGTGGTCACAGCTCTTATCATCTCCATGTACGGCGGCGGCTTTGCCACCATTCCGGCCTATCTCCGAGACCTCTTCGGTACCTATCAAGTCGGAGCCATCCATGGCCGCCTGATCACGGCCTGGTCATTCGCCGCCATCGTCGGCCCCCAACTCATCAACTACATCTCCACCGCAAAGAAGAAGGCCGGAGTGCCCGCGGCCGAAGCCTACAATAGCACCCTATACCTGATGTGCGGACTGCTGCTCATCGGACTCATCGCCAACTTGCTGGTACGACCGGTGCATCCAAAGCATCATCTGGCGTCCCACTCCTGACTTTCGAACGTCATGCAACGTCTCTTGTTCATCGTCACCTGGATTCTGGTGCTCACACCGCTCTCTTGGGGTGTCGCCCGATCAATACAAAAGTCGATGCCCCTCTTCACTGCCAGCATGCCTATTAAGCCCACTCAGGCGGGATCGACAAACTCGATCACACCCGCCAAGCCGTAAGCGCGTTGTCCACCTTTCTCAAACCTCACTCATCAACCCAGGATCACACACTCACCGATGAAACTGCTCACACCACTCCTGCTTGCCTCCGCGCTGTCGCTGACGACGGTGGCGGCTGAACCCAAGCACAACACTGCCCTCTCCGGCGGTAAACTCCCCAAGCCCGTAAAGGTGTCCCTAGTCAAGGTCGCTGGCGGCTTCGTGGACCCGGTCCGTGTCTCTTTAGCCCCGGGCGACAACAACCGCCTGTTTGTCTGCGAGCGAACCGGCATCGTCCGACTCATCAAGAACGGCAAAGTTCAGGACAAGCCCTTCCTCGACATCCATGAGACGGTGGTCAGCTCCTTCCTCGAACAAGGACTCTACGACCTCGAGTTTCATCCGAAATTCGCCGAAAACGGCAAGTTTTACGTCCATTACTCCGACATGTGGTTCAATGGCGCCGGATTCATCGTCGAGTATCAGGTCTCCAAAACCAACCCCGACAAGGCCGATCCCGAGTCCGCCCGGGTGGTATTCCAAATGCCCCGCCCCTATGCCAATCACAACGGCGGCGAGATCGCCTTCGGCCCCGATGGCTACTTGTACATCGGCAGCGGCGACGGCGGTTGGGAAGGGGATGTGCTGGGTGCCGGCCAAGACCTGAGCACCTGGCTGGCGAAGATCCTGCGCATTGATGTCAACCCATCCCAACCGGACCGCGGTTATTCTATCCCGAAAGACAACCCGTTCATCACGCCCGCCTCGCAAATGAAGCTCTTCGGTGTGACCGAGGAGGCCTTCAACAAGATTCACCCCAACGCCAAGCCCGAGATCTGGAGCTACGGCCTGCGCAATCCGTGGAGCTTCCAGTTCGACCCGAAGAACGGCGACATGTACATCGCCGACATCGGCCAGAATCACTACGAAGAGGTCAACTTCGAGCCCCATGGCAAGGCGGGCGTAAACTATGGTTGGAAGTTCATGTGCGGCACCCATCCGTTCCCCCTGCCCCTAGATGCCAGCGGCAAGCCGGACCTGGATGCAGTCAAGGATGCCCCGCGCGTGGGTGAGGCCCCCATTTGCGAATACAGCCATGTGGACCAGGGCAATTGCGTCATTGGCTTCGGTGTGTACCGGGGCTCCAAGTACCCCCAGATGGACGGCACCTACTTCTTCGGAGATTGGGGCTCAGGCAAGCTCTGGGGCACGGCTCGCGACGCCCAGGGCAAATGGCAAATGCAGGAACTGCTCAACACCAAGCTGATGTTCACCGGTGGCGGACAAGGTTCCGACGGCACCCTCTACGTGACCGACGCGAAGGCCAACTACGGTGGTCCGGCTGATCCGGCGCAGAATGAACGCGGAGCGGTCTGGATGCTCGTGCCGTCAGACAAGGTTCCGGCGGGCGCAGAAGTGGCTCCATTGGAGTAATCAACCCCCTTCTCGCGGGTTCCCTATCCAAAACCGTCACCCGGGGGCAAAGCTCAGGCTTGGCCCCCGGGCCTTTTTTGAGATCTTATCGCCGTCAACCAACTGAACGCCATGTTCCGGATAATCGCCCTAGTCTGTGCCCTCGCCCTGAGTCCGATGCTTCAGGCCGCCGATGCGCCCACTGCTCCCACCGGCCATGACCACGGCACGCCCAGCGGCGACTCCAAGGCAGCGGAACCTCAGGAATCCATGTTCCTTTCGGTGGATCCGAAGACTCCCAAGACCGCCCGCTTAGTGGTCATTTCGGCCTACAATGCCGCGAACTACGGCATGAATTTTAACGGATTTGCCAAGGGAGGCGCCCGCTACACCATCCCTCAGGGGTGGACCGTGTCGGTGATGTTCACCAACAACAGCCCGGTTCCGCACAGCGCCATCGTGGTCGAAAAGCCCGTGGTGAAGAAACTCCAGATGGGCGAACCCGCCTTCAAAGGTGCCTCAACGCCTTACCCCGTGCGCGGCACCACTGGAAAGACCGGCGTGCCCTTCCAGTTCGTGGCCGACGAGGCCGGTGAATTTGCCATCGCCTGCGGATTTCCTTCCCATTCCGCCAATGGCCATTGGATCGCCTTCGATGTCAGCCCCACGGCGACCGCCCCCAGTTTGCAGTTTGGAACCAAGGCCCCCTACGTGGCTCACTGATGTCCGAGATCGTCCTGAGCGCTCCTCAGCCCTTCGGCCCGCACGGAGTCTGCTTGGCCCTGGGTCTCTTCGACGGTGTCCACCTCGGACATCAACACGTGGTCCGACAGGCCAAGATCGACGCTCGGGCCCGTGGCGCGGCGACCGTGGTGGCCACCTTCGATCCCCATCCCCTGGCTGTTGTCCGACCCGATAAAGCCCCCCGACTCCTGCAGTCGTTGGCCCAGCGTATCGCTTCCCTCGATGCGCAGGGAACCGACGCCGTCCTCGTGCTGCGCTTTGACACAGCCATGAGCCACAAGAGCGGCGAGGAATTTGTGCGCGAATTGGTGAACGGTTTCGGCGGGCTCAGAAGCTTCACTGTGGGCCAGGGCTTTCAGTTTGGTCAGGGCCGCAGTGGGAATGTTCCGCTCCTGCGCACGCTGGGCCGAGAACTGGGATTCTCAGTGAATGCCATGGCTCCCATTCATATCGGAGCCGAAATCGTGAGCAGCACCCGCGTCCGCAGCGCTCTGCGAGATGGAAAGCTCAGTCTGGTCGCCGAGCTCCTGGGCCGTCCTTACAGCCTCGCAGGCCCCGTCGTCCGCGGCGACCAACTCGGTCAGTCCCTCGGATTCCCCACCGCCAACATCGACGTGACAGGACTCGAACTGCCTCCCTTTGGAGTCTATGCCGCTCGAGCCCGCCACGCCGGCGGCGAATTCCCGGCCGCGGTGAATCTAGGACTGCGCCCCACACTCCAGTCCTCGCAACCACAGCTTCGCTTTGAGAGCCACCTCATCGGATTTCAAGGCGATTTGTACGACCAAGATTTGACCGTGGAACTGGTGAGCTTCCTGCGTCCAGAACGCCGGTTCGCTCACCTCGAGGCACTCAAGGCTCAAATTGCCAAGGACATCGTCGCAGCCCAAAAAGCCCTGTTCTGAAACCGAAAGGTGACCCGGATTCTTTCCGGTATTGCATCGGGAGTCCGAGCCGGTTCAGCGTCTGCTGAATGAACCCACGTCCCATCGTCGCTCTCCTGCTGTGTCTGTCCCTCGGCTCTCCAGCCTGGAGTGCGGACACATCGAAGAATGCCGGTACCGGCAAACCCATTCCGTGGATCGCCCTCTTCGACGGCAAGTCCACCGCGGGCTGGCGCGGGTTTGGCAAACCCACCTTCCCGGAGCACGGGTGGATCGTGAAGGACGGCTGGCTAGCCCATGTCGCAAAAGGAGGCGGTGGCGACCTCATTACCGACCGGCTCTTCACTGACTTTGAACTGCGCTTCGAGTGGAAGATCTCGACGGGCGGCAACAGCGGCGTGAAGTACTTCATCGACGAGGCCCGTAAGGCAGCTATTGGCCATGAGTACCAACTCATCGACGATGCAGCCCATCCCGACGCCAAGCTCGGCCCGAAACGCCAGACCGCCGCGCTCTACGATGCCCTGCCGGCCCAGTCGCCACGGGTCAAGCCGGCCGGACAAATCAACGAGTCGGCCATTCTCGTTCACGGAGATTCCGTTGAGCATTGGCTCAATGGCGATTGCGTCCTGAAATACCGGATCGGTTCCCCCGAACTGGCAGCTGCCAAGGCTGCCAGCAAGTTCAAGAACGAACCGAAGTGGGGCACCCGCTTTGCGACTCCCATTTTGCTTCAGGACCACGGCGATGCCTCTGAATTTCGCAACATCCGCATCCGTGAGCTGAAGTGATCCCCTTCGGTCGGTCTCAATGTCCCTCCAATTCTGCCCTAACCGCTTCCATCCTGTCCCTCTGGCTTGTCGTGGGATCCTGGGATAGCCTGTCCCTAGATGACCCGTCTCCGGAGATTTCTCACGCACCTGTTCTTGGGGCTTTGCCTCGGCACGGCACAACTCTGCGCCGACGGCGCGGATGACGCGTTCATCCGCATTTATAACCTCATCCAACAGGCCGAAGCCCATCGAGAAACCGGGCAATGGTCTTCGGCCCGCGAAGCATTCACCGAGGCCCAGTCGGGCTTGGAAGTGCTCCGCCGAAATTATCCGACTTGGAATGAACGGGTGGTGGCCTATCGAATTCGCTACGTCGGCGAGCGCCTGGAGGCTCTTAAAAAAACTCCTGAGGCATTCAATAAGCCCTCCACCAACCCCGCAACTTCTGCAGTCATCGCCTCCAACGCCCCGCCCGCAGTGGCCCTGGCTCCGAATGGCGAAGTGGTGGCCCAATTCGAGCAGCTAAACCTCGAAATCCAGCGTCTCTCAGGCGACAAGCAATTGCTCGAAGCCAAACTGCGCGAAGCCCTCTCCGCCCAACCTGCCCCGGTCGATCCGCGTGAATTCCAATCGGCCATCGAACGGATCACCGCCCTGCAGACCACCAACAAGGTTCTTTTAGCCTCTTTAGAACAACAACAAACCGAGCGCCGCAATCTCGTCGACAAGGTGGTCGCCGACGAGGCCCGAGCCGCCCTCGACGAGGCCAACAAGAGTTTGCTGGAACAGAAGGTTGCGGCCGGGCGCATTGAAAAACAAAAGCAGGATATCGAAACCAAACTGAAGAACCTGCAGGCCGGACCGCTACAAACCCTTCAAAAAGAGAACTCGACGCTCAAACAACAGGTTACCGAACTGAAATCCGATACTGAACGCGGAAAACAAGTCGCTGATCTTGCTGCCAAACTCGCGCAAATCCAGATCAGTCTCGATGAGTCCAAGAAACGAAATTCAACCCTGACCTCCGAGAAAACAGGTCTGGAGCGGCAACTAGCAGAACTCCAAGCCCGCACCTCCGAGGAAAGCATGGCGAAGATCCGACAGCTGGAGAATTCCCTGGCCCTAGCCAAGGCCAATGCTGAACACACTCTCGCCAAAGCTGAATTAATCGCAGGCACGCTGGCCAAGGAGAAACAGACCCGTACCGACCTGGAACTGTCCAACCAGGCGCTCAAGACCAAGATCAACGACCTCACCCGAGGCGCTGAACAGCGTGCGGACGCGGTGAAAACCCTCGAAACAGCCTTGGCTAGCGAAAAGGCCGAACGCGAGGCCGTCCGAGCAGAACTCGCCGCCACGGAACGCAAACTGGCCAGCGCAACCGCCGCTGCAACCAATACCACGGCCGTGAACGCTAGTGTGCGCACCACAGAACTGGTCTCCCTGCGGTCCGAGGTTTGGAAGATTCGCGCATCCCTCAAGGAGGCAGCCTCCCGAGAGGCAGAACTCCGAACGGCCTTGTCCACAGAGCGCGAGTTTCGCGAACGACTGGACCGTGAAAAGGCAGCCCTCGAAAAGCGCCTGACCCTCGCCCTCAAGGCCGGTCCAGCCCCGGAGACACCCGTTGTAGTCAAGGACACCTCCAAGGCTTTGGCCAAGATGGAGACGCGGGTCCGAAAACTCGAAGAAGAGCGCGACGCACTTCAACAACGCCTCCAAAAACTGACTCAAACCGCCCAGATTCGGCTGTCCACCGGAGCCACATGGCGGGCTGTTACAGCTCGAGAACAAGTCGAAGAGTTTCATCGCCGACGCCGTTGAACCGACTCCCTCCCAAGCTCTTATGGCCAGCAAGTTCTTCGTCCCCGGCACAGATCGCGCCCCAAAAGTGGGGGATCTGTTTGCCACCATCGCTCCTCGATATGATGTGATCAACGACCTCCAGAGCTTCGGAATGCACCGGCTTTGGAAGCAGCAAATGGTCGGTGAGGCGGGCCTCCAACCCGGAAACCACGCGTTGGACGTTTGCTGCGGGACCGGCGATGTCACCTTCCGCTTGGCCCGAACCGGAGCCGACACTATCGGCTTCGATTTCAGTCACCCCATGCTCGCGGTCGCCGCAGAGCGAGCGGCCCAGAATCCTTTGCCCACCGGTTCAGGCACGGTTTGTTTCCAACAAGGAGACGCCCTCCAACTCCCCTTCCCCGACCGGTCGTTCGACGTGGTGACCATTAGCTACGGCCTTCGCAACCTCGCCGACTTCCAGCGGGGACTGCGGGAATTGACCCGGGTTCTCAAACCGGGCGGACGGTTGCTCGTCCTCGATTTCGGAAAACCCGACTTCCTGCCGTGGCGATGGGTCTACTTCCAGTATCTCGAGCGAATTTGCCCCCTCTTCGGGCGTATTTTCTGCGGAGACGGCGACACTCACGGCTACATTCTCGATTCCTTGAAGGCTTACCCTGCTCAGCATGGAGTGGACGCCGCCCTACGAGAACTTGGATATGTCGAAACCCGCATCCGGTGCTTCTTGGGAGGCACTATGACCCTCAACGTCGGTCAACGCCGGTAACCAGCAACGGAAGTTCCTTGGGAGGGCTAATTCCCGTCTGGCAGTTCGGCCGAGGATCCTTAACCTGAGTTTTAGCGTGATGAAGATCCTCTTCCTCAATGGTCCCAACCTGAATCTGCTCGGAACCCGCCAACCGGAGATTTACGGCCGGGACACCTTGGCCAGTATCGAAGCCTCTGTTCAGGTGCGGGCCCAGGCCCTGGGAGTATCGGTGGAGTTCCGCCAGACCAATGATGAGGGGCAATTGGTCACCTGGATCCAGCAAGCCAAAGGGGCTGTGCATGCTATCGCGCTGAATGCCGCCGCCTACACGCACACCAGTATCGCCCTGCGCGACGCCATCGCGGCCGTTGAGTTGCCAGTCATCGAGTTGCACTTGTCCAACATCCACGCCCGGGAGTCCTTCCGGCACCATTCGATGATCGCTCCGGTCTGCCGCGGGCAAATCAGCGGATTCGGTGCTTTGTCCTACATTCTGGCTCTGGAAGCGGCCGTTAATGTTAACCATCTGGCGTAAACCTTCGTTTTTACTTAAGTTGACATGAAAACGAACGAGAAGTGAGTCTTGACCTAAGAAGCTGAATCTCCCTAGCTTGGGCAATCGCGACACGTAACTGTCACTTACGGAGGTTCCTCCGAAGCAGTTTCGGTTCGGCACGTAAGATCATATTGAGGAGTTCCGCCCGATCCCTTGGAACGGCTCCAACCCAAAAAGCACTGTGGACCTGAAAGAAATCAAATCGATCATCGACCTGATGAAGAAGAACTCCCTCTCGGAGTTCGAACTCGAGGAGAAAGACTTCAAGATTAAGCTCAAACGCCCCATCGGCGGATCCGGTCCGATGTTGGGAGGCCCGGTGGATGACCCCGAGTTGACGGCCTATTCGGCTTTGGCTCGTCAGTCGGCTGCATCGGTACCGGCAACACACGCTCAGAGCTCCAGTTCAACCGGTGCTGAATCGGAAATTAAGAGCCCGATGGTCGGAACCTTCTACAACACCCCTTCCCCGGACGCGGCACCCTACGTCGAGATCGGCAGCGAAGTCGGACCGGATACCGTCGTCTGCATCTTGGAAGCCATGAAGGTTATGAATGAGATCAAGGCCGAAGCCCGAGGCATCATCACGTCCATGGTCGCAGAGAACGGCAAACCGGTTGAGTTCGGCCAGGTTCTGTTCAAGATTCGCCCGCTTTGAATCGGCGGCTACCCGGCTGCCTGCTCTGAGCCATTCTTAATTTCGGGCACACTCGACGTTGTCGAGCCTTGCACCGGAACGCTCCTGTACATGTCATGTTTGAAAAGATCCTGATCGCCAACCGTGGTGAAATCGCCATGCGCATCATCCGCGCCTGCCGCGAGATGAACATCAAAACGGTGGCCGTCTATTCCAAGGCGGACGCCAACTCGATGCATGTCCAGGTTGCCGACGAGGCCATCTGCATCGGAGACGGCCCCTCGACCGACAGCTATCTCCGGATCGACCGGCTTATCTCTGCCGCCGAGATCACCGATGTGGACGCCATCCATCCCGGTTATGGCTTCCTGAGCGAAAACGCGCACTTCGCCGACGTCTGCGAAAGTTGCAACATCCGCTTCATCGGACCTCGCTCGGCGGCCATGAATGCGCTGCACGACAAGTCCAGCAGCCGCGATCTGGCCAAGCGAGCCAAAGTCCCAACACCTCCCGGTTCGGATGGCTTGGTCGAGACCGAGCAAGAAGCACTGACGGTGGCCAAGCGCATTGGCTATCCAGTGATGATCAAGGCCATCGCCGGCGGTGGTGGCCGCGGCATGCGGGCCGCCCACAATGATATATCGCTCATCAAGGGGTATCACACGGCCCGTACGGAAGCCGAAAAGGCGTTCGGCAATTCCGGGGTATATATCGAAAAATTCATCGAGAACCCGCACCACATCGAATTTCAGATCCTCGGCGACACCCGGGGCAACATCATCCATTTGGGTGAGCGGGACTGTTCCATCCAGCGCCGCAACCAGAAGGTCATCGAGGAGACCCCCTCGCCACTGCTCGACCGAAAAGACCTCAAGGATTTGCGCAAGAAGATGGGTAAGGCAGCTCTAGCCATCGCCGAGATGGCTAATTACTCCAACGCCGGCACCGTTGAATTTATTGCCGACGACTCGGGCAACTTCTACTTCCTCGAGGTCAACAAGCGCATCCAAGTCGAGCACCCCATCACCGAAGAGGTCACGGGCATAGACTTGGTGAAACAGCAAATCCTCATCGCTGCCGGCGAGAAACTCACGATCAGCCAGAGCGATGTGGTCCTCAAAGGCCATGCCATCGAGTGCCGGATTAATGCGGAGGATCCCTTCAACGACTTCCGCCCAAGCCCCGGACGGATCGAGATGTATTACCCCCCGGGAGGGCCAGGAATCCGCCTCGATTCCCATGCGTATGCGGGCTACACCATCCCGCCCTACTACGACTCGATGATCGGGAAACTCATTGCCGTGGGCAAAGATCGAACCGACGCGCTCAACAAAATGGCGCGGGCCCTCGGAGAGTTCATGGTCACCGGAGTCAAGACGACCATCCCCTTCGAGTTGGCCATCCTTCAGGATCCCGACTTCCGTCGCGGTCACTACACGACAACGTTCGTTGAACGGTTCTTGGGCGGTGCGCGCCGCGAAATGATCCAAGACAAGGCTTGAGGCCCCGGGGCCTCATCCTCAGTTAAAGTTCAGAAGAAAAATCGTTCGTTCCGTGCACTCGCTGCTTGGTCTTGGTGGAACCGTTGGCTAAACCGTGGGGGTGTCTTCCGATTCCCCGACGGTTTCCACCCGCTCCGCCTCTGCGGATTCGTTCCCGCCGCAGATCAAGTACATCATCAGCAACGAGGCCTGCGAACGATTCAGTTTCTACGGGATGCGCAGCATCCTGACCTTGTACATCGCCAAGCACCTCGGTCAGGGATCCTCAAAGGCCTCTGAAATCGTTCACCTCTTTGTCTTCGGCGTGTATTTCATGCCGCTCTTCGGGGCCTGGTTGTCGGACCGGGTTTTGGGCCGCTACAAGACCATCCTCTTCATCTCCCTGTTTTACTGCCTTGGCCACGGAGTGTTGGCAATGGCCGATCTGGTGCAGACGCAGGAGAACAAGCTCTGGCTGCTCTACGCAGGTCTGGGGCTGATCTCCTTTGGTGGTGGTGGCATCAAACCCTGCGTCTCGGCCTTCGTTGGTGATCAGTTCCACGCCAATCAAGGACACCTGCTCCAGAGGGCTTACGGGCTATTCTACTGGAGTATTAACTTCGGATCTTTCTTCTCGTTCCTGGTCATTCCTCGCGTCGCCAAAGACTATGGATACGGCTGGGCTTTCGGTGTCCCGGGAATCTTCATGGCTCTGGCCACACTGCTGTTCTGGATGGGCCGCAAGCATTACATTCACGTCCCTCCGGCCGGACCGAAGGGAGGCAGCTTCTGGGAAATGCTGTGGCATGCCCTCACCCATCCGGCCGGTCGCCGACAAGGAGCCGGCTTCTGGAGCGCGTGTGAAAACCGCTACTCGTTCGAACAAGTTCATGCCGCCAAAGCTGCCACCAAAGTGGCCATGGTCTTTGCGTTAATCCCCTTCTTCTGGGCGCTTTGGGACCAGAACAGCACCTCCTGGGTCCTACAGGGTGACAAGATGACCCCTTACATCTTCAGCGAAGGAACACTCGGATTCCCGATCGTGGGACCGGTCCTGCGCTTCATCATCGGCGACCGCATCGGTGCGGAGCAAATGCAGTCGATGAACGCCCTGCTGGTGATGCTCATGGTCCCAATCTTTACTTACGTGCTCTTCCCGGTCACCGAGAAGTCGGGCCTTCGGGTGACCACCCTGCGCCGCATGGGGGCGGGCCTTTTCCTAACGGCCATCTCCTTCCTCATGGTGTCGGTGATCGACCAACGCGTGTCTGGCGGCGAGACGTTGAGCGTCCTGTGGCAGACCTTGCCCTACATCGTGCTCACTGCGGGCGAGGTGCTGGTTTCCAACACCGGACTAGAATTCGCCTTCCGGGAAGCACCGGCCTCCATGCGTAGCACGATGATGAGTTTCTGGTTGCTGACCACCGCCTTGGGCAATCTGGCCATTGCAAAAGTCTTCGGGCTCAACGTGAAGGAACGCCTGGCCGATGGCACCGAGGTGCTGCATGTCTCCGGGCCAGCCTTCTTCAACCTGTGCGCAGCGATGCTCTTCGTGGTGGCCATCGGTTTCGTCTTCGTAGCCCTGCGTTATCAATACCGAGATTCATCAAAACTCACTTCAAGACCTCCAACCCATTGAACTGAAGCGACATTCAATCCACTGTAGACCCGAGAAATTCAGAAGTTTCACCACACGCCACACCAGCCATGTACTACATCCAAGGCGCCGATCAGAAGGAATACGGACCCGTTTCGGCAGATCAACTCCGCCAATGGATCAGCGAAAACCGGCTGAACCGGTTTTCTCCAGCCCGGGCCGACGGGGAATCGTTGTGGAAGACTCTGGGAGATTTTCCGGAATTTGCAGAAGTCTTGGTTGGAGCGGCGCCTCCGGCTTCCGAAGCGCCGCCGTCCGAACCCACAACCGTCAGCGCCGCCAACGCATCGCCCTATGGCAGCGGTTTTCGACCATCAACCCCGGGCATCTCCGAGTCGGTCATCGACGAAAAGATTAAGGTTCCGGCGATCGGCATCATCACCACCGGAGCTCTGGGTGCTTTGCTTTCCCTGACGGGGGTCATCACCACGTTGTCGGGTTCCAACAAGAACACCGAAATCCCACCGGGCTTACCCCCCGAGGCGGCCGGCTTACTCAAGAGCTACCTGTTGGCGATGGAGCCCTTCAATTTGCCGCTCAACTTGCTGGCCCTGATCTTGTCAGTGCTGACGCTGATGGCCGGCATTAAGATGCTCCATCGCCGTTCCTACGGCCTAGTGATGGCCGGGGTGATTGTTGGCATGATCCCCTGCCTCAGCGGTTGCTGCTGCACCGGCCTGCCTTTCGGCATTTGGGCACTGGTCGTCCTCAGCAATGCGGAAGTCCGCAAATCCTTCCACTGAGTCCACTCACGCAAAGCCCTTAGGGACCATGACGGCGCCCCCCGTGTTGCCCGGCTCCCCGGAGCCCGCACCCTCAACTTCACCGTCCACGGGGGAGCCAACCGCTTTGCAACTGGGGGCGAACCGGTGGAACGTGGCGCTTGTTTCAGCTCTCGCCGCCGCAACACTGCTCGCCTTGGCCTTGCTCTGGCGCTTTGAACCTCAGGGGCAGATTTTCTTTCCACGCTGCACGTTTCACCAAGTGACCGGACTGCTCTGCCCGGGATGCGGGGGATTAAGGGCCACTCATGCGCTCCTTCACGGAGAACTGCTGTCGGCCTGGCGACTCAACCCACTGCTGGTCGCTTCGCTACCGGTGGCCGCATGGACGGCCCTAGCTCTAGCCATTGAACGGCGAACCGGACTGCGTCTTCCCACTCCGTTGGCTATCCACCGCCTCTGGGTGGTCCTATTGGTGCTGATCGTCGGCTTCAGCATCGGCCGGAACCTTTAATACCACCCACGGCGCAACCCTATCCCTGATGGGTTCCACGATGCCGTTCATAGGCATGGACGATGCGCTGAACCAGCGGATGCCGGACGACATCCTTCTTCTCGAAGCGAATCAGGGAAATGCCCTCGACGTCCTTCAGGGCCGACTCGGCCTCCACCAATCCACTGCGCTTGCTGCGGGGTAAATCGATTTGCGAGGGATCTCCAGTAATGACCACCTTGGAACCGAAACCGAGGCGGGTCAGGAACATCAGCATTTGTTCGGTTGTCGTGTTCTGCGCCTCATCGAGAACGATGAAGGCTTGGTTCAAAGTGCGCCCACGCATGTAGGCCAGCGGGGCAATTTCGATGACTCCCCGCTCCATGTTCTTCTGAATTTCCTCCGCCGGCATCATGTCCTGAAGCGCGTCATGGAGTGGACGTAGGTAAGGATCGAGCTTTTGGTAAAGGTCGCCCGGAAGGAATCCTAGAGCTTCCCCGGCCTCGACGGCGGGTCGCGTGAGAATGATGCGCCCAACGCGAGCATCCTTTAGCGCGTTCACTGCCATGGCCATGGCCAAGTACGTCTTGCCGGTGCCTGCGGGGCCGATGCCAAAGGTAATGTCATGCTCCCGGATGGCCGTGACATAGCGCTGCTGGCCGACGGTCTTGGGCGTGATGGCCGGCTTCTTGAGCGAGGTGCTGATCTTGAGATGGAAGAGCGCCTGAAGGGCGGCAGGTCCATCGTTCTTCACCACCTGTAGGGCGTGGGTGAAATCTCGGGCCTTCACCGGGGATCCGTCCTTTTGGGCCGCCTCCAGCAGTTGGAATAATTTCACTCCGCGCGCCACGTCTTCCGCCTCGCCCTCCAACCGGATCCACCCATCGCGAGCCGTTGCCTTGAGGCTCAATTGCTCTTCGAGGGCGTGAAGGTTGCGTTCATCGCCTCCGAGCAATTGTAGGGCAGCCCGGGCATTCTCGAAATGGAGGGTCTCAGTGGTAGTGGCCATGTCTCGCGTTGAATGAATATTCGCAACTTGGGGAGTTTGGTCACGGAAAAGGAAAACCCCTCAGTCCTGTAACAACTCCTCTTCAGCCCAGGAATGAAAGTTCACAACGCTCAACACCCAGGGCATACAGGACAGTGGTTTCATGGAGTTTCCAGGAAGGTGGTTGCCGCCAGGTGACGGCGCCGACTGATTTCCATCGGGGGTAATTCGCACACATCCCCCAGGCAATAGCGGTTTCGGGCCACCCACTTGTAAACCCATCGGGTCATGGCATAAAAACCCGGGGCCACCATGAGCAGACCCAGAGGCCAGAGCCAGGCCACACGCCGGCACATCCAAGCGATGGCGATGGGACCTCCCAGAATTCGGCCGTCGGGCGTCAGCAGTTTCATCTCCTCCGGAAGTTCACCAGATACCAATCCCAACCGGTCTCGGACCCAGGGAGACTGCAGCGCCGCGAACTCGATGTGACGAGATTCAAACACCCGTCGCCATTGGCGGATCGTCGCCCGGCACACCGGACAGTGCTGATCGTAAAAAGCCCATGCCCTAGACGGCCGCGAGAATGAAGTGTTTTTTTCGGTCATGGCAGAAATGGTTTCGTTGGGATAAGCCGGATTATTCGGAGGTCAGTCCTAGCAGCTTACGCGCCTTGTCACCCATACCAAAGAAGCGCTTCAGGACCGAGGTGGGCCACCCCCGAAAGGTGGCGTACCAACCGGCGGTGGTCGCCAGGAAATTGTGCATCTCGCGCAGGCGATCCTCACTGTAGCCGCCGGTGGTCGCATCTTTTTCTGCCTCGGCAATGCACTCCCGCAAGACAGCCATGGTGGGATCAAACTCACGCCGTTTGCGCTCATCTACAACGATTCGGAACATTTCCCAGACATCCTTGAGGCTCTCAAAATGGTCACGCCGATCACCCGGCAAGTGGACCAATCGGACAATACCCCAACCTTGGAGTTCCTTGAGGCTGGTGCTCACATTGGATCGGGCCACTTCCAGTACTGCCTGAATTTGCTCGGCATTGAGCGGCTCCGGCGACAAGTAGAGCAGCGCATGAACCTGGGCCACCGTCCGGTTAATGCCCCACTTAGTCCCCATTTCTCCCCAATGAAGAATGAAACGCCGCTCGGCATTGGAGAGTTGACTCAGCGACTTCATTTCTGTCTCTACAGAAACATCTGACTTAAAATAAGTCAACCCGTGTACCGCACCGGCGGACCCAGTCCTTGACTCGATCGTACTCGATGGGATGTCTAAAAAATGGGCTGAAAAAATCGAGGTGAAATAAAGACGGGGACAGGACTGGAGGAAGAACCGTTAAAATCAAAAACGACACCGTTCCTTCATCTGCTGGCCAATACGGATGACCGAAAGCCAGGGTTCCTTGATTTCTTCATTGCAGCGGCGGTGCTCATGATTGTTCTTTGGGTATCGGCCAACAGGCCGGTTCGACTATACGACGTGAAACCCACCGACCTGCGGGGAATCCTCCGCTACATTCCACGCTTCAGGGAAAAGGTCTTCATCCTGGCCATCGATGGATCCATCGTCACCGACGACAACTTCCCGAACCTCCTGCTCGACATCGCGGTCCTCCGCTCGCTGAACATCCGAATATTGCTCGTGCACGGTGCTGCCAAGCAAATCGCGGCGCTGGCCGTGGAGCGTGGGGTCAAGGCCTCCAATCTCGATGGCACCGGCATCACCGATGCGGAGACCCTGCAACTCTCTCTCAATGCCGCTAACCGGCTCACCCACGAGATCCTCGAAGGGTTGTCCGCCAACGATCTCCGCGCGGTGTCCACCAATGCCGTCATCGCCCATCCGCTCGGCATCGTGGGCGGCGTAGACCATCAGTTCACCGGCAAGGTGGAGCGGATCGATGTCGAAATGCTCCAAAGCCTTCTGGCCCAAGGCATCGTGCCCGTCATTCCGCCCTTGGGCTTTGATGGCGACGGAAAGACCTACCGGGTGAATTCCGACACCATCGCTTTTGCCCTGGCCGAACACCTCAAGGCCACCAAGCTTATCTTCCTGACCACGGTCGACGGGCTGACCCGCGACGGACAATTGATCCGGCAGATGATCGTAGGCGAACTCAAGCAGATGCTCAGCCGGATCCCATCGGACTGGCCCATCAACCTAATTTCCAAGGCTCGCCAGGCAGTCGCAGCCTGTGAGGCGGGGGTACCGCGAGTGCACATCATCAATGGTGAGGTCGATGAAGGGCTCTTGGCCGAAGTCTTCAGCAACGAAGGCATCGGCACTTTGGTGTATGCCAACGAGTACACACAGATCCGAAGGGCCTTAAAGAAGGATATTCGCGCACTCCTCAACCTGACAAAAGACTCGGTCGCCTCCGAGGAACTGGTCAAGCGCACCCGCGCTTCCATCGAGAAACAGGTCGGCGACTATTATCTGTACGAGATCGACCGGAACCCGGTGGCTTGCGTGGCTCTCCATCAATACCCGGAACAGAACAAGGGTGAACTGGCCTTCCTGTACGTGGCTCCCAGCCACGAAAACATGGGGATCGGCTCGAAACTCATCCAGTTCGTTGAGGCGCGAGCCCGGGAGCAGGGGTTGGCTGAACTCGTCACCCTCAGCACTCAAGCCTTCACTTACTTCATCTCCAAGGGTGGTTTTATGGAAGGAAGTCCCAACGATCTACTCCCCGCCCGACGGGAACGGTACGACGCCAGCGGCCGCAAATCCAAGGTGCTCATCAAGCGCCTCCGGCCCGCAGCATGACCACCCGTCACTGCCGGTGGATCTCGGTTTTGGGCTTCCTCGTCGGGGTTTGCACTCTCTGTCTCCGGTTGGCGGGCGACGCCAATCCGGAAGCCTATCCTCAACCCACTTCCAAAAAGGGCCTTCAAGTCCAGATGGTGGACGATGCGATCGCCTTGGGCATCCGCCATGCCGCGCTCAATTTCAACCTAAGTCAGCTCGTCGATCCACGGGGTGACACCAACAATCCGGCGATCACCCGCGAGGGGCGAACCCACCACTTCCAGCGAGGATACCTGGAGGCCATGGACCAACAAATTCGGGCGCTTTCGGAGCGGGGTATTGTGGTCTCGTTAATCCTGCTCAACTACGAGAGCGCCGATCCGGATTTGCGACGGATCCTGCTGCACCCGGCTTACAGCACGCAGTGTCCGAATCACTTGTCCGCTTTCAACACCATCACCCCGGAAGGTCGAGCTTGGTATGAGACCTCCATCCAGTTCCTGGCGGAACGCTGGAGCAGGCCCGACGGTCGTTATGGCCGGGTCTGGAATTGGATCGTCGGCAACGAGGTTAATTCGCACTGGTTCTGGTCTAACCTCGGCCTCACTTCCTCTGAGGCATTTGCAACGGACTACGAGCGAACGGTCCGACTCACCCACCAGGCGGTCCGCCGGCACTCAGTCCAAGGGCGAGTGTTCCTCTCCCTAGAACACCACTGGAATATCGCCTATCCCGGCGGTCGAGAGGGCCAAGTCTTCCCGGGACGACCCTTCCTCGAACACTTCGCTAAGGCGGCCCGGTCCGGCGGAGACTACGACTGGCATCTGGCGTTCCATCCCTACCCCGAAGACCTCTTCAATCCGCGGTCCTGGCGGGATGCCAGCGCCCAACCCGATTGGAAGACCACTCCGCGAATCACCTTTCGAAACATTGCGGCTCTCGGGAAGTTTCTAGGGCAGCCCGAACTCCAATTCCAGGGACGCACTCGACGGGTTATTCTCAGCGAGCAAGGCTTCCACACCCCGGAGGGCTCCGAGGGCGAGACCCTGCAAGCGGCAGCCTATTGCTACGCGTGGCATCAGGTTGCAGGCGAACCGGGTATCGACGCTTTCATCCTCCACCGCCACGTGGACCACGCCCAAGAAGGCGGCTTGCGCCTGGGACTTTGGACACACACTCCAGGTTCGGTGGCGACGCCTGAACGCCGCAAGCCGATCTACGAAGTGTTCCGGAGGGCTGATACGCCCGAGCGAGACGCGGCCTTCGCCTTCGCCTTACCCCTCCTGGGAATTGAATCCTGGAACCAACGGGCCCGAGCCCGCTGAGGGCCGCACGAACGGACCTGAGGGGCGGGACGTTCGCGACTCCGCCGGCGGAGCATAGGGATCGTCAAACCAGGGCACATCCTTGCCGGCAGCCGTCTCGGAAAACCAAGGTTCCGGAGTTGCCACAAACCCTAATTCTGAGCCCTTCCAAGGAAACCAAAGCCGCTCCGCATGAAGGGCGTGAAACGGGACCTGAAGAAACTTTCGTTGAGACTCCGAAAGATTTCCGACCACAAAATCGAGGTAGATCCGCTCGTCTCCACCGTAGATTTTGTCACCTAAAATCGGATAGCCGAGATGCGACAAGTGGATGCGTATTTGGTGCTTCCGGCCTGTGTCCAACCAGACTCGGACCCACGAATAAACCTCCTTCTGGCGCTCGAAGTGCCTCTCGCAGCGCCACCGAGTCCGAGCGGCTGCGCCATCCGGCCGAACACAGTCCTTGATGGCCACCGAACTGGAGACCTCTCGCCCCAGAGGCGCATCAATGGCCCCCTCGCCCAGCGGCATCCGGCCACGAACCAAAGCCACATACTCCTTGGTCACCAAGCCGGCCGCCCACAACGCACGCAACTCGGCCCCGGCCTCATCCGTCTTGGCGAAGACCATCACCCCGCCCGTCTCCCGGTCGAGGCGGTGAATCATGTGGGGCTCAAAGCTCAAATGAATCCGCACCCGACTCACCAGGCTGGAAAATTCGTCACCCTTGGTCGGATGGCAGACCAAACCCGCCGGTTTGCGCAACACCAGCAAGTCTGCATCTTCGTGCAGAATCTCAAAGAGGCTCACCATCCCGGGTGGCCGCCGGTCATGGCCCGGTCCAGGTGGGTGTAACCGCCATCGACATGAATCCATTGACCCGTGATATGGCCCGCTCGCGGAGAGGCCAAGAATACCAAGGTTGCAGCAATTTCGGCCGGTGAGGTCAATCGACGCCCGAATGGAACCATCCGCTCGATGGTCCCGCGGGCCGCCTCCGGATCCGGCTGTGAGGCGAACCAGCGCTGGTATTGGTCCGTGTCGCATTCGGCCGGGATCACGGCATTCACCCGAACCCCATGCGGTGCCAGAGCCACGGCCCATTCGCGAGTGAGCGCATTCACCGCCCCCTTGGCGGCTGCGTAACCGGAGGTGCCGCCCTGCCCTGTTTCTGCCACCTTGGAACTCAAGTTTAAGATGCACCCGCGGGACTGGCACAAAGCCTCCTGCGCATGATGAGCCAAGGCGAACACGTGCAGCAAGTTGCGCCGCAGCGAAGCCATGAAATCGGTCGGGGACCCACTCAAGGACACGCTGTCGTTGACACCCGCGTTGTTGACCAAGACATCCAGACGCCCCGCCTCCCGCAGCACGGAGGAAATGAGTTCCGAGCAAAACATCGGATCGGCCAAATCTCCTTCAGCAAAGACCGACCGGGGCACCTCCGCCGCCAACGCTCGACCTCGATCGGCGTTCCGATCAGCAAACCAAACAATCGCACCCTCGGCCGCAAAGGCCCGCACGGTGGCCTCACCAATGCCTGCAGCACCTCCGGTGATCAGCACTACCCGGTCCTTGAGTTCAAGATTCATGGGAAAGGTTCAACAACGATGAAACCAAACAAAAACGAGAAAAGCATTCTCCGACCCCTGCGCAGGCAACGGGCCTTTTTAAATAGAACACCCCTCAGACCGCAACGGGCGCCTTGATGGCGGGATACGGATCATAGCCCGACAAGACCAGGTCTTCGTAGGCGAACTCCCGTAGTTCCCGGCGATCCGGATTCAGGGTCAATGTCGGCAACGGGCGCGGTTCGCGAGCCAGTTGCTCCTTCACTTGCTCGAGGTGATTGGAATAGAGATGCAAGTCCCCAAAGGTGTGCACGAAATCGCCCACCTTCAACCCGGTCACCTGAGCCACCATGTGAGTCAGGAGCGCGTAACTGGCAATATTGAAGGGCACGCCCAAGAACAAATCGGCACTGCGCTGGTAGAGCTGGCAACTGAGCTTCCCCTCACTGACGTAAAACTGGAAAAGCGTGTGGCACGGCGGCAGCGCCATGGAATCCACCTCGGAGGGATTCCAGGCGCTGACGATGAGCCGGCGACTGTCGGGGTTCTTGCGAATTTGCGCGACGACCTGATCGATTTGATGAATCGAACGTCCATCAGCCCCGCGCCAATCGGTCCACTGGGCCCCGTACACGCGACCTAAGTTTCCGTCTGCATCGGCCCACTCATTCCAGATGCTCACCCCGTGCTCCTGCAACCATCGCACGTTGGTGTCACCCCGAAGGAACCAGAGCAATTCGTAGGCGACACTCTTGAAGTGAACCTTCTTGGTGGTCACCAACGGAAACCCGTCGGACAGCCGGAAACGGGTCTGTGCCCCAAAAACCGAGTACGTGCCCGTGCCCGTCCGATCCGGCTTGAAACTACCCTGATCAAGAACCATCCGGAGCAAATCGTGGTAGGCGCGCATGGTCAGACAAAGTCTTAGGACAGTCGGAATCGGGACGGGTCAGTCCTTGATATTGACCAACTCCAAAGCGCCCACGCCACCCGGATTCCAAGCGGTGAAGAGGATGTACACCTTGGCGCTGCGACCCTTGCCGACCACGTACCAGCACGCGTCATGCATGTGCTGAGCGTACCCATAACCGAGGTCTTCCTTGGGCTTAATGGTGCTGACCACGGCCTTGGTCTTGAGGTTGATGATGTAGAGCGGACCCGGGGTGTTGTTCGGGCCGGTGAGGCAGGGCACCAGCAAGTAATCGCCCCAGAGATCGGTGTCGCACGCCGCACTCCCCTTGGGCAGCTGATGAACCGCCAGCGATTTGCGCGTCTTGAGCGACCATTCGTGCACCTGAGCCTCCGGACGGGCCGAGACATACAGTTCGTTACGCTTGGGGTCGAAGGTGATGCCATGCGGCGTCTGACTCATGCTGTCGCCACCGTAGAAATTGCCCCGGTACTTCATCGGCTTAGCATCAGCGTCCATGAACCAGTGACGACCATAGCCATCGGTGACCCAAAGAGTCTTGTCGCCTGCGAACGCCGCATCGGTCGGAGCCCAGCCCTTCTTGTCAGCATAGGGGCCTCCGTCAGGAATCTTGAGTTTTTCCACCGTACGGAAGGTCGTATCGGACAACAGGATCTCGCCCTCGACGTTGTCGGCAGCAATCACCAGCGGAAGCTGCCCTTTGCGGGGTAGAATATCCGCACCATGCAAATTGCCTGAGGCGATCGCGGGGTCCCCCTTCACGATCCAGGAATTCTTCAGCCGATCGCTGAAGCCGATCCAACCCACCTTCTCCAGACCCCAATACACCACATCGCGCTCGCTATCGACGATGAGCGTACCGTGAGCGCCCTTCACAAAGGGCTGAGCCTCGGCCGGGACAGGCATCGCCGTGGTGACCGGGGCGAACTTCCAAAAACCCTGACCGCTAACATGTGACACGGCCGATTTGTCCTGGGCCGCAGGAGCCTTCACAGGCCCCTTCTTCTCGACCTGAAAAATCACAGGCACGGGTGAGGGGCCGTGATCATGGGGTTTCGATCCCGTGTCGTGGGCTAGGAGAAAGGGGGCGGAAGCCAAGGCGGTGCACGCCACGGCCAGAGAGAGGGAGGTCTTCATAGGCAACCCCTAAACTTTCAACAGGCAATCCACTCCTGTCGAGGATGAGAAACAAGTCTATCAGAAGGGATCACGCAAAGAACCGTAGCCTTTGGAGCGGACCCAACTGGATCCCGAGCGCGACAAATCGATCGGTCGCTGGCCCAACCCACGCATGAGGAATGCCAGCGGGATCACCACTAACCCATACACCCCGACCAGCAGCAGAAAAACCAATCGCCCGCCCAACCAAGCCTGTCCCCGCGAGATCCAGCGGTGCCACGATGCGAAGACTCCAGGAAATAGCATGCCCAACCCCAGCACCAGAGGCATGGCTACGAGGCAAGCTCGAGGCGAAACCGGCACCCATCCGCATCGGCCGGCGATCATCAGCAAGGCCACCGGCGGCAAGAGCGAGGCCCCGATGACACAGCGGTTGCGAAGGCTTCTGGCGATGGAAAGAGGGTTCATGCTCAGTCCGGGATGGCCTCGAAGCCTCGGGGCAAGGAGGTGTGGAGTTGTCGATCTCGCTCCAGAAAACAGGGCCCCACCGCGAGCACATCGATCTGCGAGTTAATGAAGCACCGGTAGGCATCCTCCGTCGAGGCAACCACCGGTTCGCCACGAACGTTAAAAGACGTATTGATGAGCACCGGGCAACCGGTCTTCGCCTCGAAGTGCTTGAGCAATGCGTAAAACTGAGGGTTGCGTTCTGGGTCCACCGTTTGGACCCGTGCCGAACCATCCACGTGGGTCACGGCTGGCAAGGTGGACCGCACTTGCTTCAATCGATCCAACCCTTCGGCCTCCTGGGCCAATGGGACGCGTTGGGACTCGGCCACCGGGGCTACCAACAACATGTAGGGGGACTCTCCCTGGAGCCCAAAGTATTCGGCGGCTCTCTCTGCCAGCACCGCCGGTGCAAACGGCCGGAAGGACTCGCGAAATTTAACCTTTAAGTTCATTCGCGACTGCATATCCGGGCTCCGTGGATCACCCAGAATCGACCGATGCCCCAAGGCCCGCGGGCCAAACTCCATGCGGCCTTGTACCCAACCGACCACCTTCCCTTCGATCAAGGCCTGGACAACGCGCTCCTGGAGAACCTCTGGAGTCAACCGCTCCCAGACGGCATCCCATCGCTTCAAACTCGACTCCACCAACTCTGGTGTTTCTTCAGGACCGAGAAAGCTCCCACCCATGGCATCGGAAGTGGGCGGGGTCCGTGGAGCAGCCATGCCGCCGCGTTCCAACGGCCCATGCCAGGCAGCCAACGCCGCACCCAGGGCGGCCCCGGCGTCGCCAGCGGCGGGTTGAATCCAAAGATCTTCGAACGGCCCCTCCCGCAGCAACCGACCGTTGGCCACACAATTAAGCGCCACCCCTCCGGCGAGGCACAGGTGACGGGCCCCGGTTTGTTTCTGAGCGCGACGGGCCAACCCCAACATCGCCTGCTCGGTCACCCACTGGATCGATCGAGCCAAGTCGAGATGGCGCTGTTCCAAGCGATCTTCAGGCCTTCGAGGTGGCCCTCCAAACCGCTGATGGAATCGCTCATTGGTGAGGTGCTCCTCGGCCAGAGGGTCCAAATACTCCAAGTTGAGGCGATAGGAACCGTCGTCATGCAGGAACAGCACTTGATCCAAAAGGGTGTCCACCCAGCGGGGCTCCCCATAGGGCGCCAAGCCCATGAGCTTGTACTCCCCGGAATTAACCCGGAATCCGCAATAGGCGGTGAAGGCCGAATACAGGAGGCCCAGAGAATGGGGAAACTGAATCTCCTCCAAGGGCTCGATCGTGGCCCCGGATCCGCGAGCAATGGTGGTCGTGGCCCACTCCCCAACCCCGTCAACGGTCAAGATGGCCGCCTCGGCAAACGGGGACGGGAAGAACGCGCTGGCCGCATGTGCTTCGTGGTGGGTGGTAAACAAGATGGGGCAATCAGCCGGCAAGTGGGGTAGCGCGGATCGGATGCGGCCTCGCAGGTCTAGTCGTCCACCCAGCCAATCGGGGATGGCTCGAGCAAAAGCACGCCCTCCTCGAGGGGCCCAGCCCAGAAACACCTCCAAAGTCCGACTGAACTTCAGAATGGGTTTCTCATAGAATGCCACCGCAGCGAGGTCACCGGCCGTGATGCCTGCTTGATCGAGGCAAGACTGGATGGCCCGCTCGGGAAATCGGGCATCATTCTTGCGCCGGGAGAGGCGTTCCTCCTGAACCGCCGCCAAGATCCGACCGTCGCCCAACAGCGCAGCGGCCGAATCGTGGTAGAGGCCCGAGATGCCCAGAACGTAGTGCATGGATCGACCTTGGACTGGCGGCTCAGAGGAACGGATACAGGAAGGGCGCAACTGCCGAACTGGAAGAAAAGACCACCACCGCTCCGAGCAGCAATAAGATGAGAATCAGGGGTGCGAGCCACCATTTCTTCTCCCGACCCAGGAAGCGGACAAAATCTCGAAGGACGGACCCCATTAGCGTTTGCGGTTGGTGTTGGATTGCGGTGAGGCCGAAAGCATCGTCCGGGCACGTTCCAAGTAAGTTCGAGCCGAGGCGTTGTCCGGCTGGGCGCGCAACGCCGCTTCGAACTCCACGATCGCATCGGCGAAACGAGTTTGACGCGCCAAGGCCACGCCCAAATCGATCCGCACCGAGACATTTTGCGAATCTGCCTGCACCGCACGACGCAGCACGGCCTCCGCCTGGGCAGGCCGATCGGCTCGCCCCAGTTCTCCAGCGAGGCGCTGGAGGACTCCTAGATTGGCCGGTTCACGTCGGGCCGCCTCCTCGAAGGCCGCAACGGCACCGGCGTACTCCTTGCGGGCCGAAAGCAATTCCCCCAACCGCACGCACGGCAGCGTGGACTGAGGATGTTCGGTCATGGCGCGAGACAGCAGAGGCACGGACTCCCCACGACGCCCCATCGCCTCTAGGGTGAGCGCCTTGTTAATCAGAGCTTCGAGATTTCGAGGATCCCGTCTCAGGCTTTGGTCAAAGACCGTGATAGATTCTTGGAACCGACCTGACTCGCCGTACAACTGACCCAAAGCCAGGGCTGCCTCAACAAAATCAGGTCGCAGCGCCAAGGCCCTTGATTGGGACTCGAGAGCGCCGCGGCGATCTCCGATCTGAGCCTGGGCTTCGCCCAGAAAATGCCAGGCCACCACATGGTCCGGAGCCCCTTCGACCACTCGCTTCCAAGCCTCGATGGCGTTAGTCCATCGCCGCCCTTGACGCAGGAGTCGGGCCGACTGCTCGGCCAATTGCCAGTCCGTTGGATACTGAGTGACCAGCGACTCCAATGCCTGAATGGAACCACCCAACCCGGCCTTACGGGCTCCGCCATTGGCTTCGGCCAACCGGTCATCCAAGAATCGGTCCCGAGCCTCCTTGTGACTCTGGAACGAAAACGGCGGCTTCTGGCACAGAGCCCGAATCTGGGTCCAAAGCCGAACTTCGGCGTGCGGATTCCAGCCGAGGCGAGTCCGGCACGCAGCCTCGGTCGCCCAGAGAGCCGAGGACGCCGTCCCCTCAGGCAATCGCGCCACCAAGGCCTTGGCAAACAAGCGGGCGAGGCGGTCATTGCCCTCGGGCCTCAAGTGGACGTGCTCAAAGAACAGGTCTGCACCCGGCGGACGCTGTGGATCCTCCCCTTTGAGTTCCAAGGCGGCATCCACCAACAGCACTCGGGATGAGGCAGCAGCAACGGCCACTTCACGGGTGATGGCCACGATATGGGAATCGGCCCGGAATCGGAGGGTGTCCAGATCACGAGCTGCTTCGAGGTCGACGGTTCCGCGGACCGCATCGCCGGCATTGAGGCGGGCGAGACCCAACTGATATCGGCTCTCGGCATGGCTTGGGGCCAAGGCCACGGCTTGGGTCCAACTTTCCACGGCACCCGACCAGTCACCGGCCGCGTCTTGAGCTCGCCCCCGATTGGAGAGGTCTTTCCATTGAGTAAGAACCTGGGGTGGCCCCTCCAGTGGCAGCGAACCGAACGGCGGACAATCGGAAAGGTTCACCGCCATCGTCCCCAAGAGGACTTGGGCTCCGGACTCCACCCCGAAGCGCACCAAATCGGTGAGGTTACGCCGGTACGATTCGCGCACGACATCCAGGCGAGGGTCCTCCGCGGCCAAATGGTTTTTGGAAAAGGTTTCGAGACCGGCCCAACGCGGTGCGAGCGAAAGCCCCTCACCCTGCCCTTCTTGAATACGGAAGATCCACTGGCCGATGGCGGTGCTGCGCAGCAGTAATCCGGCGCGCACGACCGCCAGAGACGGCGCTTTTCCGAGGGGATTGCTTGCCGGACCAAAAGGACCGTGAACCTCATTGTTACCCGGATAGACCACCCAAACGTCGGCTCCCAACCGCGCGGAATCAGCAGCAATGCGACGCAGCGCGTGAGAATTCAGGGCCGTGATCGCCGCGTTGAGAACCTCAACCTTGCGACCTGGAAACCGCGTTTCCAATTGTGCCTGAAGGAAGCGCGGCATGCCAAATCCCGGTTCTGGATCACCGAGGGCTGCCGACTCGCCCAACACCAGCACCCGCAGCGTTCCCGATTCCTTCTGTCTGCGAATCGTCAACGGCCGAGGCATTCGGGCCTGGGTTTCGCCAACATAGGTCGCACCAAAGGCCGGATTGGCTCGTAGCTTTCCGTCCCCTGCCTCCAGCCAAAAAGCCGTGGGCCGATAATGGCCAGCCGACCTCAAGGCCCATTCGATACCCAACAAAACAAGTACCGGCGCGATGAGGGCCAATCCCCGGAATAACCAAGCCCGCCGGGAATCCGGTACGGCACGAGAGTCCACAGAGGTTAGAGAACCTTCGGAGGGCATGACGCCAGAGGATTCTGGAGCGACCCCTCCGCCTGCAAGCCTACTCGTAAGATTTGAGCTTCAGGAAGGGGATGATGTGTTTCTCGAGAACGGAAAGATCCCACTGAAGAATCTCCGATAACGGTGCGGCTTCGGCCACATCGAACCGACCGCTGGTAATACGACGCAGCCGAGTCAGGTGAGCCCCACAGCCCAGCTTCTGACCGAGGTCATGAGCCAAACTGCGAATATAAGTCCCCTTGGTGCAGCTCACCCGAAAATAGGCGAAGGGCTCCTCGTAGTCATCAAACCGGTAGGTATAAACATGGATAGGTCGAGCTTGGCGGGCGACCTCTAGACCCTTGCGAGCCAACTTGTACAAGGGCGTACCACCGATCTTAACCGCACTCACCATGGGCGGCGTCTGGAGAATATCCCCAGTGAAGGCCGTCGCCGCCTCGTTCATATCGTCCAACGAGAGGGGCGGCACCGGCATGGAGTCCACCAATTCTCCGTCGGCATCGTAGGAATCGGTGGTTTCACCGAACCTCATCACTCCCTCGTACACCTTGTCTGAAGACATCAATCGCTCGGAATATTTCGTCGCCTTACCCAGCACGAGGATGAGCAGGCCAGTGGCCATGGGATCCAGCGTACCGCAGTGACCGACCTTGGGCAGGCGGAAGTGGTTGCGCAGTTTGGCGACCACGTCATGGGAGGTCCATGTCGCGGGCTTGTCGACCAACAGGGCCCCGTCGAGGGGCGAGAGGGTGGGTAATGCCATCGAAAACTTGGAGATCAGAACGGATTGGAGCCGTCGGAGAGCACTCTAAGAAGGTCGTGCTCAGGCCGACGCTTTGAGGGATTTGCGGACTTCATTGAGGACCCGGCGTTGGACTCCCAGTGGCTTTCCCTCAATCCGCGCACCGGCGGCGGCCTTGTGTCCGCCCCCACCAAATCGCTGGGCAATGGAAGCAACATCGATACGGGCCAATTTGGAACGCCAACTCACTCGGGTAACCTCATCGCTGACTTCCTCGAAGACCATCGCGACAATCACGCCATCAATGGCTCGGATGTGGTCGATCAAGCCTTCGCTTTCTTCAGTCGAGGCTCCGGCTCGTGCATAGTCGCGCTTCTTGAGCCAGAAATAAGCGGTCTGACCGCCATCAGACACTCGGAAATGGGTGTAAACGTGGCGCAAGAGGCGAACCCGCGTCATAGGGTAGCTCTGGTACACCTCTTGACAGATCCGACCCAGACCCGCCCCTCGTTCCACCAACTCGGCGGCGGTCCGAAGCGTATCCGGGGTGGTGCTTGGGTACTGGAAACTGCCGGTGTCCGTGCTGACAGCAGTGAACAAACAATCCGCCATCGGTTGGGTCACCTTCCAACCGGCCCATTTGCAGAGATCGAAAATTAACTCGCCCGTGCTCGGCTCCCTCGGCGAAACCCAATTCAGTTTGCCATAGCGGGTGTTAGAAGAGTGGTGATCGATGTTTACGAGCACCACACCGTCTGGCAAAAATTCTGTAACCCGCCCCATCCGGTCTAAGGCAGCACAGTCCGTGGCGATCACCAAATCGAACCGCCGCCCCGAGGTGGGCTTGCGCACGCGCTTATCTGGATCGAGAAAGCGCAACTTGTCGGGCACTGGATCCTGATTCCAAACAGTCACATCCTTGCCTGCACCCTCTAGGGCCAGCGCCAAGCCCACCTGGCTGCCGATGCAGTCACCGTCCGGACGGATATGTCCTACGACGAGAATCGCCTGTGCCGCATCAATCGCAGCCAGGATATTCTCCACCGCCTTGGGCATTTCTGAGGAACGCATGGCTGGTAAAAGGGGGTGTCTGCGGGTGCATCAGGCACCCGGAGTCTTACCTTTCTCAAGACTTTCAAGAATGGCGATCACCCGATTGCCCTTTTCAACGGATTCATCGAGCAGGAAGTTGAGGACTGGCGTCCACTTCATACTCAACTGGGAACCGAGCATCATTTGTATGTGCTTGGCTCGCTTGGCTAGTTTCTCAGGCGCGGCGGACCGTTGCTGACGGTTGCCGACAAAACCGACGAACACGGTGGCCGTCTTAAGGTCTGGGGCCACCTTCACCTCATTAATCGAGAGAAGCCCCACCTCCTCGACATTCAACTCACGCCGCAGGAGTTCGCTTACTTCCCGCCTGAGAAGCTCGGTCACCCGCTGAATACGCCGACTCGGGGCCGGTGGGAGATGGGAGGGCACAGCAGTATGCGTTATTCGAGTTTGGCAGCGATCTTCTCCACGGAGTAGCACTCGATGATATCGCCTTCTTGATAGTCATCGAAGCCATCCAGGCGTACACCGCACTCCATACCCGAACGAACCTCGTTCACCTCGTCCTGGAAGCGCTTGAGGGTCAGTGAAACACCCTCGTAGACCAAGTTGCCTCGGCGGCGAAGACGCATTTTGCCGCGGACCAGACGGCCGTTGGTGACGGCACAACCAGCGACGCGACCGCCTTTGGATAGGTCGAAAATATTGCGAACCTCGGCCTGACCGACGATGACATCTTTGAGAAGGGGATCCAGAAGTCCCGCCATGGCTTCTTTCACCTGATCAATCAACTCATAGATAATTGCGTAGAGACGAATTTCGACAGCGTGATGCTTGGCTTCCTCGGCGGCGTTGTTGTCGATGCGCGTGTGGAAGGCGAGGATAACCGCTTTGGAACCCCGAGCCAAATTGACATCTGACACGTTGATGGCGCCGACAGCGCTGTTCACCACCTCCAGCGAGACCTTCTGGGATTTAATCTCGCGAAGCGCGCCGACAATGGCCTCTACCGATCCCTGGGTGTCGGCCTTGACGATCACCTTGAGCACCTTCGCCGTCAGGTCGCCGATGCGTCCAAACAGATCAGACAACGAAGTCCGGGTCTTGCGACGATCGCCGTCCATCTCGGACTTCCTACGGGCATTGGATCGTTCTTCAGCCAGATCGCGAGCGGCTCGCTCGTTCTCCACTACGCTAAACTCGGACCCTGCATCCGGGACTCCGTTCAGCCCCAAAACGCGAACCGCCACCGACGGTGTGGCCTCCTTCAGGCGGAGCCCTTCTTCGTTCATCATGGCGCGCACCTTACCGTAGTGCTCTCCGCAAATGATCACGTCGCCAATGCGCATCGTTCCCTTGCGAACGAGCACCGTAGCGACCGACCCACCGGCCTCGACGCCGGATTCAATAACGTTACCCTTGGCATTGCGATCCGGATTGGCCTTGAGTTCGAGCAACTCAGCCTGAAGCAGGATGGAATCGATGAGGATGTCGATCCCCTTCTTGGTAATCGCTGAGCATTCCACAAACAAGGTGTCACCACCCCAATCGTCTGGCACCAATCCCTTGTCCTGAAGCTGCTGGCGCACCTTCATCGGGTTGGAGTTCGGATGGTCGCACTTGTTGACCGCGACGATGATGGGAACCTTGGCTGCCTTGGCGTGCGCCAAAGCCTCTAAGGTCTGGGGCATCACACCGTCATTGGATGCCACGACCAGAATTACAATGTCAGTGACATTGGCTCCGCGAGCGCGCATGGCCGAGAAGGCGGCGTGACCCGGGGTGTCAAGGAAGGTCAGGCTCTCTAGTTTACCCGTGTTGGGATGAGGATACTGAATGGAGTAGGCACCTATATGCTGGGTGATGCCACCGGCCTCACCTGAAGCGACATTCGCCTTGCGGATGACATCGAGGAGCGAGGTCTTGCCGTGGTCCACGTGACCCATGATGGTAATCACCGGGGGACGCGACTTGAGCGTCTCAGGCTTGTCCTCGCTGTCGAGTTCGAGTTTCTCCTCCTTGGGAACATTGACGGAGTGGGCCGCCTTGTCGCGTTTCTCAGTCTCGAACCGAATACCGTGCTTTGCACAGATCTTGACCGCCGCCTCACCGTCGATGGTCTGGGTCACTGTCGCAAAGACCCCCATTTGCATGAGGTCACCAATAATCTGGAAGGGCTTCTTGCCCATCTGCTCGGCCAATTCACGCACCAAAATTGGCGGACGCATAATAATTAAGGGTGCGTCGGCAGCGAACTGAGGGCGGGCCGCAACCGGGACAGGTCGGGGACCGGGTCCTGCGGCGACACCGGGACGTCCACCCATCTGGCCGGGACGACCGAACTGACCCGGGCGTTGGTACTGACCCGGGCGGGATCCTTGATAGGAAGAACCTTGGTAAGACGAACCTGGGAACGACGAGCCACCAGGACGACCTGGCTGAGGAGGCGGAGGACCACGACGATCGTCCCGGGCAACCGGGGGCGCCGGGCGGACGGGCGGTGCCGCTGGGCGGGCGGGCGGCGGCGTGCTGACACCGCGGGTTGTGCGACCGCCATAACCGAACTGACTCAGGTCAATACGACCGACTAACTGACCTGTCTGGACAGGGGGTGGGACAGGGGCTGGGGCTGGGCTCGGCGTCGGGCTTGGCGTTGGGCTCGGCATCGGGTTCAGCGTTTGCTCCGGAGCGGAAAGCGGGGCTGCTGTCGGGACAGAACGTTCCGGATGAATCTCGGGGACCACGATCGAACTTTTTTCATCCACGACTGGTGTCACCACCGAAAACGATGAAACCTCTTGGGTTGGTGACGGCAGCAGGACCGCGGGCTCAACGATTTCTGGGGCGTGCGCCAAGGCGGGAGTTGTAGGTACCGGAGGCTTCTCTACCACGGCAACCTTGTGAGCCACAGTCTGTCGAGCCACCAACGGCGGGAGAATCGGCTCGTGAATCGGCTCCGGTTTCAGCTCGGGTTTCGGCTCGGGTTTCGGCTCGGGTTTCGGCTCGGGTTTCGGCTCGGGCTTCGGCTCGGGTTTCGGCTCGGGCTTCGGCTCGGGCTTCGGCTCGGGCTTCGGCTCGGGCTTCGGCTCGGGCTTCGGTTCCGGGGCCGCCGCCGGTGGCGGAGGGGGAGCATGGATGATGGTCACGGGTGTGAACTCCATCGGCTTGGAAGGCTCAAAAGGCTTTGCCAATGGCGCCAACTGCTCTTCAAGGAACTCGGCGGTGATCTTGTCGAGAGTACTCGACGGGACCTTGGCTGCGGCTATGCCCAGCTCCTTGGCCTTGTTGAGCACAAACTTGCTCTCAAGGTTCAGCTTCTTGGCGATCTCGTAAATGCGAACGGGCATACTGCTTTTTATTTCACCACCGACGTTCCCCGGTCCGCGCGGCGCGCGGCTACCTGGACCGTCGGCGGTCCAGGCAATTAAAACCGACCCTCAAATGGGATCAGTGGGCTTCAGGGGGAGCTCCACCGGCAGCGCGTCGGGTCAATTCGCCCCGAATCGCTTCCAGAATCAGCTCGGCGTCCGAGCCAATTCCTTCCATTCCCTGCAAATCTTCGATACCGATCTGCTGGATCACATCCTCTAGGCTATGGAACCCAATTGTCACCAGAATCCGCGCCTGCTCCTCGGTAATACCTGGAACAGAAGCAAACTCCCGGACGGCGTTAGCCACTTTTTGATCAAAACCCGGCAACACTGAAGCTTCAGCTTCAATGTCAATGCTCCACCCGGTCAACCGAGATGTCAGCCGCGCATTTTGACCACGCTTTCCTATTGCCAGAGACAATTGGTCCGGTGAGGTGAGCGCCAGCACTCGCTTACGATGCTCATCGACCTCGAAAGACTTCAACTTGGCCGGCGCGAGAGCATTCTCGACATATTTGCGGATGTCAGGCGACCAAGGGATGATATCGACCTTCTCGTTGTTCAGCTCGCGGACAATATTCTTCACCCGCTGACCACGCAGACCCACGCAGGCCCCAACTGGGTCCACCTTAGGATCCCGAGAGAAAACAGCCAATTTGGTTCGGAATCCCGGTTCCCGTGCAATTCCTTTGATCTCAATGGTTCCGTCCCCAATTTCAGTGACCTCAACCTTAAAAAGTTTAATAACAAAATTCGGGTCAGCACGAGAAAGGACAATCTCAGGTCCCCTCGGGGTCTGCTCGACCGCTTTGACGTAGCAGCGGATTCGTTCGCCGATCTGGTATTCTTCGGTTGGAACGCGCTCTCGGTTGGGCATGATGGCCTCGAACTTACCCAGGTCTAGAACCACATCCGAGCGTTCAAAACGACGCACAGTCCCATTAACCAGTTCGCCGACCCGATCCTTGAACTCATCGTAAACCATCGCCTTCTCCGCACGGCGGAGTTGGGCCATCATGGCCTGTTTGGCGAATTGGGCGGCGATACGACCGAAACCCGCCGGGGTCACCTCTACTTCAATCTCCTCACCCACCTTAATATCGGGATGACCGGCACGCCGGGCATCGAAAATCGTAATTTGGTCGTGCTTGGAGAGAACCTTCTCGGCAACCACGAGCTTGGCCCAGGCTTTGATGTCTCCGGAGCGTCCATCGATGGACACCCGAAGGTCACGAGCCGGCCCGACCGCCTTCTTGGCGGCCTGCATCAAGGATTCCTGGATAGCACCGAGCAGAACATCCTTGGGGATGCCCTTCTCCTTCTCCCAGAACTCAACAACCGCCAAAATCTCCGCGTTCATAGTCGTCAGCCAATCCCGGAAACCGGGGTAACAAAAAAGCCGGTTGTTCACCGACTCAAGCATGTCGGCACTAACGCCGACGGAAAGTTCCTTACGGTTGGTAAATATAGGGAACCTGACCACCTCCCGTCAAGGTCGGATTCGGGAACCCCTTCGGAATAACAAACACAAGGGACAGGCTCGTCCATCCCTCCCAAGGGACAGGCTCGTCCATCCCCCACAAGGCTCGTCCATCCCCCACAAGGGACAGGCTCGTCCATCCCCCACAAGGGACAGGCTCGTCCATCCCTCCCAAGGGACAGGCTCGTCCATCCCCCCAAGGGACAGGCTCGTCCATCCCCCCAAGGGACAGGCTCGTCCATCCCACAAGGGAAACCTGCCAATTTACAACAACCCGGTGTCGAGCACCTCTGCCGAATTAGGAGGACTCACTGACTCCAGTATTGACGAGGGGTTTCCGCCCCCGACTGTGGGCCACGTGGACCACAACACGGCCCGGGAACAGCTCGAAACTATCCGAACCCTCATGGATCGAGCATCGACCTACCGTCGCGCCTTAGCTCCGGCCATGACGTCGGTAGGCCTGATCGGAACCCTGGCAGGACTCGCGGCCCCGTTCGTGATCCGGGATAATGCCCGATCCTTTGCCTTCTACTGGTTAGCTGTGGGACTGGCCGGGGCGTGCACCGCGTTCTTGCTCATGCGCCGACAGGCGTTCGCTGCCGGTGAAGCCTTCTGGACACCGCCGGCCCGCCGCGTGGCCTCAGCCCTGATGCCCGCACTGTTCGCCGGTACCGCAGTAGTGGGACCGCTGGTAAATATCCATCAAGAGGGAGCCATGATCGCCGTGGCACTGCCGCCTCTATGGCTCGTTCTCTACGGGTGTTCGGTGCATTCGGCGGGTTTCTTCATGCCCCGCGGGATGCGTTTGTTTGGTTGGGGGTTTGTCATCGCAGGATTGCTCAGTTCACTGGCCGCGGCCAATCCTCACCAGATCGAACCCTCCATCCGCATGGCCCACGCGGTCATGACGGCCAGCTTCGGCGGCGGACATCTCGCCTACGGTCTCTACTTGCACTGGACGGAGAAGAAGCCCACGGCGTGAATCCGGAACCTTTTCCCCACCTAGACCGGGTCATTCACGAAAAGGCCCGTCTAGCCATCATTTCCTCCCTTTCAGCAACCCCTTCCCTGACCTACACCGATCTGCGGAACCTGCTGGTCATGACCGACGGCAATCTGACTTCCCACCTCCGAATCCTTCAAGAGGCCGGCCTAGTCTCCCTCTCCAAGTCCACCGGCGAAACCCGGCCGCAGACCACTTACACCCTGACCGATGTCGGCCGCAACGCCTTCACCCAGTATCTTTTGCATCTGGAACAGATTGTTGCCCAATTCCGAAAAACGACTCCGTCCGCTTGATTCTTTTTGAACAACGCTGATGTTGATCGTTCAGTCACTTTGTAACGCAAAGTAATTTATGAGAGTCTTGAAAGCGGAAGCGATGGGGATGTGTTTTGGAGTTCGTGACGCGATCGAATTGGCCCATGGCCGAGCCGCGACCGGACCAGTGACCGTCTTGGGAGACTTGGTCCACAATGAGTCGGTTTTGGCCGAACTCCGCGGGAAGGGCGTACTCATCCGACAAGACGCCTCCGACATTCCAACCCAGGAGGTTCTTATCACGGCCCACGGGGCATCGGATCGCCGTATAGAGAGCCTTCGACAATTAGGCCTGACAGTGACCGAAGCCACCTGCCCTTTGGTTCACCGGGCCCATCAGGCTTTGAAGAAACTCGTGGCCGCGGGGTTCCACCCGCTGGTGATAGGTCAAGCCGGCCATGTTGAGGTCCGAGGCCTGACCGAAGATTACCCCGGGTGTCACGTCGTGTTAACTGAGAGCGAGGTCGACCAACTTCCCGAACTTCCCCGCTTTGGAGTCGTCTCGCAAACCACACAACCTGTGGCCCGGGTGCGGGAGTTAATTATCCACCTGAGACATAGGTTCCCCGGCTCGGAGGTCCGTTGGATCGACACCGTGTGTCAACCCACCAAAGACCGGCAGACCGCCGCCGAGAATCTGGCCTCACGTTGCGATGTGGTCTTGGTCATCGGCGGCATCCACAGCAACAACACCCGCCGTTTGGTGGATACTTGCCAGAGCCGGTGTGCCCGGGTCCATTGGCTACAGACCTCGAACGACCTCGACCCAGCCTGGATTCGAGAAACCGATACCGTGGGCATCACGGCGGGCACCTCCACTCCGGACAGCGTGATCGAAGCCATCGAGGCGGCCTTGAAAAATCTGTCGAGCCGACGAGTGAATCCTCAGACCGAGGTAGCCTGACCCCCCTTCGACTAGGCTGCGACCATCACCCACTTGGTGGCCCAGCTCTGCCGGAGCCCAGACCGCAACCCCTCTCCGGGTCAGCGTGCCAAACCGCGCTGACTGGTCCGCACAAACAGGAGGAGTTCCTTCAGCTCCGGACTGGTTGGTAGATCGGCCTCCATCCGAGACAAGGCGTTGTCCAAAGTCAGGCCCGTTCGAAAGATAATTTTGTAGGCCTTGATGAGAGTATCGATGGTGGCCGCTGCGAAGCCTGCCCGCTCCAGCCCTACCTTGTTCACAAAACGGGTCTCAGTCGGATTTCCGTCGGCCATCATGTAGGGTGCGACATCTTGAACCACTTTGGAGCAGCCGCCCACCATGGCGTATCGACCGATCCGACAAAATTGATGAACCGCAGCTAGGCCGCCGATGATGGCGTGATCTTCAACGATCACATGTCCGGCCAAGGTCGCCAGGTTGGACATGATGACCCGATTACCCACCTGCACATCATGGGCCAGATGAGTATTGGCCAAAAAATAATTCTCAGAGCCCACTCGAGTCACGTCACCGTCTGAGGTAGCGCTGTGCACGCTCACCGACTCGCGGAACACGTTCCGGTCTCCGATGTGCACCCGAGTCACGCCCCCCTTCCACTTCAAGTCCTGAGACTTCATTCCCAGGGAGGCAAAGGGGTAGATTTCGTTGTCACATCCCAAAGTGGTATGCCCCTCCAGCACAACGTGACTGTGCAGACGACAGCGCTCTGCCAGAACGACATGCTCACCGACTAGGCAATAAGGGCCGATGTGGCAGTCGGCTCCGATGAGGGCCTTGGGGTGAACGATAGCAGTGGGGTGGATCATTGGGGTCGGATATCCGTCAGGCTTCAAGCGAC
>CAINWP010000318.1 GCA_903854475.1 uncultured Verrucomicrobiota bacterium
AGGCCAGCGGGGCAGCTGACATGGATCGTTCCGTATCAATCCGAGGAGGGCTCATGCCCTCCGGGGTGGCCGGGTTTGGCGCGCCCGCCGCTCCGCCCACTTCAAAGAGGTTCGACTGCGACACGTCTCGACAGTAGGGACAGGCTCTGTAAGGGAAAAGATCCGGTTGCGAAAGATAGAGGGTCAAAACAAACGGGTTCGTCAGTAGGGACAGGCTCTGTAGGAGGAGGCTCGTCGGTAGGGACAGGCTCTGTAAGGGAAAAGAATCCGGTTGCGAAAGATAGAGGGTCAAAACAAACGGCGCAGGACTCTTGCGAGTCCTGCGCCGTTGAAGCAAACGGTTCGGGTGGATTACACCAAAGCGATCTTGTCGCCCTTCTTGAGGGTGACGATGGCCTTCTTGTAGTCGCTGCTCTTGCCGGCGGCCTTGGTCATCTGGCGACGGGCCTTGCCCTCGTAGTTCGCCGTGTTGACTTTGGTCACCTTCACGTTGAAGAGCTGCTCCACGGCCTTCTTGATCTGCGGCGCGGAGGCGCGTCGATCGGTCAGAAGGGTGTACTTGTTGAACTTTTCGGTCTGGATGGCCGCCTTTTCAGTGATGCGGACCGTCTTGATGGTGTCGAAAATGGTCATGTTGATATCCCTTTCTGGTTACTTGGCGATGCGCGCCTCAACTGCCTCGAAGCCAGACTTGGTGAAGACGAGCTTGTCGTACTTGAGGAGGTCGTAGGTATTGACCAGACAAGCGGTCTTGAGTTCCACGCCGGTCACGTTGCGGCTGGCTAGGTAAGCGGCCTTGTCGGCCGCACCCACCACCACGAGGTTGGTGTTGCCATCGAGACCTAAAGCCTGCAGCACGGAAACGAAGTCTTTCGTCTTCGCGTGGGCAATCTTCAGATCATCGATGACCACGACGTCTCCAGACTTCAGACGCTCACTGAGCGCCTTGCGGAGGGCGAGGCTCTTAACCTTTTTGTTGACCTTCTTAGAGAAGTCACGGGGCTTGGGTCCGAAGACCACGCCACCGCCGCGCCACAGAGGGCTGGCGAAGGATCCGGCGCGCGCGCGTCCGGTTCCCTTCTGGCGCCAGGGCTTCTTGCCGGTACCGTTAACGTCACCCATGGTCTTGGTGCAGGCGGTACCGCTACGCTGAGCAGCGTTGTAGGCGACCACGGTGTCGTGGACGGCTTGGGTGCCGCGACCGTCGGCGATCAACTCGAAACGGACATCGAGTTCGCCAGCAGCGTTTCCTTTGGAGTCTTTGATCGAAAGTTTCATCGAGCGTGTTCCTTAGTTACTTCTTTTTGGCAGCCGCGGCAGCCTTCTTGTCGTCCTTCTTGGACGTGGCAGCATCCTTGGCCTTCTTACGGGCGTCGGTGATCTGCTTCAGGCGAGCGGAGTTGATGGAGATTTTCTTCGCCTCACGGATGATGCAATAATCACCCTCGCTGCCCGGGAAATTACCCTTGATGAGGAGCACGTTGTCTTCTGGGCGAACCTGGATGATTTCCAGATTCTGGGAAGTGCGACGAACCACACCCATGTGACCCGGCATCTTCATGCCGCGCATGACGGTTCCGGGGAAGAGGCGCTGACCGATGGCGCCCGATCGACGGTGCCAACCCTTGGCGCCGTGAGTTGCATCACCGCCGCGGAAACTCCAGCGGGCCACAACACCTTCGAAGCCGCGACCCTTGGTGGTGCCGATGGCATCCACAAATTGTCCGATCTGGAAGATATCTGCGCCCACGGTGTCTCCGGACTTCACTTCCTTGGAGAAGTCACGGAATTCGCGGATGCGTTTGACACCGGTGATGACCGGCTGTTCGCCGCCCTGTCCGGGAGCGTCCACCTTGACACCCTGCTTAGCGAGGTGCCCGATGAGAGGCTTGGTCAGACGGCCGAGTTTCTGGTCACCGTAGCCGAGCTGAACGGCAGAATAGCCGTCCTTCGAGGCCTTGGTCTTGACCTGAAGAACCCGGTTGGGTCCGACATGGACGACCGTGACGGGCACGAGTACACCGTTGGCATCATACACACGGGTATGACCCACCTTGAGTCCGATAAGTCCGAGAGGCATGGCTGGAAAAGTTAGATCTTGATTTGGATGTCAACGCCGGCCGGGAGGTTGAGCTTCTTGAGCTCGTCCACGGTCTTGGCAGTGGGATCGAGGATGTCGAGCAGGCGCTTGTGAGTGCGTTGCTCGAAGGACTCCTGCGACTTCTTGTCCGCGTGGGGCGAACGTAGAACGGTCAATCGCTCGATTTTGGTCGGGAGGGGGATGGGGCCAGCGACACGGGCGCCAGAGCGCTTGACGGTTTCCACGATTTCACTCGCGGAAGCGTCAATGACCCGGTGGTCGTAGGCTTTGAGTCGGATACGGATACGTTGTCCAGCCATTGCAAAGAACAGTTTTAAGTTTTAGAGGGGAAATTAGCTGCGGGCGGCAGGGCGCTTTTTGGCGGCATCCATCACGGTAGTGAGGACGCTGTTGGGAACCTGCTCGAAGTGGAGCGGTTCCATGCTGTATGAGGCACGTCCCTTGGAGAGGGATCGGATGGCGGTCGCATAGCCGAACATCTCGGCCAGCGGCACCTGCGCTGTCAGTACGGTTTGACCATTCTTGGCATCCACGCCTTGGATCATGCCGCGGCGGCGGTTGATGTCACCCAAGATATCGCCCTGATATTCGTCAGGAGTGGTGGCTTCGACCTTCATGATCGGCTCCAAGAGGATCGGACCGGCCTGAGCAAAAGCGTCTTTGAGCGCGAAGATACCGGCCATCTTGAATGCCAACTCGTTCGAGTCGACTTCATGGAACGATCCGTCTTTGACGGTGACCTTGATGTCGATCACCTGGAAGCCGGCGTAGACACCGGACTTGATGGCCTCTGCGATGCCGTTCATCACCGCCGGGATGTACTCCTTGGGGATGGTACCACCAACGACCTTGTTGAGGATCTCGACGCCCTTGCCCTTTTCGTTGGGCTCCACATCAACGACGGCATGGCCATACTGTCCACGACCACCGGACTGGCGGATGAACTTGCCTTCGCCCTCGGCCGATTTGGTGATGGTCTCACGATAAGCGATCTGGGGAGCGCCCGCGTCGGCCTCGACAGAGAATTCGCGTTTGAGACGGTCACGGATGATTTCCAGGTGCAGTTCGCCCATGCCGGCGATGATCAGCTGGCCGGTCTCTTCATTGGTGAAGCACTTGAAGGTAGGATCTTCTTCAGCCAAACGCTGGAGGCCTTGAGACATCTTATCCTGGTCGGCCTTCGTCTTCGGCTCGATGGCCATGCTGATGACCGGCTCGGGGAAGGTCGGGGGCTCCAGAGCGATGTCGAAGTCCTCGTTGCAAAGGGTATCGCCGGTGGTGATGTTGCGCAAACCGACCAAGGCTGCGATGTCGCCGGAGTAAACGGAATCGACATCCTTGCGTTCGCTGCCTTGAATCACCATCAAACGGCTCACACGTTCACGCTTACGAGTGCGAGGATTGTAGATGGAATCGCCCTTTTTGAGCTGACCGGAATAGACACGGAAGAAAACCAGCTTACCGGCGTACGGGTCGGTCCAAAGCTTGAACGCGAGCGAGCAGAACTTGCTGTTGTCGTCGGGAGGAACCGCCACGGATTCTTCAGTGTCAGGCACCATGCCTTGAGCCGGGGGGATGTCCAACGGGGACGGCAGGTAATCGATGACCGCATCGATCAGAACTTGGACGCCCTTCTTTTTGAAAGCAGTGCCACAAAGAACCGGGACGAGCTCGATCAGGCAGGTGAGGCGGCGAATCGCAGCCTTAAGAACGGGAACCGAAATGGGTTTCTCTTCGAGAATCAACTCCGCGATCAAATCGTCTTTGTTGGAGACGGCATCGATGAGCTCGGCCAATGCCGCTTCCGCACGATCCTTGTGAGCGGCAGGAATCTCGGTGACTTCGTACTTCAGACCTTCGTTGGTGAGGTCACCCTCACCCCAAATGATGGCCTTCTGGTTGACGACGTCGATAACACCAGCAAATTTTTCTTCAGCTCCGATGTTCAGGAAGATCGGGAACGCATAGGCGCCCAGCTTCTTGCGCATGTCGGCCAGCGCGTTATCAAAATTGGCACCGGTGCGGTCCATCTTGTTGACGAACGCGATCCGAGGCACCTTGTACTTGGTGGCCTGGCGCCAGACCGTCTCAGATTGGGGTTGGACACCGGCAACGCCGCAAAACACAGCGACTGCGCCGTCCAGAACACGCATGGAACGTTCGACCTCAGCGGTGAAGTCCACGTGTCCTGGTGTATCGATGATGTTGATCCGGTGAGGGATACCTTCGAAGTTCTTGTACAGACCCTCGTCCTTCTTCTGGTTCCAGAAGGAGGTCACCGCCGCCGAGGTGATGGTGATGCCGCGCTCCTTTTCCTGTTCCATCCAGTCGGTAACGGTGTTGCCGTCATCAACGTCGCCGATCTTGTGGATCAGGCCGGTGTAGAACAAGATACGCTCGGTCGTCGTGGTCTTGCCCGCATCGATGTGGGCGCAAATACCAAAGTTACGAGTGCGCTCCAGTGGGTACTGGCGCAGCGGTGAGTTGACGGTTGAGTTGATGGCCGCGGGATCGCTCATGGATGGTAAAGATCGTCGTTTAAGGAGATAAAAAACGCCCCGACTTGGCATCGGGGCGTCATATTAAGGGATAGCCTACCAGCGGAAGTGTGCGAATGCCTTGTTGGCTTGGGCCATCTTATGCACGTCGTCGCGCTTACGGATTGCGTTACCTTGTCCTTGGTAGGCCTCAAGAAGTTCGGTGGCCAGGGCCTGTTTCATGGGGATACCCTTGCGGCTGTCAGCATACCCGACGATCCAACGCATAGCGAGGGAGGTCTGGCGATCTGGGGTGACTTCCATGGGGACCTGATAGGTGGCACCACCAACGCGGCGAGCCTTGGTCTCGATGCGGGGTTTGGCGTTGTCGATCGCGCGCTGAACGATTTCCAAAGGATCCACTCCTGGGGTCTTCTCAGCGAGAGCCTCGATGGCTCCGTAGACGATGCGGCGGGCAACGTTCTTTTGGCCGCTGAACATCACGGTGTTCACGAGGCGACCGACAAGAACGCTGTTGTATTTGGCGTCCGCAATGACGGAACGCTTAATGGCTTGACGACGACGGGACATACAGAGATCGGAAAGGGAGTTGGTTGCTGCTTATGGGCCGCGGCGTTATTTCTTCTTGGCGGCGGCTCCGGCTTTCGGGCGCTTGACGCCGTACTTAGAGCGGCTGACACGACGCTTCTCGACGCCAGAGGCGTCCAGGGTGCCGCGGACAATGTGGTAGCGAACACCGGGAAGATCCTTCACGCGGCCTCCGCGGACGAGAACGATCGAGTGCTCCTGGAGGTTGTGACCCTCGTCAGGAATGTAGGCGATCACTTCAAAGCCGTTGGTCAGCCGAACCTTGGCGACCTTCCGCATTGCGGAGTTAGGCTTTTTTGGCGTGCGGGTCATGACCTGCAAGCACACGCCGCGACGGAATGGCGCGTTTTCCAAGGCCGGAGACTTGGACTTGTAGATGATCTTGGTGCGGCCCTTGCGGACCAACTGGTTAATCGTAGGCATCGATGCCGAAAGGTTACCGCCTCTGTCAAAAGCGACAGAAACGGGAGCGCGGACCTTAACAACGGAGCGAGGGCGTGCAATACGTTTTTTGTGAAAAGTGGAAGATTCTGGATTGGTGGCGTGAGGTTTTCACGGTTGTAGAGGCTGGGCAGTGGGTGGGTGATATTCGATTCGAACGAGCTGGGTGTCTTTGTTGCCGACCCATGCACTGCCGTTTTCTAGCACATAGAGGCACCCATCCGCGCCTATTTCGAGGTCCATAGGTCGCATAAAGGTCATGCCGGGGCAGAAACGCTCCATTCGGAGCTTGCCATCTGGAGTTTTTGCAATGTTGTGATTTTCATCGAGGTGCACCGCGAGAATCCAGTTCCGGGACCACTCATAGATGAAAAGGGTGCGATCAAATTCTTTTGGCAACTGGTGGGGAGAGGTTGAGCGCTTATCAAAGCGGTAGACAGGGCCTGCACAGGCGGTGCGACCTCCGTTGCGGACTTCTGGGAAGCGGGTCGAGGCTCCGTACGGGTACCAAATGAACGCAGGCTGAGCCGGTGGGAGGTCGGCAGGGCCGGTGTTCAATCGCGACGGATTGATGGGGTGCGCCGGGTCCCATGGTTGGCCGTGTTGGCGGGTTTCGAAGTCGTATTGATGGTAGGGGCGGTTGTCTCCGGCGAAGAAAGGCCATCCAAAGTTTCCAGCAGCGCGGGCCTGATTGATTTCATCGAATCCGGCGGGTCCGCGTTTTTCGTTCGGGCCACCGGCATCCGGCCCCACTTCGCCCCAGTAGAGGTGTCCCGTGGTTTTGTCGACGCTGATACGGAAGGGGTTGCGGTTGCCCATGACGTAGATTTCAGGTCGCGTCTTGGGTGTTCCGGAAGGAAAGAGGTTTCCTTTGGGAATGGTGACTGTGCCATTGGACTCGGGGTGGATACGCAGGATTTTGCCCCGAAGATCGTTGGCGTTGGCGGCGGATTTTTGAGCGTTCCAAGGTTCGCGGCCAGGGCGTTCATCGATGGGGCTGTAGCCGTCGGATTCGCCCGGATGTGTGTTGTCGCCGGTGGAAGCGTACAAGTTGCCGGAGGCGTCAAAGGCGAGAGATCCAGCCGAATGGCAGCATTGGTCGCGCTGAGTTGGGATGCGGAGGAGAATTTTTTCGCTAGCCATGTCCACCGCAGCGTCGCGGAGGGTGAAGCGGGAGACCCGGTTCTCGCCGGTTTTGTGTTGGGTGTCGTTGGTGTGGGTTTGTGGGTCGGAGTAGAAGAGGTAGATCCACGAGTTTTTCGCGAACTTGGGGTCCAGTGCGATACCCAGCAAACCGTCCTCCAATTCCGTGAATACCTTGAGTGTGCCGGCGATGGTTGAGGCTTTGGTGGTTGGGTTCCATACCTTCAAGAGGCCGCTGCGCTCGATGAAGAAGACCCGCCCGTCCGGAGCCACGGCGATCTCCATGGGGTTAACGACGGTGTCTTCTGGTTGGCCGTCGCCGTCTTGGTCACGGTCGGTGTCCAAGATGATTTTGTGGAACGCTCCGTCCACTTGGGGACCGGATGGCTTCGGACCGGGTTTAGGGTCTGCCGCGAGTGCAGCGAGGCAGGCACCGAGACTGAAGGTGGTTGCCGTTGTCAGTGTCAGGTGTCGGAAGGGGGACAGCGTGAGGGACATGCCTGACAATCCATCGCAGTCCCGGCGCGGCGAAAGTCTTTTTCGCTGGCAACACGGTTGCCGTCGGCAGGGTGCGGTTCAGGGTGCCCAGCGTTCGCGGTGGCCACATTGGGCCTCATGCCGGAGTGCGTGGTCGATGAGTGTGAGGGCCGTCATGGACTCGACCATCGGAACGGCTCGGGGCAGCACACAGGGATCGTGACGGCCGCGTCCGCGCAGCGTGGTGTTCTGTAAATGCACGTCGATCGTATCCTGCTCGTGCATCACCGTGGCCACGGGCTTGAAGGCGACTCGGAAGTGGATGGTGGCTCCATTGGAGATCCCGCCTTGGATGCCGCCGGACCGGTTGGAGGTGGTGAGGATCTTCCCGTCCACGTTGCGGAAGGCGTCGTTGTGCTGCAGGCCGGTGAGGAGGATTCCATCGAAGCCAGAGCCGATTTCGAAGCCCTTGGTGGCCGGCAGGGACATCATGCCCTTGGCGAGATCGGCCTCGAGGCGGTCAAAGACGGGGTCTCCCCAACCCACAGGAACATTCCGGGCTACGCCAAGGACCACTCCGCCGACGCTGTCGCCCTGAGCGCGTCGTTCTTCGATGAGTTGGATCATCGCCGGGGCCGCAGCGGTATCTGGGCAACGCAGGATGTTGGATTCGACGGCTTCAGTGGTGAAGGTTTCAGGGTCGACGTTCGCCTTGAGGTGCTGGACTTGGGTCACGCAGGCCAGCACTTCGACTCCCCAGAATTCGCGCAGCAGTTTCTTGGCGATGGCGCCGGCAGCGACACGGCCAATTGTTTCGCGGGCGGAAGTGCGTCCGCCACCGGGCCAGGCGCGGTGGCCGTATTTGACGTGGTAGGTGTAATCGGCATGGGACGGGCGGAACTTCTCGGCCATTTCGTTGTAGGCCTCGGAGCGAAAGTCCTCGTTCTTGACCCACATGGAAATAGGGGTGCCGAGTGTGAGCCCTTCGAAGGTTCCGGACAGGATCTTGACCGTGTCGGTTTCTTTCCGGGGGGTAACGATGGAAGACTGACCTGGGCGACGGCGATCCAGGTCTGGCTGGATGTCGGCCTCAGTGAGCGGAAGCCGTGGCGGGCAGCCGTCGACGACCACCCCGACGCCGCCGCCATGCGATTCGCCCCAGGTGGTGATGCGGAAGAGGTGTCCAAACGTGTTGCCCATGACAGGGTTAATTCTGCGATGAAGGGGGCGGGGGAGAAAGAGCAAACGAGGGCTACGCGGGACTCGGATCTTTGCTCGCAGGGAAGCTCGGGGGAGGAACATCCGTTCGCGCTGTGCGCGAGGGATGAGTTAGATCGCTTCCAGTCCGGGGTTCTAATTTCAAGGCCGGCTCGGATCATCAGAGAAATTGGTTCCTCGCTATTTTCAGTGGTTTTCACATCGTCACTCAGAGTTGGTCGTCACTTACAGTTGGTTTTTGGCCCCCCGGATGTTGTCGGAGGACCTCCTAGGTAGGGACCGATCTCCGAGCGGGCCGGCTCTGCGGCGGTCCGTGTCTGCGGACGCGGCGATTTCGGAGAAATCGCCCTACCTCGGAGGTGCTCAGGTAAGGCTAAGTTTGTGGAAGGATCCAGGTATGTAGCCCTACCTCGGAGGTGCTTGGGTGAGGTAGGTTTTTTGGCCCTCCGGATGTTGTCGGAGGACCTCCTAGGTAGGGACCGATCTCCGAGCGGTCCGTGTCTGCGGCGGGCCGGCTCTGCGGCGGGCCGGCTCTGCGGCGGTCCGTGTCTGCGGACGCGGCGCTTTCGTAGAAATCGCCCTACCTCGGAAGTGCTCAGGTAAGGCTAAGTTTGTGGAAGGATCGAGGTATGTAGCCCTACCTCGGAGGTGCTTGGGTGAGGTAGGTTTTTTGGTACCCCCGGATGTTGTCGGAGGACCTCCTAGGTAGGGACCGATCTCCGAGCGGTCCGTGTCTGCGGCGGTCCGTGTCTGCGGACGCGGCGCTTTCGGAGAAATCGCC
>CAINWP010000319.1 GCA_903854475.1 uncultured Verrucomicrobiota bacterium
CCCTCCGCGATCCCCAGTTAGCGCAGTCCATGCTCGATGTCGGCACCGGGTCCGGCATCTTGGCTATCGCAGCCGTCAAGCTAGGCTATCAATCCGTCAATGCCTTCGACTTTGATGCCGACTGCGTGCGAGTCGCCAACGAGAACACCGAACTCAACGAGGTCGCCGCGGCTCTGATCGTGACCCACGACGACATCACGCAAGTTCCCAAGAAACCCAAGCAGCGCTACTCGGTGGTCTGCGCCAACCTGATTTACGACTTGCTCATCGCCGAGCGAGATCGACTGCTGGCTCGCGTGGCTCCGGGTGGATCGCTGGTCCTGGCTGGAATCCTGGAGACCCAGTTCGGCATGGTCCGTAAGGCCTTCGAAGAGGCCGGTTGGAAACTGGTGGCGGCCACCACGGACAAGGAATGGCGCTCCGGCACCTTCATGGAGGTGAGCAAGACCCAGAAGGCTTGCTGACGACTCTGTATCCTCTTGGAACAGGCACCGAGCATGTTGTCTTTATGCGCCTCGTTCTCTCGTCGATCTTTACCACCCAATTCTCCTGCACCCACCTGCAAGTCACGATAATCTTGGGAACATCAAAACATCTTTCGAACCATGGACTTCGGAATTGAGGGTTTGCTGCAAAAGGCGGATCTTTAAAACAGTTCAAGACCATGAGTGCCGAATCCCAACTCGCTGCCCTTTCCCTCGTTCTCCCCCCCGCCCCGAAACCCGTGGCCGTTTACAAGCCGCTGGTGGTCTTCGGTAACGCCGCCTACGTCTCAGGACATGGGCCGGTGCGCACCGACGGCACGTTGATCACGGGCGTCGTGGGCAAAGATCTCGACCTGGATGAGGGGAAAGCCGCCGCCCGACAAGTGGGCCTAGCCATTCTGGCGACCTTGCGTTCGCAACTCGGGTCCCTCGATAAGGTTAAGCGGGTGGTGAAGACCCTCGGCATGGTGAATTCGGCCGCCGATTTCTACGAGCACCCGAAGGTTATCAACGGCTGCAGCGAGCTCTTCGCGGAAATCTGGGGACCTGAGAATGGCATCGGAGCCCGCAGCGCCATCGGCATGGGACCGCTGCCCGGAAACATCCCTGTCGAGATCGAGGTGATCTTCGAACTCCACTGATCCCCGCGATCCGATGGCCCCAAACCCCTGGTTCGTTCTGGAGAATGCGGCGGAAATCCCGTCGCCGACACTGGTCCTGCACCGGGGTCGGATCGAAGCCAATTTGAGACGCATGGTGGCCATTGCCGGAGATCCGCTCCGGTTGTGGCCCCATGTGAAGACCCACAAGCTGCCTGAACTGATCGCCTGGCAAGTAGGCCTGGGCATCGTTCAATTCAAATGTGCTACCATCGCCGAGGCCGAGATGGTGGCCGGGGTTAGCGGTGTCCGGAGCATCCTGCTCGCGGTCCAACCCGTGGGTCCGCAAATCGAGCGTTGGATCCGTCTGGCCGAGCGATTTCCGGGCATCCAGTGGTCAGCCATCGTCGATGACCCCGGGGTGGTGGAATCGCTTCGGGCTGCCGCCGCCGCGTGTGCAATCGCACCCCGCCTTGGAATTTGGATCGACCTCGACATCGGCCAACACCGCACCGGCATCGCGCCCGATCGGGTTCCCGGCAGCCAATTACTCCAATCCCTGCGCGCCGCCGCCCCCACGTTGCGCTTCGAGGGCCTGCATGCCTACGACGGCCATTTGGGCATCACCGATCTGGCTGAGCGCACCCGCACTTGCGATGAGGCTTTCGCGCCCGTGGCTGCGTTGCGGACCTCTCTGGAAACCGAGCTCGGATATCACCTCCAGGTACTGGCCGGTGGGTCCCCGACCTTCGCCATCCATGCGACGCGCGCCGATGTCTCGCTGAGCCCGGGCACCACCGTGCTCTGGGACGCCGGCTACGCCCACAAGCTGCCCGACCTGCCCTTCGAGCCCGCGGCCGTGCTCCTGTCACGGGTCATCAGCCGTCCCGCCCCCCGGCAAGTGTGCCTGGACCTCGGACACAAGGCTGTGGCCTCGGAAATGCCCCACCCCCGAACCGTCTTCCTAAACCTCCCGGACGCCACTGCTCTCAGTCACAGCGAAGAACACCTGGTGGTCGAATCGCCGGCGGCCGACGCTTTGCATTTGGGCGACACGGTCTACTCCCTGCCCTGGCATGTGTGCCCGACCGTGGCCTTGCACCAGGAGGTCTGGCTGGCTGAGAACGGCCGGGCCACGAAGGCTTGGACGGTGCAGGCCCGCAGCCGCAGAATTTCCATCTGATAACCCTGCCGGAATTAAAGCCCATGCTCGTTGTCCATGTGTTCGTCGAGGTGAAACCCGAATCGGTGGCCGACTTCATTGCCGCCACGCGCGCCAATGCCGAAGCCTCACTGCGGGAACCGGGAGTGGCCCGCTTCGACGTGGTGCAACAGCAGGACGACCCTTGCCGGTTCGTGCTCATAGAGGCCTACCGCACCGAATCGGCCCCTACTGATCACAAAGCCACTCCGCACTACGCCACCTGGCGTGACACGGTGGCACCCATGATGGCCGTGCCCCGGCAAAGCGTGCGCTACCAGTCCATTCACCTTCCGGACTAATGCCTTCTCCGGCCAGCGCCTTCGAATTTGCCCCACCGGAGCGCATCGTCTTCGGCGCCGGGAAGGTCACTCAGGCCGGGACGCTCACCGTCTCGTTGGGCAACTCAGCGATGCTGGTCACCGGCCGCGATGTGCGCCGAGCGGAACCCGTACGGGAGTCTTTTCGATCAGCCGGGTTGAACTGGGTGGAATGGGCGGTAGCGGGCGAACCCACGCTGTCCGAGGTGCGGGCCGGCGCCGAAGCGGCCCGAAATCTCGGCGTCGACTGCGTGGTGGCTTGCGGCGGCGGATCCGTTCTCGATGCCGGCAAGGCCATCGCGGCACTGACCCCTCAATCGGGCGATGTGTTCCGATTTTTGGAGATCATCGGACAGGGGCTTCCACTCGAAAACCATCCCCTGCCCTTCCTGGCAATGCCGACCACCGCCGGGACTGGAGCCGAGGCCACGCGGAACGCGGTCCTGACTTCACCCGAGCACGCGTTGAAGGTCAGTTTGCGGAGCCCAAACATGGTGCCCCGGATCGCCCTGATCGACCCCAGCCTGTCCCTCGGGCTTCCACCCGGACTCACGGCCTGCACGAGCCTCGATGCACTCACCCAACTGCTGGAGCCTTGGGTCAGCTGCAAGGCCAACGGCATGACCGACGCCTGCTGTAGCGAGGGAATCCCGCGGATGGTGCGTTCGTTGGGCAAGGCCATCGCCAACGGCCAAGATCTCGAAGCCCGCACCGACCTCGCCTACGGAGCCTTCCTCAGCGGGTTGGCTCTGGCTCATTCCGGACTGGGTGCGGTCCACGGCTTGGCTGGCCCCATTGGCGGACGCTTTCAGGCACCCCATGGCGCGGTTTGCGCCGCGTTGTTGGGCCCGGTTTGGCGAGCCAATGTCGAAACCTTGACCCGGACGACGCCCGGACATCCCGCTCTCGAACGCTACCGACAGGCCGCCCATTGGCTGACAGGCATCCCGGGGGCCTCGATCGACGAGGGACTGCGGTGGATCACCGAGTCGGTGCACGGATGGCCCATCCCACGACTGGCCCACCATGGACTCCGCGTCTCGGATTTTCCCGAACTAGTCCGGGCCGCCCAAGCCTCCAGCAGCATGAAGGGCAACCCCATCGGCCTGCCCGACGAGGTGTTGCTGCAAGTCCTCGCCGAGGCGTACTGAAGCCGACTCTATTGGAGGCTTCTAAAATGCCATTAACCCCGCGAAGCCAAGAGCTCCAATTCCTCCGACACGCGGACAACCAAGGGATGGACCGTTTCGCGGCCGAAATCAAAACGGCAACCGGCCTTGGCGAAGAGTTCTGGCAATGGGCGACTCCCTCCCAGAGCCAAGCCCGCCTGATAATCGGCCAGTGCGCGGACCGGATCCCGCTGAGCATTGACCCAAACCTGCAAGGCACCCAGCTGCGCGATGCCATACTCCACGTAGTAGAAAGGGTACAGGAAGACGTGGAGTTGCTTGTGCCAGAGATTGGCACGGGCCGATTCGCAACCCGACCAATCGACGTCGCCTCCAAACCGGTCCATCAACGCCAGCCAGGCAGCCCGACGTTCGTCGCGGGTATGGTTGGGATGAGAGTAAATCCAATGCTGGAAGGCATCGATGGTGGCAATCCACGGAAAGACTCCAATGACTCCCTCGAGATGAACCGTCCGAGCCCGCAACGCATCGGCCGGGCTGTAGAAAACTTCGAGGTGCTCGGCCCCGAGCAGTTCCATCGCCATGGAAGCCACTTCACAAAACTCGATGGGGGCCTCCCGATAGAGGGGCAAATCCTGCTCCCGACAGGCCAATGCATGAAAGGCATGCCCAGCCTCGTGGAGGATGGTCTCCAGATCGCGCTGAAGGCCCACTGAGTTCATAAAGATGAACGGCAAGCGGGCCTCGCTCAGCGTGTATTGGTAGCCACCCGGGGCCTTGCCCTTGCGGTTGTCCAAATCGAGCAAGCGCTTCTCCCGCATCCCACGGAATCCGGCCGCCAACTCAGGGTTCATGCGGTCGAACACCGTCTGAACCCCAGTCTCCATCTCCGCCGAGGTGGAAAACGGTCGCAGTGACGGACGGTTCAAGGGATCGACTTGCGTGTCCCACGGACGCAAGCGCTCCACCCCGAGCTTGTGGCAACGTTGCGCCTGCAACCGCCGAAAGATCGGCATGACCTCGGTTTCAATGGCGTCGTGAAACTTGCGGCAATCCTCCGGCCCGTAGTCAAAGCGTCCCCGCATCCGGTAGGCATAGGCCACGTAGTCCGAGAACCCGGCATTGAGGGCAATTTGGTGACGAATGCGAATCAACTCATCGAGGAACGCATCAAAACGATCGGCCTCCTGGACTCGGCGACCGGCCACCGATTTCCAGGCCTCTTCACGCACAACTCGATCGGGGTCTTCCTGAAAGCGCCCCATAGCCACGAGCGTCTTCTCCTCGCCCCGGAAAGTTACCGTCAAGCTGCCACTGAGTTTGTTGTACTCGTTACCCACCTTGGCCTCTTCGGTCTCAAGGGGGATGTTTTCTGGACGGTATAATTCAGACTGAAGGGCTGTCGCCCGATCAAAGACCTCGTACTTAGCCCGAGGTAACTGGGAGCGAAGCGGGTGCTTCAAAAACAACTCGGCCATGGCAAACTGGCGCGGCTTGAGCGCGGGATCCATCACCTCCACGAAATGCAAGTAAGCCTTCTCAGCCTCGGCGTTGTCGGTGTGGCAGGTCTTGGCGATGTACCGACGGGCCCGTTCTTCATCAAGAGCAGCGCCCAATTCACCGGCATCCAACAGCCAGCGCTCCAACTCGACCACTGTGGTGCAACCGGCGGCTCGGGCCTCGAGTTGATCAAAGAATGGAGCCACAGCCTCCCAATCTCCCAAAGCCAAGACTGCCGACACAAACCGTCGAGGGCGATAGGGCGGCAATTCTCCAAATGGCAAAAGACTCATTCTGACAAACCATGGAAACCAACTGACTGATTCGCAAGACTTGCAGGAACTGGATTTTCAGCGTGCGCGTTGGCACAGGACTTTCTAGCCTACGGGCATGCTTATCTGGGTCGTAGCAATCGCTTTGGTTGGCGGGTTTGGCCTGTTGGGCCATCAGGCCGGCGCCATTCGTTGGGGCATCGGCTTCATTGGCGCTGCGCTGGCCTTAATGCTGGCAGGCGTCACCAGTGGACCGGTGAGCGCCGGCCTCGCCATGATGGGGGTCAAGGATTTCGTCGACCTGACACTCCTGCCCGGGGTGATTGTCTTCAGCCTCTTGACCATCATCTTCTTGGTGATCGGGGTCGCGGCACACCGACCGGTGGAACTCTACTTCAAGTACCGCTCCGATGAGCAGACGCGCTCCGCCTTCGAACGAATGAACCAAGCCATCGGACTCTTCGTGGGACTCATTTCCGGCATCTGCGTTCTCTTCAGCGTGGGCAACTTCGTCTACCGGCAGGGCTACCTGATCTCTCAGGTCACCAGCGACAGCGGTGAGGCGACCCCGGTTCGCTATATCGCCCAGTTGCGCTCCGAAATGGAATCCACCGGTTGGGCTCGCACCTTTGCTGCGATGGACAATTCGCCGGCCAAGTATTACGAGGTCTCGGACATTCTCGGGATTTTGCATGCCAACCCGCTGGTCCAGGGCCGCGCTGAAAATTACCCTCCGTTTCTGGCCCTCGGCGCCCAGCAAGAATTCGCAGAAATTGGTTCTGATGCCGAATTTCTCAAGCTGATCCAGAGCAAGCCAGCCTTTTCCGCCATGCTCAACCACCCGAAGGCGGCGGCGGTCCTGTTCAGCCCCTCCCTGCGGGAAACCTTCGCCAAGGTGGATCTGAAGGACTTCCGCAAGTACCTCGAAACTGGAATTTCTCCCCGCTATGAAGACGAGAAGATCCTCGGCCGCTGGCGGATGGATCCGGGCACCGTCTTCACCCAACTCAAGCGCGAACGGCTCAACTTGAGCCCCGCGGAGATGCGGAGCATTCGCGCGGCATTGGGGCCGATTCTCTCAGGAGCCACTCTGGTGGCTTATACGGACGGCCGTTTTTCCATCAAGATCGCCCCTCCAACGGCCCCGGTGGCTGCGGCTAACCCTGAGGGCGGCGATCCGGCCGCTCCCAACCCGACCACCACCCAAAACGCCTACATGGCCCGCTATGGTCTGCGCCCCTCGTCCGCCGGTACCACAGCTGGGCAAATAGCCCAACCCAGAGCGGCCAAGGTGGCGAAGCTGCCGCCCGGCATCGACTTCATCCAGGGACTCAAGTCCTTCGACGGCAGTTGGACACGGACCGACGGCCGCTATGTGCTGGGGACAGAACTTCAAGGTTCCAAGCAATCGCTCGACGCATTGGTCAATGAAACGGGGCGCCTGACTTGGACCTTCGGCAGCGGAAACCAGAAGTTCACCGTCTTCTTCGTCCGCACGAGCTAATCGACGGCTCGAGCCGCCGAATTCAGGCCTTTGTAAATGGGCCGCCTGTTATATCGCAGGCGGCCCGTTGGTTTTTCAAAGACAAACAAGGGGCCAGAAAACTCCCGCTCACCCCTGCACCACTCTTCGGTCGCAACCTGTTTCAAAAGACAACAAGCAGGCCACTGCACCGCGAGCCCTCCTGAAAGCCAACGGAGACTATCGAGGACTGTTGCCGAAACGAACCCGGTAGGCCTCGGAACCACCCCCTGAGGCCCCCGGCAACTGGAACAAACCGGAAGGCAAAGGGTTGGTTGACGACAATTCGGGCGAAGAACCCGACATCGAAACCGTCACGGGGTGAAATTGAACGCTTCGGGGTTCAACTAATTCGGGAATCGATCTGACCAACATCACTGTGGAAGCCGCTGGTGCAACCACTGAGGGATGGCCCAGACGAACAGCCTGTTGCGCTGAATTTTCGGGCATCCCTTCTGAATCTGTCAGAAGGAAAGCCCAGTAGGTCCCACCCACTACGGCTACCAACATCGAAAAACCGATGGCGGTATTCCACCCCCCTACAGACCAGAGTCCGTGTTCTGGGATCGGACCATTGGATGAGTGAGATCCGCGAGAAAACCAGCGACGCCATTTGGGGATGGCTCGTTCAGATTCCAAGGCACGAATACGATCCAACACCGTGTCCGAGAACTCGTTGAAATAACCCGGAGGCGGTGTTTCGTGACGCTTCAAACGGAGCAACTGTTGCAGTCTTTTGGAAGGTTCGTCGTCGATCATAGCCTGCGTTGCACTCGAAAATTTGGTTATTTCATCCAATCCGCCAACCATCCTTGGAGCTGTTGGTGGGCATAGAAAAGCCTAGAGCGAACGGTGCCAGGGTTCACCCCGAGAATCTTGGCGATCTGATCGTGGGGCAATCCTTGGATATCGTGCAGTGTCACCACGGATCGATGGTCTTCTGACAGCTTGAGGATGGCTTCGTTCAACCGACGCTGAAGTTCTGCAAGATTGGCTTCACGCCGGGGAGTCTTGTCCGAGACTAGGGCCACCAAGTCGGGATGGTTCTCTGGCTGGAGATCCAAATCATTGAGGCTGAGATGCGGGGTGCGATTCCGGCGGAGCTTGAGGTGGTTGAGGCAGGTGTTGACCGCTATCCGGTAGATCCAGGTATAGAAACTGGAGTCGCCCTTGAAATTCTTGAGGGCCTGCCATGCCTTCACGAAGGTGTCCTGAGCCAGGTCATGGGCATCCTCATGATGGGAGGTCATGTGGTAGCAAAGCCCGTAGATCCGCTCCTGGAACTGATGAACCAGTTGGTCGTAGGCCGCGAGATCACCCGCCTGAGCCCGACGAACACGCTGCACCACCTCAGACGCCTCTTCGGCATTTAGGGCAGGTCGGGCCAATAGGGTCAACTCGGTCGACTCGGCGATTGGATCCATCAATGCTGCAACGCTCACGGCTCAAGAGCCGGCGAGCAAGTCGGTTTGTCGCGCCAGAAAACGACTGAGCGCATACAAGGCTTCAACCTGCGGTCCGGACCTGAGAGTCGACAATGCAGCATCCGAATCGTTCAAAATCTTTCCAATTACCTCCCGAGATCGTTCCAAAGCTTGATGCTGCTCCAGGAGGTCTCGCACCTGCGGAAAATAGTCGGGCCGCCAATCCTCTAGCCACCCAATGAGTTTTTCACGTTCTGCTGGCTTGGCGTGATCCAGACCCATGATGAGCGGCAGGGTCACCTTGCCGCTCGCGAGGTCCGTGCCCAGGGATTTGCCGGCGGAGGATTCTGCACCGTAGAGATCGAGGCAGTCGTCGTAAATCTGGTACGCGGTCCCCAAAGACATCCCGTAGCTTCGCAGCGCGGCGATTTCTTCGGGGGTGCCCCCAGAGAGGCGAGCCCCGAGATCGCAAGACAGCGCAAACAATTCGGCCGTCTTCATTTCGATCACCTTGAAGTAATCGGCGCGCTCGACCGCCCATCGACGACGACGGTGGCTTTGGAGAATTTCGCCCGCGCACACTCGACCACTGGAGGAAGCTACCAACCGCGATACCTCAGCACTGGGGAGTCCGGCCGCCAGTTTGAGTGCATGAGCAAATAAACAATCCCCTAAGAGAACCGCGACCTGATTACCCCACTTGGCAGCAAGGGTTGCTTTGCGACGACGCATGCTGGCTTCGTCCATAATGTCGTCGTGGACTAGAGTGGCCAAGTGGATCATTTCAATGATCACAGCCACGGCCACGGAATCGTCGGTCAGTGAGCCCACGGTTCCGCCCGCCAAAGCCACGAGGGTTGGCCGTAGTTGCTTGCCTTGGTTTTCCAATGCATAGCGGGCGTACTCGGCGATCTCCGAATCGAACTCGTCGACCTGAGCCTCCATCATGGCCGATACCCGACCCAGAAATTCCCGAGCAGGGGCGATCACAGGCTCCCAATCGGCAACCGAAATTGCCTCAGGGATCCCAGCCTGCGTCTCAAGTGCGACCAACATCGTTGGAAACACTATGGGTGCACTTTGACAGGGGTCAAACTCCGCATCGGGGCGAACATCCTGTATCGGATTCGAATCGAGCCTTCATCGGGGCAACTTGGCCGCCGTTTTTGGCGACAGTTTTAGACACTTATCCCAACTGATTGGAATTTTGGATTGCCCCGCCCGGGCCAAAGGCGTTCAACAGCAGAAGATGTCCGCTTACGATCAATTCGTCTCCGTCGCTCGCAACCAGTTCGACCGTGTCGCCGACACTCAACGGACCTCCATTACGACCGCTGGTGACTGGCTGGCCGACTCGCTCGCTGCCAAGGGGTTTCTGTACGCCTTCGGCACCGGTCATTCTCACATGGTCGCTGAGGAAATCTTCTACCGCGCCGGCCACCTGGCCAGAGCTGTTCCGATTTTGGAAGAAACCCTAATGATGCACCTCAACGCCACCGAGGCGACTTATCTGGAGCGGGAGCAAGGGCGAGCCAAGACCATCCTCGATCAATACCCCGTCGCCCCCGGTGATTTGCTGGTCGTGGCCTCCAACGGGGGGCGTAATGCGGTTCCAATAGAAATGGTGCTAGAAGCCAAGGCCCGCGGTTTGAAGACCGTGGCCATTACTAATATGGATCAAACCCGGCGCTGGCCCTCGCGGCACCCTTCCGGAAAGCGCCTGGCGGATGTCGCAGACTTGGTGATCGACAATTGCGGGGTCGATGGCGATGCCGCCATGAGCATCGAAGGCTTCCCTCACCGCATCGGACCGCCCTCGACGATCACCGGCATCCTCATCATCAACCTCATCGTGGTTCATGCGATTGAGCAGTTGGTTCGGCGGGGCGTGGAACCGGAGATTTACATTAGCAGCAACACCCAGGGAGACGACCACAACGATCGTCTGTTGAAGAAGTACAAGGCTCACATTCGTCATCTTTGAAACAGCCATCCACGCTCCTGAAACCGATGATCCCCACCAGCACCTCGTTGAAGCCATGAACCTCCGGTCTCTTCTCGTCCTTTCTTCCACTCTCACCCTGTGCCTGTCGGCGGCCTCGACGGCGGACTGGCCCCAGTGGCGAGGCCCCAACCAGGATGGCTCCATCCGCATGAGTGGCCTACCGAGCACTCTCGGTCCGGAGACTCTTCGGTGGAGCACCCCCTTGCCGGGGAAGGCCGGTTCCACTCCTGTGGTCAGCGGCAATCGGGTTTTTCTCACGTCCCCCGATGAGCAGAAAAACCTGCAACTCATTTGTCTGGATCGAACCTCGGGCAAAGTTCTCTGGAGCCGCACCGTCGGCCTGGGCGACAAGGAAGTGGGCCGCAACAACACCTGCGCCCCCTCTCCCGTGACCGATGGAAAACGGGTCTATGTCCTTTTTGGCACGGGCGACTTCGCAGCCTTCGATCTCGATGGAAAGCCCCTCTGGTCGCGCAATCTCAGCAAAGACTTCGGGAGCCTGGGTCTCATGTGGATCTACGGAGCCAGCCCGCTGTTGCACGATGGCCGCCTCTACTTGGCAATCCTGCAGCGACGGGAAGTACCGCCCGACTACCCCCGCTTCGACGGCAAGCCTGAGCGGGATTCATTCCTGCTGTGCATTGATCCCAAGACTGGCAAAGACCTCTGGAAAACTCTTCGATCCACGGATTCCACCAAAGAAAGCAGTGAATCCTACGCCACACCGGTGCCCTTCAAAGGTCCGAACGGAATAGAATTAATTGTCGTCGGTGGCGACCACGTCAGCGGGCACCGCCCCAAGGACGGTTCTGAAATCTGGCGTGCCCGCCTCTATGAGAAACGGGATGACTGGTATCGCATCGTCACCTCCCCGGTGATCGCCGGCGGATACATTCTCGCTTCGGGGCCCAAGGGCCAACCCGTGGTGGCGTTCAAACCGGGCGGCAAGGGAGATGTAACTACCACCCATCGTGCCTGGGATTTCAAGGAAGCTCCGACCGACTGGAGCACCCCCTGCGTGCTCGATGGGCACCTGTTCGTCCTCGACGGACAAAAGAGGATCGTTAGTAAGCTCGATCCGGCCAACGGCCAGAAAATCTGGTCAGGCAAAATCCCGGGCAACGGCCCCATTTGGGGTTCCTTGTCGGCAGCCGACAGCAAACTTTATTGCCATGACGAAGCAGGCACCGTGTTTGCGTTGAGCGCCGGCAAGACCTTCGAGGTGCTCTCCAGCCATGCCTTCACCGGCGAGGCCCCCTGCAAAGGCAGTGTCGCCTTGAGCCACGGGAACCTCTTCGTTCGGACCGCCAAGGCCCTCCACTGCTTCGGCAAACCGTGAGCCACCCTACAATAGCCGCCGTCCGACCCGCTCCCTCGGTGCGAGTGCTTTTCTCTCCGACGGAGTACGAGGCCATCGCCCGCCAGGATCTTTCGGGCGTGACCTGCGTCGTCTTTGACGTGCTGAGAGCCACCTCCACCATGCTCGAAGCCTTGAGCAACGGGGCTACCGGCATCCGGCCGGCCCGAGAAATCGCCGAGGCCATTGCCCTGCGCGGGCGTCATCGGCAGGCGTTGCTGGCCGGAGAGCGGGATGGGTTGCGCATCCGCGCCAACCAAACCGGCGGGATCGATTTCGACTTAGGAAATTCGCCGCGCGAATTCACCCGGAACCGCGTGGAAGGCCGTGAAATCATTATGACCACCACCAACGGCACGCGCGCCCTGGAGGCATGCCGCTTGGCTCGGGCCGTCTTCATCGCGTCCTTCGGCAACCTGTCGGCGATGGCTCGGCACCTAGTAGCCTCGCAGTCCGAGTGCCTCTGGTTGATTTGTGCTGGCACCCTAGAGAACGCCTCATTCGAGGACACATTGGGAGCTGGAGCCCTTGTCGACCGACTGCTGAAGGAAACGAGCGAGCCCCAGACGTGGTCTCTCGACGATTCATCTCAGATTGCCTGGGATTTGTACCGAGGACACCAACCCCGGCTACTGGAGGCCGCACGGTGCGCTCGCAACGGACGCCGACTGCTGGCCCAGCTAGAATTGGCCGGCGATATCCCCGTTTGCTTTCAAGAGGACCGCAATCCCCATGTGGTTCAACTCGGGGCCGATCAAGTTCTTCGCAAAATCCACTAAGTCGGAACAACGGATCCAACTCCATCGTTGCGACTGAGATCCCAAGTACCGACCGACGCCTCGGCACCCGCCCTTCAGAATGCCGGAGGGGTCTGGGGTATAAATTTGTTGCGGGAGACCTCCACCTTCACGAAGTGGAGAATCACTGGAGCGAGGATCATTCCGGGAATTCCCATGAGCTTCTCCCCGATGACCAAGCCCAAGAGGGTCAACCACATCGGATTACGAATTCGGTCACCAATGATCTTAGAGTTCAGGAAGTATTCGCCCTTGTGGAGGACCACCAGGAACATCAGTGCCGCCAGGGCCATGTTGGGGCTGATGGTCAGGCCAATACCCACGATGAGGGTGTTGCTCAGAAGGTTGCCCAAGATGGGCAACATGCCGAAGAGGAAGGTCAGGCCGATGACGACGGTGACAAAGGGATAACCATTCCAGATGAGGAACCCGGCTGTGAAGGTGGTGTTAATTGTCGAGATGAGCATCTGGGCTCCCATCACCTTTGAGAAACTATCGTAAAGCCCTCGGAAACGTTCTGCGATCTCGCGCCCGACGGCCGTATACAGGTTGTCGTCTCCAGCCTCGGGTTCAGCCCCGAAATCGAGTTTGAGACTCAGGAAGAGACTAATGGAGACCACCAGGCCGATCAGCAGCGATACTGCCTCCACCGCCAGAATTCGAGCGTACTGCCCCAGGTTGGCCAGCTTGGCCTTCACCATGTCGAGCGCGGTGACCTTCAGGCTCGCCAAATCCGTGAACGGCAATTCTAAGCTGTTCTTCTGAGCAAGCTCCACCACCGCTGGAATCGTTTTCTCTGCGATCTGCGGCAAAACGACGTAGGCGTGTTTAACGAAACTGTAGAAGCCGACTCCGAGTGCGACCAAAAGGAGAAGGAATAGCGTGAGACCCACCCACCGGCTCCGGTTCAGTGACAACAAGTTGAGGGCAAAGTAGGCGAACAAGGCAGTGATCAGCGGGGTCGCTAACTGGAGAACCCCCACCAGGATCAACAGCACGGCCATGAACGCGTAGGAAATGCGGATCGGTTTGCCCATCGCTGCGAAGTCTAACGGGTCGCCTCAAAAAAGCGATCTCCAGAGAACGCCCTCCTCAAGCGCGGGTATCGCCACTATTGCACAGGGCGGAGCCCCTCGAGACGAGACCCACTTGCCCACGAACCCGCGCCGATCAAACCCAGCGCTCCATGTAGGCGACATCGAGCCAGCGGTCGAACTTGAATCCCACCCGCTTAAAGAGCCCCACCTGCTCGAACCCGAAGCGCGCATGGAGTTTCAGGCTCGCGGTATTCTGAGCATCAATCGCTGCCAGGATCGCCCGGATGCCAATCTCCGCCGCGGCGGGAATCAGCGGTTCCAGCAGGCGGGCCCCCAACCCCTGCCCTCGGGATTCTTCGGCCACGTAAATCGAATTCTCGGCCGTGAACCGGAAACCCATCCGGTCGTGGTACCGGTTCAGAGCGCTCCAGCCGACAATGCGCCCATCGCCCGCCTCGGCCACGAAGATGGCGTGTCCCGTGCGCTGGTGGTCCTCGAACCAGGCCAACCGGTGTTCCATCGGGCGCGGCTCATAGTCGTAAGTCGCCGTGGTCTTGAGCACGGCATCGTTGTAAATGTCCAAGATGCCGGAGCAGTCAGCCCGGACGGCCCGTCGGATGTGGATTTCAGTCATGGGATCAGGAAACGCGAGCATCCTGCCGCGGATCCGTTGATGTGTCCTCGTTCGTCGATCGAACAAAACAAGTAAGACCCAGAACTCGGATCAAGGACAACCCTCCGAAAGCGCCACTCTCCCTGGCAAGCACTCTCGACGGCCAGTGCCACGGGGACGGATAGCCACAGGGGCGGACCGCTCGGAGATCGGTCCCTACCTCGGAAGCTCATCCGGCTACAGCTAGGGTTCCTACCAAAAAACCACCTCACCTGAGCACCTCCGAGGTAGGGCGATTTCTCCGAAAGCGCCGCGTCCACAGACACGGACTGCCACAGACACGGACTGCCACAGACACGGACTGCCACAGACACGGACTGCCACAGACACGGACTGCCGCAGACACGGAACGCCACAGGGCCGATATGCCACAGGGGCGGACCGCTCGGAGATCGGTCCCTACCTCGGAAGCTCATCCGGCTACAGCTAGGGTTCCTACCAAAAAA
>CAINWP010000320.1 GCA_903854475.1 uncultured Verrucomicrobiota bacterium
GCCCCCTCTCGCGACTCCGACCATCCGTTAGCAGAGCCCTTAGCATCTTCCAACCCGCCCGCAGCCAACCGGGAGATCCTCACCACAAAATGACCGAAGCCATGGCTGCTAATCTAGCTCGGGGCGACTTCCTGAAACGGACCGACTCGACCGACGAGGTCCTGTGGATCATTCTGAAGGCCCGCGAGAGGGTTGGGATGGCTAACTCCGTTCCAGAAGCCATCCGCTATTGCGGACCGATTCAATTGGATCGATCGCGCTTCCAACTGCATCGTTTCTACTAAGCAGCATAACTCTACCGACGGTTCACCTGCCTGACACGCTTTCGACACACTCAACCCCTGACATTACTCTAATGATTTCACTGCAACGACTGGTTGGCGGCGGCGACATCTTCTTTGACCTCCTTGAGCAGAGCGCCGGCGAGGCCCACGAGAGCGTCCAGATTTTTGTCAGGAACCTCGCTTCACCCAACCCGGCGGCGCTGGATCAGTTCGCCATCGTTCGTCGCAAGGAGAAGCGCATCACCGAAGAAATCAGTGAACGGCTCACCAAGACCTTCGTCACGCCCCTGGAGCGCGAGGACATCGATGCCCTGGCTCTGGCCCTCTACAAGATTCCCAAGACCCTGGAGAAGTTCGCCGAGCGCTTCCAGATCAGCCCTCCAAAACTGCCCAAAAGCACGTTCCAACGTCAGTCCGAACTGCTCCAGCAAGCCATGGAAACACTCGAATTGATGGTCCGGGAACTCCGGTCCTCGCCGGATCTGGCCAAGATCAAAGACCAAAATCTCAAGCTCCAATATCTTGAAGGAGAGGCCGACAAGCTCATGGTCGAGCGTCTCAAAGACCTCTATAACTCTCCGCACGATGCCATCAGCGTGGTTGCCCTAAAAGACCTCTACGACCTTTTGGAGAAGGTCATCGACCGCTGTCGCGATGCCGGAAACATCATCGTACAAATCGTGCTCAAGAACTCCTGAGCCACCGATTGTCCCATGACCCTCCTGCTGACAGTGATTCTGGTCGCCCTGGTGTTCGAATACATCAACGGCTTCCATGACACGGCCAACTCCATCGCCACGGTGGTGTCCACCAAGGTGCTCACTCCGCGGTTGGCCATCGGCCTTGCGGCGATCACCAACCTCATTGGAGCCCTCTACGGCACCGCGGTGGCCAAGACCATTAGTTCAGGCCTACTCGATCAGAAACTCATTCCCGCCGACCTCTCCCAGAAGGCCCTCGTGGCCGCATTGCTGGGAGCCATCATCTGGAACCTAGTGACCTGGTGGTTCGGGCTTCCCTCAAGTTCCAGCCACGCCCTCATCGGGGGGTTGGTCGGCGGCGGACTTGCAGCGGCCGACAACAATCTCGCGGTCGTCGTTTTCGCCAAGGTCAAGGAAGGCATGCCTTGGTACAAGCATGAGGGGCTGCTCTATAAAGTGATTATCCCCATGTTCTTGTCCCCCGTGATGGGGTTGCTGGTGGGATTGTTGGTGATGACCCTGCTGTATTGGCTTCTGCGTTCCTGGACCCCGCGGTGGGTCACTCGGGTTTTCGGCAAGGCTCAGTTGGCCAGCGCCGCCTACATGGGCTTCAGCCACGGCAGTAATGATGCGCAGAAAACTATGGGCATCATCGCCTTGGCGCTGGTGGGCGCCGACAAATCAGGTCTGCTCAAAGACCTTCCCGATTGGTCCAACTTCTTGACGCACCCCATGGTGAATGACGGCAGCGGCAAGGAAGCCATCGCCACCTGGATCAAAGTCACCTGCGCGTTGGTCATGGCCGCCGGCACGGCCGCTGGAGGCTGGAAAATCATTAAGACCATGGGACACAAGATGGTGAAGCTCCAACCGGTTCATGGATTCGCTGCCGAAACCACCGCGGCCACCGTGTTGAGCATTGCCGGGCACTTTGGTATGCCCGTCTCCACCACCCATGCCATCACCACCAGCATCATGGGCGTGGGCTGCGCCAAGCGCTTTAGTGCGCTGAACCTCAGTGTGGTCGAGCGCATCCTTTGGGCCTGGGTGCTGACGCTGCCGGTCACGGCCCTACTGGCCTACGGACTCTTGCGATTGATTCGCTGATGCCCGCCGAGATTGCGCCCCCTCGGATGAGGTGCTTGTTCACCTCCGCGTTCCGCCTTGGGCTGAACGCGTTTGCGACTACTGGGTGACTACTTGGTCATCGCCGGGCGAGGACGGGGCTTATGGAACGCGAACACATCGGTCTGGTGCCGATGGCCCGACTTCCCCCCGGTGTTGCGCGGTGCTCCAAGAGTGGTCTCGAAATGGCTGGCCGCCTTGCCCGTGAGAATTTCTTCAGTGAGGTCAGCCACGCTCTGAAGGATACGACTCGGCTGATACACGTAGTCGCAGACATTCTCCAATTGAGTGGAGCCGGTGAGCACCAAAAATCCGTGCAACCCCGCCTCCACAGCGCCCCGGATATCCGTCTCCATGGTGTCTCCAATCATGGCCACCGGACCTGAGAAGTTGAGAGCCGACTCCATTAGTTTGCGGCGCGCCCGATGGAACATGTAGCCATTGGGTTTGCCCAAGTAATAGGCACGCGAACCCGTGCTCGCCTCTAGGAAAGCAGCGATAGCTCCGGCCCCGGGTCGAGTCTTCTCCTCCGACACCGGACACCAATTGTCAGGATTGGTCGCAATGAGTCGTGCTCCCCGCTCGATGCACTCATGTGCCTTGGCCAATTTCTCCGTCGTGGCTGCCCCCTCGCCCACCACCACGTAATCAGGACGAATCGCGTCATTAGCGATCTTGTAGTCATGCAAGGCCGTCAGAAGGCCACCTTCACCGATCGCGAACACCGAGCAGTTGGGATGCGTCTCCGCCAGAAAGTCCGCCGTGTTCATGGCCGACGTGTAGAAATGCTTGGGAGAAAGCCCATTCACACCGAGGTGGCGCAGACGAACCGTTAAGTCCTCGGCTGTCGGCGCGGAGTTATTGGTGAGGAAGAGGAACGGCGTGCCCGTGCTCAACAGCGCATTCACGAACTCCACCGCCCCGGGGATCAACCGGTTTTCGCGGTAGATCACGCCGTCCATATCGATGAGGTAGCCGAATTTCATAGTCTTCCAAAAGATGCTGATTCCGCGAAGTCAGCATGAGGGCCAACCCCTGCACGGGCAAGGATGCTCCGGAAGCGGGTTCAGTCGGGTGACGGGCACCAACGGGTAACAGTTAGTTCTGGCGCACGGCGGCAAGTGTTCTGAAGGACTCTCGCATCCCAGAGCGTCGATGGGCGATCTGAGCCCACCAAAACCGTAGCGGAGCGGTGTCAGACCGGAGCGAGCCTTCGAGGCGATCACCCCCAACCCCCTCGCGCACAGGGCGAAAGCCTGTCACTCCAGCTGCCAGTCCTACGAACTCCCGTCCTCCGCCTCCTCATCGCCATCCTCATGGAAACCTCCGATGAGAGGGAGACCAGACGCGCCTACTTCTCCGACCCACCCCAATCCCAAACAACCATCCAACTCCCACCTCCAAATTCAGGTTCCTCGCTATTTTCAGTGGTTTTTAAACCGGCAGGTTTCATTGGTTTTCACACCGTCACTGACAGTTTTTTTTGGCCCTCCGGAGGCCGCCCGAGGACCTCCCTGATAGGGACCGATCTCCGAGCAGTCCATGTGTGCCGACCAGGCTCCGAGGTAGGGACCGATCTCCGAGCGGTCCGGCTCTGCGGCGGTCCATGTCTGCGGACGCGGCGCTTTCGGAGAAATCGCCCTACCTCGGAGGTGTTTGGGTGAGGTTGGTTTTTTTGGAGGTTCGCCTCAGCCACACTTCCAGAACACCGAGCCCTGCCTAGCTCGAGCAACCATCCAAGTGTCTCCTCCGGTGTCACCGATATGCATCATCTTGTGGCCGCTACCCCCCTCCCCTTTTCCACTGAAAACAGTGAGGAACCCAAATTTGGGTGTATGAGGCGACCATCAATGCTCCTGACGGGGTTGTGGCATCCGTAGAATATAGAGCCAATGCGCCCGCAATTTTTGTAGACTATCCGGCGGATAATTCTGTGGTCCGTGACCGCGTCATCTCGGTCGGCGGACGCGCGTCGGATTTTGACAGAGGTAACAGCGGGGTATCGTCTGTGGTTGTGAATGGTTCGATATCAAAGGGCGGAGTCTCATCCGACGTGCAAACAGCTTTCTGGAGCAATACCGTAGCGATGAAGCTTGGAACCAACACGATGCAAGTGGTTGCCACCGATGCTTCTGCGATCAATCCGGGCAAGGCCACCAATTCTGTGGTGGTGACGTATCAACCGGAATTCATCGACCTGCCCTCTCAAGTGTTCGACGAACTGGCGTTGGCCTCGCTGGATTTGGCGGCGGACGACAAGTCACTTTCAGACCGCGTGTTGAGTCATTCACTGAAATCCGGACCCTCCGGGCTGTCGGTAACCGCTTCCGATCGACTGACCTGGATGCCGACGGAATCCCAAGGCCCGAGCACCAATCTGGTCGAGGTAGCGGTAACCGACGGGTTCGTCGGCACCACGAAACGCGTGATGATTCACGTACGTGAAGTGAACACACCGCCATCCCTGAAGGCGGTACCCGATTCGACCCTTGCGGCCGGAGTGGAATGGTCAGTGCTTGTGGAAGGAACTGATAGAGACCTCCCCGTCCAGCAGTTGGCGTATACACTCAAAGCCTCCCCGGCCGGAATGGTCATCAACCAAGGCAACGGAACGATTCGCTGGACGCCCTCAAGAGCTCAAGGTCCGGGGAACTATCCAGTAACAGTCTCGGTGGCAGATTCGGTCGGCGCCGTGGTTGAGCAGTCCTTCCGGGTGTCGGTGTCAGGTCCGGCACAGAGGCCGACCCTTGCTATAAGTGCGGCAAATCCCAACGGAACGATTTCCCTTCAAATCCGCGCAGAGCAGGGATTGATCGTGGACCTCGAGCATTCAGGTGACCTGAATACCTGGTTATTGGCCCAGCAGATCACCGGTCAAACAATGGACCAACCAGTGCAGTTGGTTCTGCCAACTGACCCCAACACACAAGCGGTCTTTTGGAGGTTACGCCTGCGGTGACAGATTTCACAGCGTGGTGCTTTTAGTAGGCAAACGCTCGTCGGTCGATTGTCCGGGTTCCTCAGGAATACGGACTCGCCAAGATGATAAATGGGTGGCATCGACACTTCCCGTGGGGGGACCTTCAGGACCGGTTGTCTCCGACCCTGAGTCGCTCCCTGCAGCGACCGTGAGTTGCAATTGCTGTGAATACAGGTTCCAGCTCCAAGAGCTTGGACGAAGGGAACCTGTAAGATTCCGGTGCGTCGATGGACGATCTGAGCGCTATGCGGCGTTCCTTCAGAACGCGTCGATTCCGGCTTTGCCTTACCCGGGGTTCCACCCCGGGCTGGTATGCAGTGCCCCGTTGGGGCACTCCAAAAGCGGTCAACCCAAACCCGCGCAGCCCACCAAAAAACCGTAGCGGAGCGGTGTCAGGCCGGAGCGAGCCTTGGAGGCGATCACCACACACCCCTCGCGCACAGCGCGAAAGCCGATCCTCCCCCGAGCCTACTCAGCGAGC
>CAINWP010000321.1 GCA_903854475.1 uncultured Verrucomicrobiota bacterium
ACACCCTTCCACTGAACGGCCGCCGGCATGGCAAACTGCTCGGTGACCAGCGTGGCCGTGGAGCGGACGCCGGCCGCATTGGGCGGCAGGAATAGCAGGTAAAACAACGGCGTGGCCGCGAGCGCACCCGCCACGATGCCGATCACGTGACCGATGGCCTGTTGGCGCGGTTTGGCACCCAGCATGTAGCCGGGTTTGATATCGGAAAGCAGGTTTGCCGCGTTCGATGCCACCTCGGCCGTCATGCCTGCTGGAATCAAATTGCTGGCCGGGTTGGAGCGATCTAGCGAACCGATGGTGAACTGGGTGATTTTCGAGAGCGCCCCGGTGGGAGTCCAAGAGGTCAGCGCCATGGAGTTGGTGCAAATGACCGACAACACGAGAATGAGCGGCAACGACAGGAACCCCGCCAACCAAGGCACGCCAAAAAACGCATTGCCCATCCACACTCCGAGGAACCCAAAGACCGGCACGCCGACATACGACAACCAGAGCGGCAGTTCGATATCTCGAAGCGGATCGATTTCCTGGGAGCTTGGGGCGCGTCGTTGGCGCAGCATCCGCCACAAACCGCTGAAGAGATCGGGCCGAGCGAAGAGCGACACCAGCGAACCAACGACCATCATGGAGACGCCCCACCACAGCGCCCATTGGTTGACAATTTCCGCCCTCGAAATGGCCACCACCGCGCCCGTGGCATTGGTATAACTGCGGATCTCGCCCCGCTGGATCATGATCGGAGCTAGCACGACAAAGTTGAGAATAGCCCCGATGAGGCATGAGGTCGCGACGCGGATGCCAATGAGTCCGCCCACGCCCATGAGGGCGGCATCAACCGTGAAACGCAGCCCCAGTTGACGAATGTCCGTGCCCAAGATGCGCGGAATGGCCCCCGAGGCCTTGGCGGCCCAAGTGTAGTAGTAGGTGTCCAGGCGCTCATGGAGATGCCAGGGCTCGCGCAAGCCCGCCCACCGGTCCATGCGGAAAACACCAAATTGCAGGAGCTTCATCCAGCCATCGCTCATGAGCAATTGGAGGAAGGCGGTGAGACCTGTGGTAATGGCTAGGAGGCGGGTCTTGAACAGGCCCGCTTCAGCCGATCCGGTGTAGAGGGCGTCGAGCACCACGCCGCAGGCCCTGCCTTCGGGAAAGGGCAGTTGCTCTTCGTTGATGAAGCGCCGCTTCAGGGGAAAGGCCACGAGCACCCCAAGGATGGAGATGACGATGGTCCAAAGAATCATCTGCCACGCCGGCAGAATCCGCCCGGTCACGAGCATGTAGGCGGCAAAGCTGGTGGTCAGCGGTGTCACCACATAGCCCGCAGCGGTGGTGATAGATTGGGTGCAGTTGTTCTCAAGGATTGTGAACCCACCGCCCATCGGCGTTTTCTCCAACAGGCGGAACAAGGCGAAGGTGATGAGCACCGAGGTGAGTCCCACGCCGATGGAAATGCCCGTCTTGGCCCCGATGTAGAGCGAGGTGGCTGCGAGCACGCCGCCCAGCAAAAATCCCGTGAGGGCCGATCGGATCGTCAGCTGAGGCATGTCGCCCCGGAAAACATGCTCCAACCACCAGTGGTCCTTTTGGGATCGACTCAAGGTACGGACCTGCTCGTCGGAGAGCGCGGGGAGTGCCATGTCGGAACGATGCCTCAGCCACCAAGCCGCATTCAACCTCCCGTTGGGAAACGCTGCGTCACGGACTTACCCAGCGGATCCGCACCTCGGTCTGGTCGGGGCGTACTGGAACCTCCTGCTCGCGTCCTCCGGGCCAGCGCACCCAAACGGCTACCGCCGTGCGGGGCATTCCCATTAACAGCGGTGCCGCATCCTGCGACCCGAAGCCGCTGCCTCCCTGAACCGCACGCGCCGGGCCGCTGTGGCCGTCGGCAAACCGCAGGCGCACCTGTGCCCCGATAACCTCCGGATTGGCCGGAGGGCCTTCGAGCACCACACGCAGGCTAGGCCGGGCTCCACGATTGGCCCAGAGAACGGTGGGTCCGTTGATTTGCGACACCACCACATCGATCCGGCGGTCGTGGTCGAAATCGGCCAAGGCCGAGGCTCGCTGTTCGCCATCGATTCGAATGCCGGAGACCGCGGAGTCTATGGCTTGGAAACTTCCATCGCCACGTCCCCGCAACCAGAGTCCGCTGCCCGCGTCGTCACGCGAATATTCCGGAAGGAGGTCCGAACGATTTTGACTGAGAAAAACGTCCTCAAACCCATCGCCATCGACGTCGGCGACATTCACTGAACTGGCGGGAGCCCACTGCGCCTCGCGGGGGAAGGGTCGCCATTCAAAGCGGTTAGTCCGGTTGAGAAAGACACCGGAATCAAACTCGACGGCCTCCAAGAAGTTCGCCCGAGCCGCCGATTCGCCCAGGACATGAGTCACATCGGCCCGACCGAAGGCTTCGTGGGTCGGGAATCGTGCGGGAAGATCTGGCAAGCTGGTTGTGAGTTGAGTGCGATTCTTAATAGGCAGCCAGGCGCCCTCGCGCTGCCAGGCTTCCAACAACTCGACGCGGCCGGGGGTATTCCACTCGCCGTGATAAAGGCGGATGGGGCCCGGGCTAAACAAGGCATAGGCGGTATTGCGACCGATGTTGGCCACCGCCAAATCCATGCGTCCATCGCCGTCGAAGTCTCCCGCGGCAATCCCCTGCCACCATCCGGTACGACCCGCCAGACGCATCGGTGCGGTCATGTCGCGGAACTGTCCGCCCTCGTTGCGATAAAGCCGCACCGGCTCCCATTCGACCGACAGGGCCAAGTCGAGGTCACCGTCGCCGTCGAGGTCCACCAGTGTGGCTCCGTTCACACAACCCTCTTGAGCCAGCGGACGACCCCAGGCCGGGGCTCCTTGAAGTACCCCGCCTTCATTCATCCATACCGTGGTCGGGACCGCCTCGGGATAGCGCCCCAACCGAAACTGCCCGCTCACCACCACGTCCAGGTCGGAGTCGCCGTCCACATCGCCCACAGCCAAAGGGCCGTTGAAGTCCGGGCCAATCTCTATGGTGCGTGGCGCTGCACCCGAGGTCGCCGGGTTCACGAGCAATTGCCCGACGGTTTCACCTCGGGCATTGAGGTGCACGGCCGAAGCCAGCCAGTGCCGGCCTCCGAGGCCATCGGCCCAGGCCGCCACGCCACGCTGACCTCCCGGGGATTCGGGGCCCTCGGTGCAAGAAAACCCCTTTCCTTGCAAGTTCTTGAAAACGATGGATCGACCGCCGCGGCGGGCCCCATGGACGAGGTCCTCCCAACCGTCGCCATCGAGGTCGGTCCAGGCCAACCCGGGGCCTTGTCGGCTCATGCGGTGCGGAATGAGCGGTTGGATAAGCGTATCGTCGAAGGGTTCCCCGCCGGGTGCCGCCCCCAGGAGAGCGCTGACGTCTTCGAAGAGCGGCGAGGGCAATGCCGGTCGAACCGGAGACGGCGATGAGGGGTGGTCGGTCGATTCAGACACCTCATACCGATGGTTG
>CAINWP010000322.1 GCA_903854475.1 uncultured Verrucomicrobiota bacterium
ACCTTGGATGTGGTCCGAAGACTTCCGAGGTAGGGACCGATCTCCGAGCGGTCCGCCCCTGCAGCGGTCCGATCTCTGCGATGGTCCGTGTCTGCGGACGCGGCGCTTTCGGAGAAATCGCCCTACCTCGGAGGTGCTTGGGTGAGGTTGGGTCCCACCAGTCGCCCGTACCAGCGGCAGCGGGATCGGGCTGGAGCGAGCCTTGGAGGCGATCACCAACACCCCTCGCGCACAGCGCGAAAGCTCCTCCTCGCCAGAGCCTCCTCAGCGAGCGCAGGCCCGATCCCGCAGAGCACCCTACAAACGCTACAGCGACCGCGGTCCTCTTACAGGCTCTTAACAATTCTCCTGATTCCGCCCATCAACGCTTAACACAGCGGGTGTTTATTGATGTCGAAACAAGGGCAGACCCACTGCCCGAAACAACGAAAACCAACAAACAAACACACCTATGAAACTCATCCACAAAACCCTCCTCATGGCCACCGCTGCAGGCGCCCTAAGCCTCGCCGCAGCCGACACGCACTCCAACCCTCCGGCCCGGCCCGAAGGTCATGGACGCCCCGTGCCCCCGATCATCGCCGCCCTCGACGCCAACGGCGACGGCATCATAGACCCAGTAGAAATTTCCAACGCGGTCGCAGCCCTCACCAAGCTGGATATCAACGGCGACGGAAATCTCAGCATGGATGAACTTCGCCCAGCCCGGCCCGAGGGTGGACCTGGTGACCATGGCGATCGCGAACACCGCGGCGGACCGGGCAGACCCGGCGGCAAGCGTCGCGGGCCGGGTGGACCGGGTGGACCCGGCGGCCCGGGTGGCCCTGAAGGCCATGGCCGTGGACACCGCCCGGAAGCCAACGCCGCCGAGTAACCCACCACCAAGAACCCGCAGGGGGCAGTACCCTCACCAACACGCAAACTCTAATCGCAACGAGCGTGGCCACCAAAACCAGGCGGCCACGCTTCTTTTTTGATAAATAACACCCACGATTAAACAGTTGAATCCCCCTAAAAAAATGTAGAATTAATTTTAATTGAGGGTTTTAAAATTAATAAATAACTATAAATTTTAAAATATTAACCACGAGCAATTCATTGATTAATCATATGTGTTTCTGGATCAAAAGCGCAGACACCGGGGCGATCTTCGGACCCTTCACCCTCGACGAAATCCGCTCGCAAATCCAGGCCGGCACAGCCACCTGGAATGATCAAGTCCACGAAGACACACGTTCGGAAGGACAATTGCTCAACAGCAGCGCCGATTGGATCCCGATCTCCACACTGTGTTCCCCCGACAGCCTCCACCGGCCACCCACCCAGCCTCAGCATTCCAAGGCCGAACCGGAATTGTCGGGCCCAGAACACCTTAAAGCCTTAAGGCAGAACACCTGTTATCCCCCGGCCCGAAGGCTCATCAAAGTCATCGCCACAGTAGCCCTCACCCTCAACGCGCTCGTCCTTGTGTTTAGCGTTTTTGCAGCCGTCTCTCAAACGAACCAAATGATGGCTAGGGACGAGTCCTTGTTCGACACAGTGTTCACCAATCGTTTTTTCTCCGGTATCATCCTGAATATCGCTGCATGGATCCTGATCCTACTGCTGCGGGAAGGACTCCTAATCCTGGTGGACATCGTAGATACGATCGTCCGGCTGAATCCTCGCTCTCGAGACGGCCTGCGATAAGCCGACACCCTTCCCCTCCTGCCACCCGACCCGACCCTGCATCAGGAATTCCCGAGACTTTATTCGCAGGCAAACCGGACCGCTCCGAGTTGAACACCATTTAGGGAGGAGTCGACGACGGGGACTTCAACCTGGGGTTGCAGCCATTCATTATAGATTCCATGGCGCAACCAAACCCGGGAAAAAAGGGTCCAATGGAATTTCTTCAACCCGTCGTCCGAAGCCCGCTGGCGATGGCGTTGATGGTCAGCAAGAGTTCGGGCAATCGAGCTTGAGCCCCCTCGGTGTCGCCCGACTTAATCAACGCACGCCACTGTCCCAACAAGGTGATTTGCTGACGGTGGAGGGTGCGTAACGGGCCCACCCGCAACGCGAGCGTTCGACCCAACCGAGGGCGATGCCGTGCAAACTCGGTGCCCAAAACCCGGGACAAGTTGCGCTGCGTACGATGCCACTCCGATTCGATGCGCTGCCAAATCCGTTCGCGCAGGACGACATCCTCCACGAGGAGGCTGTATTCGCGCATCACCTCCAAATCACTGCTGGCCAGCGACGTCTCGATGTTGGTGATGAGGTAGCGAAGGAAGGGCACCGTCCGCACCTGCTCCCGCAGCACATCCAAATCGGTCTCTGACAAGGCCGCTAGAGCGCTGCCCGCACCATACCATCCGGTCAGATAAAATCGCGCCTGGGTCCAAGAAAATACCCAAGGAATAGCCCGCAAATCAGTCAGGCTTGCCTGACCGGTGCGACGGGACGGACGGGATCCGATGCGGGTGTTCTCCAATGCATCCAGCGGGGTTGCCTGACGGTGGAATGTGAGAAACCCGTCGGTCTCCAAGAGCGAGCGGTACTCCCGGGTGGACTCCATGGCCAAGCGATCCATCAGCGGAATGAGCACCTCGGGGAAGTGTCCTCCACGGCGGTGGTGCCAGGTGGTGGCAGTGACACCGGCCAACAACAGCTCGAGGTTGTAACGCGCGGTGCCCGGATTGCCGTACTTTTGGGCGATGGTTTCGCCTTGCTCGGTCAGGCGGATGGCTCCCCCCAGCGACCCCGGTGGCAGTGCTTCCAGAAAACGGTGCGTGGGTCCTGCCCCACGGCTGATGGTGCCGCCCCGGCCATGGAAGAACTGCACCTGCACCCCAGCCTGTTCACCGATCTTGGCCAAACGAGCCTGCCCGCGTTGCAGAGCCCACTGGCTGGCCACAATGCCGGCATCCTTGTTCGAATCGGAGTAACCCACCATCACCTGCTGCAACAACCGGCCCGGACGTCCGGCCCGAAGCGCATGGTGCGAAAGACTGGCCCGGGTCACCGGGAATTCGAGGAAGGCCCGCAGCATCTCCGGACCCCGCTCCAAATCTTCGACCGTTTCCAGCAAAGGCACCACCGGCAACAAACACACCATGCCCTCGGGATACAATCGCAGCAGCCCGGCCTCGCGGGCCAAGACATAGACCCCCAGCAAGTCCGAAAGCCGTCGGGTCATGCTCACGATCAAGGCCCCCAGTCCATCCACGCCGTGAATCTTGAGATGTTCGGCCAGAACCCGATAAGTGCCCAAGACCGCATCGGCTTCCGGGCCTGCCGAAGCCGACGGATGCAAGAACGGGCGCGGTGATCGGATCTCGCGCTCGAGCAAACGCAATCGTTCGATCTCCGTCCATTCCTCCCACTCAGAGGCATCGATGCCGGCCGCGCACAACAACTGTCGGAGAGCCCGGTCGTGGAAGGCCGAGTTCTGTCGGATGTCGAGATGGGCCAGGTGGAAACCCACGGTGGCGAGCACCCGGCGAACCGGGCTCACGTCGTGGTCGGCCAATCGACGCGCACCGGACTCGACCAATGAGGTCTGGAGAGTTTGAAGATCGGCATCCAATTCGGCGGGCTGACGGTAGCATCCGGGTTCATCGCGCACTTGGGCCAACAAACCCGGGTGAACCTCCACCGGAAGTCGGGCAGCCATGAGCTCGACGGTTTGCCGCCAGGGCTCGCCGGGATGCATTCGCAAGACCGGTCGAGCCGCCTCCCCCAGCAGCGCCACCATCCGGTCGCGCAAGGCGCACAAACTCGCAGGCGCTGGCTGGATCCATTCAGACAACGGCAACCGATCTGCCAGTGTATTCAACTGGCGGTGTAAAACCACCAGCGCATTGGCCCGAAGGCGTTCCAAAGTTTCGGCCGTGACCTCCGCCGTCACCCCGGGATGGCCATCGCGGTCACCGCCTACCCAAGTCCCGAACCGCAAGGCGGGCACGCCGGGACCGGTTTCGAGTGCGGCCAGGGGAAGCCCCGCACACGCCCAGGCGTTGCGAAGTCGACGGTCTAACTCAGGCACCACTCCCGGCAACACATCGCGCAAGTAGTTGAGCATGTTGCGGCGCTCATCGGCCACGGTGGGCTTTTCGATGAGGATCTCGCCTGTGCGCCACAATCGCTCGAGGAGTGCGGTCAATTCGACCCGCTGGGCTCTGCGGTTGCCAGATCGACCAGCACTCTGAAGCAACTGCATGAGCATGCGGTGCTGCTCAAGCACGGAGGCGCGCTTGGCCTCGGTCGGGTGGGCTGTGAAGACCGGCTCCACCTCGACGCGTTGAAGGGTCTCCAGGATGGATTCGGCCGTGCCCCCGGCCCGGACCAGCTCCACCAACTGGTCGGCCCAAAGCCCTCGTTCGGCCTCCGGCGATCCCGACTCCTCACGCCGCTCTCGTAAGGTCTCCGAAACCCGCTCTTCGACGGTGTTCAGGAGTTGGAAGGCCATGGCCAGTGCCAGACCCAATCGGGCCGGCGGTTCACCGCCCGCAGCGAGGGCCGGATCGGCCTGGGACGTCCACGGAATCCAGCGCGCCAGTTCGTCTTCTCCTAAGCCGGAAAGCACCTCCGCCAGTGAATCGGCCAACCATCGGATGTCCTGATCGATTTGTCGGAATCCCCACTCAATGGAATCGAGGGGCACCGGGGTCTCTGGCG
>CAINWP010000323.1 GCA_903854475.1 uncultured Verrucomicrobiota bacterium
TCCGGAAGACGTGACCATCCAGGTGCTGGTCCAGGCCCGGGAAGATTTGATCGAGCGGACCATCGAGTCGTTGATGGGTGCCAAACGGGTGATCATCCACCTGTACAATTCCACGTCGCCGGCTCAGCGCCGGGTGGTGTTTGGGAAAAGTCGCGAAGAGATTAAGGCCATCGCGATCCAGGGAGCGCGTTGGGTCCAAGAGCGCCTGCATCGGTTGAAGGGCACGGATGTCCGGCTGCAGTATTCTCCGGAAAGCTTCAGCGCTACCGAACTCGATTTCGCGTTGGAGATCTCCGAAGCGGTGATGGCCGTGTGGCAGCCGACCCCGGAGCGAAAGATGATTCTGAATTTGCCGTGCACGGTGGAGGTGGCGACGCCGAATGTTTACGCCGATCAAATCGAATGGATGTGCCGCAACATTCGCGATCGGAATAGCCTCATCGTCAGCCTGCACACCCACAACGATCGCTCCACGGGTGTGGCCGCCACCGAACTGGGGCTCCTGGCCGGTGCGGACCGCGTGGAGGGAACTCTCTTCGGCAACGGCGAGCGCACGGGCAATCTGGATGTGGTCGCAGTGGCCCTGAACCTCTACATGCTCGGCATTCATCCGAATCTCGACCTCTCGAATTTGGGGCAGATCCGCGAAGTTTATGAGCGTTGCACGGGCTTGACGGTGCCGCCGCGGCAGCCTTACGCGGGTGAATTGGTTTTTACGGCGTTCAGCGGCTCCCATCAAGATGCCATCAAGAAAGGCTTGGCTGAGTGGGAGACCGGCACGCGCAGTCATTGGGATGTGCCCTACCTCACACTGGATCCTGCAGACATTGGTCGCGAGTACCGCGAGGTCATCCGGGTCAATAGTCAGTCGGGCAAGGGCGGCGTGGCTTACTTGCTGGAGACGGAGTTCGGCATCGAATTGCCTAAGGACTTGCAGCGGGAGTTTGGTCCCATTGCCAACGATCAGGTGGATGCGTTGGGCCGGGAGGTTCGGGGCGAGGAACTGAAGGCCATGTTCTGGGTGGAGTACGTCCAACGAACCGAGCCTTGGTCGCTCATCCATTTCCATGCCGATGGAGTGGATGGTCTCTTTGAATGCCGGGCGTCGATGAAGCGCGGGGGGCAGGAAGTGTCGGTACGCGGTCGGGGCAATGGCCCGATTGCCGCCTTTGTCCATGCCTTGGCCGAGGCGGGTGTTCCTCGGTTCGAGGTCACCCAGTTTAAACAGCACTCGCTCTCGGAGGGGGAGGCGGCCAGCGCCATTGCCTACATTCAGATCCGCACCGCCGAAGGCATGACCCGCTGGGGAGCGGGCGTGAACACCAATATCGAACTAGCTTCGATTCAGGCGGTGATTAGTGCACTGAACCGGTTGCAGTGAATCGGTTGTTCGTTGGTCAGTCGACGTGCGGCCCGGCGGAACCCGAGCGGGGGCGTCGCAGAAACCACAAGGCAAGTCCGGCGCTGAAAATCAACACGCTGGTGGATTGGCCCGGGGTAAACACGCCGGCCGTCGGGGCGCTTTGGAAACTGTAATCGCCGCGAAAATATTCGGTGAAAGACCGAATTCCCGAATAGGCCATCAGGTAGAGACCGAAGAGTTGTCCACGGCCATGCGGGCGTCGGGATTGCCAGACGATGAGACCTCCGCACAGCAGGAGGTTGAGGGCGGCCTCGTACAGTTGGGAGGGGTGCACCCAGACGCCACCGGTGGCGTGACTGGCCGGGAAGCGAATGCCCCATGGCAGAACACACGCTCGGCCAAAGCAGCAGCCGTTCAGAAGACAGGCCAAGCGTCCAAAAAAGTGTCCCAGGGCCAGACCGATAGCCAGGCAGTCCGCCGTGGCCCACAGCGGTAGCCCCTTGCGGCGAATTCCGATGGCGCCGGCGATCGTGGCTCCGATCAGACCTCCGTAGAATACGAGCCCCCCTTTCCAAATGGCCAGTACCTCAACGAGGGGTTGCCCGGCAAAATCCCGTTGCCAATAGCTGAGGACGTAGAGGATGCGTGCGCCGATCAGGCCGCCCACCAGCAGCCAGGGAAATACGATGTCTTGGATGGCCTGAGGATCCAGGCCCATGGCCCGTCCTCGGCGACTGGCAATCCAAGAGCCAGCGAGAAAACCAATGGCCACCAGTAGGCCAAAGGAGTGAAGCCGGAAGCTGCCGAGTTCGAAGAGGATCGGTTTCAATGGAGGGAAGCTCTTGAGGGGCTGGACTCAGCGCGCCGAGGGCTGGAGTGGCCAGGCGACCAGTTCGCGACTATCTCGGGTGTAGAGGACGCCGTGGGCGTAGGCCGGATGGCTGAAGGTCTTACCGCAGGCCTGAAAGCGGGCGAGTTCTGTATACCGAGTCGGGCTGGCCTCGAGCAGGATGACTTCGCCGGTATCGTTGAGTACCAGTAGTCGGGAGCCCGAAGCCAGGGTCGAGGCGTATTGATTGAAACCACTTTGTCGCCACTGAATCGCTCCCGTAGAGGCATCGATGCAGACGAAATCTTTGTCGGGGCCATGACCGTAAAGGTGTCGTCCCACGAGAACGGGCGTGGACAAGTTGATCTTGAGGTCCGCATTGAGCCAGGACTGCCTGGCTCGGACTTTCAATCCATCAGCCTCGATAACAACCCGTCGCAGTCCGGTGGTGTAGCTGGCAAACACGATGCCGTCGCCGTCGAGCACCGGGGTGAGCACGTTGCGGTTGGCTCCGGTCTTGAAGGGGACCCGCCATAAGGCGTCTCCGGAGGCAGCCTCCAATCCCAACAATCCCTCGCAGGTCACGCCGATCACCTGGTGGTGATTGCCCAGAGTTGCGGTGATGAGTGAGGCGTAGCTGGTGAGGTCGTTCTGGGATTTCCAGAGGAGTCGGCCCTTCAGTTTGTCGAAGGCGGCGATACTCGCTCCGTTGGTCGAGCCAATCTGGATGAAGATTTGATCGCCCGAAATGGCTGCCGATCCGGAATTGCCCCGTCGGTTTGCGGCTCCTGGGCCACCCGAGCGGTCCTTCACCCAGAACATTCCGTAGTCGCGAAAATGGAACCCCCACTGCTTCTTGCCGTCGTCGAGAGAAAGGCAGGCGAACTCACCGAAGCAGCTCTGCACATAGATCCGGTTGCCATCGATGAGCGGCGTGCATCGAGGGCCTGGTTCAAATTCATCGGAGTACTGCTCGGCGAAGGGCTGAGACCACAATTCCCGACCGGTCGTGGCATCGAGGCAACGGGCGGTTTCTTGACCGCTGGAATCATCCAGAAAAACTAAGTGCTGGCCCGACACGACGACCCCGGAATAACCATGACCAATGGATTTGCGCCAAAGCGGCTTGGGGACGGAATCGAGACGCGCAGGCAAGGGATCGGCAGCATGACCATCACGATTCCGACCTCGCCACCCAGGCCAGTCGTGGGTCTGAGTCTCAGCGGCGTGTGTCGGTGAGCCTAGGAGGATAGCGGCCCCGAGAGCGGTGCCTATTCGGGCGAGAAGAGTCCGCCAACAGAACGAAGCGGTGGCCATTAGGGGAGCAGGAATCACCAGGAGCCTTCGGAGAGGCGGCTGATAATGTTGCGTGCGAGGTTTTCGGCCAGCAGCGGCGCGGCTTGACGCTCGGCGGAACCCAAGTCCGCCGTATTGCGGATGGTTGTCCGTCCGATGACTTCCTGATCGAGCAACACCTTGCCGCTACCCACCTCGATCGCTTTGACGTGGGCCGTGAGGATGACGTCATAGTCGCGGGTGGCGATGATGTCCCTGGGCTGGAATGTCAGGGGATTGCGCTGGAATTTTTGAAGTGCGGTGGTGATGACAATGTCGCCGTCGTCCTGGGTAGCTAAGCGAAAGGTGCCGTCGACATGGATTTGTGCGCGGAGGGCGTGGCTGACCGTGTCGGCCAAGCGGGGTTCGTCGGTGCCGTTGGCGACGTGGCCGACGCGAATGGCTCGAACGCCTGCCGATTGTCCATTGCTGGGGCCCAGTGAGTAACCACCACAGCCGACCACGAGTCCCAAGGTCACGGCGAGCAAGGAGGCCACTGTCGACCAGCGGGTGGGGTTGGCAGCGGTGCTCATTGGGATTTTTTTTGGGTCTTGGCGGCGGGTGCGTTGGTCGCGTTAACGCGCTCACGCTGCAATTGGCGGGCATCCACTTCGGACCACCGACGTACTTGTTTCTGGGCCTTGGGCTTGAGGAATTCGATCCGTTCGCGGGCCTGGGCTGCAAACGTGGAGTTCGGGTCCATCAAGAGCGCTTCGTTGTAATAGACCAGCGCACCCTGGTAGCGCTTGTACTTCTCGTAGAACTCAGCGGTCTTCAGAGCGCCCCGGGCTTGTTCGGTCTTCAGCGAGGCGACGATCTTCGTGGCTTCCTCGGACCGCTGGTCGTCGGGATAGAGCGCCTTGAAGTCATTGAGGAAGTTGATGGCGTTGCCTGCGATGGACTGGTCGTACTCAGCGCGCCGGGCCAGGCGGTTCCAGGCGATGCCCGCGGCATACATGGCGTCGGCTCCCACCTTGGGGCGATCGTAGTACTTGTCGGCGGCCCGTTCGTAGGCGCGCACCGCCTGGCGGAAGTCCTTTTGCTTCTCCCGGGCGGCACCAATGTTCATCAACGCCTTGGGCCCGATGTCGCTATAGGGGCCATTTTTGTTGACCTGATCAAATAGCTTGGCCGTGCGGTCCATCGACGGAAAGAAGGGGATGTAGCCCCACAGTTTGAACCACTGTCCGCCAAGGTAGCGATTGGCGATCTCGAATTGGCGTTGTTGGATCTCTGAGTAGTTGTCCAACTTGGGATATTTGGTCAGTGCCTTCTGGTACTCCTTGAAGGCGCGCTCATCCATCTTTCGGGCTTCGTAGCAGCGGCCGATCAAGTACTGGGCGCGGCCGGAGGAATCCGACAGCGGCCAAGTCTTGGTGGTGTGCTTGGCGGCCTTGAGGGCCAGTCGGTACTGGCCGGCGTCAAAGGCCTCTTGAGCCACGACCAATTGGTCTTTGGCCCGTTTGCGTTGCCAGGCCGCCCCGGCGCCCACGGCTTCGTAGGTCCAGCCCTCACCGGGTCGATAGATCAACGGCGCGGGGCAATTCATCACCCCGATCCATAGGCAGGTCATCACCAGCAACAGACGCATGGAAAATCGGCTCACGGCTGCTGAGGCTAAGTAAGCCCGCGCAGGGGTCAACGGTGGAACTCTGAGTGAGGGTCGGGATCGGACTGCATTACTCAGGGCCTTCTCTCCCTCTGAGGGGACTTTAATTTGCAATCTGTGGGGGCAGGTTCCGTTGTTTTCAGCCGAGGTTTTCTCGGCAGGAATGGATCCTCGCTGGTCATCGGGTCCGGGATGGGCATGCTCGTCAGTACCCCATGAGATACCTTTGGATCCTCCTGATTTGGACGAGGATGGCCGTTTGGGCAGTCGAGCCGCACTGGGCGTATGCGCCGTTGCGTTCGCCCCGGGTTCCCGAGGCCGATACCGAGGTTTTCCAGCCGGTGGATACGTTTATTCGGGCGCAATGGAAGGCGCGGGGCCTGAAGCCCTCCCCGGAAGCCGATCGGTCGACGCTTTTACGGCGGATTTACTGGGACTTGATCGGTCTGCCCCCGTCGCCCAGCGACTATCAGCGATTCTTGGCGGACACATCGCCGCTGGCCTACGAGCGGGAGATCGACCGGCTGCTGGCGTCGCCCCGCTACGGGGAACGCTGGGCCCGCCACTGGATGGACGTCGTTCATTTTGCAGAGACCCACGGCCACGATCAGGACCGCATTCGCGAAGAGGCTTGGCCCTACCGGGATTATTTGATCGAGGCATTCAATTCCGATCGGCCTTACGGACGCTTCGTCGAGGAACAGGTCGCTGGAGATGTGCTGTATCCCGATCGGCCTGAAGCCACCGTTGCTCTGGGCATGATTGCCGCGGGTCCCTGGGATGAGAGTTCCCTGCGCGATATTCGTGAGGACACGCTCGATCGCCAATTAGGTCGGTATGTGGATCGCGATGATATGATCAGCACGGTCCTCTCGGTGTTTAATAGTACCACGGTTCATTGCGCGCGATGCCATGACCACAAGTTTGATCCCATTCCGCAGGCGGATTATTACGCCCTGCAGGCGGTGTTCTCCGGCGTCGAACGCGCGAACCGGGTCTTTGATCGGGACCCGTCGGTGCATGTCCGGCGGCAGCGTTGGATGCACCAGCAACGTCAGGTGGAGCGGGGTGACGCAGACTTGCTAGAATCACCTCAGGTTCGAGACGAGGTTCGGCAATGGTCGGACCAGCGCCGTGTGCGGCCCGCGGTCTGGGCGACCTGGGAGGCTCAGACATTTCTTTCGGCAGGCAAGGCCACGCTCCAATGGCAATCGGACGGTTCGTATCGGGTCAGCGGAACTCGGCCAGAACGAGACGTTTACACCCTGACACGGTCTGCCGGCGGGCGTCCGGTGAGTGCGATTCAGTTGGAACTTTTGCCGGACGAATCGTTGCCTCATCGAGGTCCGGGTCGGAATGAGCAAAATGGGAATCTTCACCTGAGCGAAATCGAATTGTGGGTCTTTTCTGTGGGAGCTACCGAACCCCGGCGGCTCCGTTGGGCGCGAGCCACGTCCAGTTTCGACCAAGACGGATGGACGGCGGCTCATGCCATCGACGGCCAGGAAAAGACGGCGTGGGGTATTCATCCCAAGGAGGGGCAGCCGCACCGCGCAGTCTTTGAACTGGCTGAACCGCTTCAGTCTCGTCCTGGAGACCAACTGAGCCTGATCTTGCGCCAGGCTCATGGAGAGTCGCATGTGATCGGCCGATTCCGTGTCTCGATGACTGATGCTCCGGGTCCGGCCAGTCGAGTGGTGCCGGCCCAGATCGACTCGATCCTCGAGCACTCGCCCAAGGAGTGGACCCGGGATCAACAGCGGTTGGTGGCGGCCTTCGTTTTACGGGAGCGTCTTCGGGAGCAATTGGCCGCGTTGCCCGAGCCATCGAAGGTCTATGCCGCCGCAAGTAATTTTGAACCCGACGGGGGACTCAAACCGTCCTTGCGGCCCCGGACGATCCACCGCCTGAACCGGGGCGAAATTACCCAGCCCCGTGAAGAGGTGGGTCCGGGGACCTTGTCGTGCATCGCCGGACTTCCCTCTCGGTTTGCGTTATCAGACGGATCCGAGGAAGGGGATCGGCGCGCAGCGCTGGCCCGTTGGCTGTCCCATCGAGACAACCCGCTGACCTGGCGCTCCATCGTCAATCGGGTCTGGCTCCACCATTTCGGACGCGGTTTGGTGAATACTCCCAACGACTTTGGTCGCATGGGCGCCGCGCCGTCCCACCCGGAGTTGCTCGATTGGTTGGCCGTCTGGTTTCGGGATGAGGCCCACGGTTCCTTCAAGGCGTTGCACCGCTTGCTGCTCACCAGCGCAACCTACCGCCAGAGCAGTCAGAAGGGCGCAGTGGCCACAGAGGTTGCGGCAGTCTCAGATGGGGAGAATCAGTGGCTCAGCCGGATGAATCGGACTCGGTTGGATGCCGAATGTGTGCGGGACGGCATGCTGCTTATCAGTGGGCGACTGGACTTGAGGATGGGCGGGCCGGGTGACCGTCAATTCGACTTGAAGCCGGGTATTCATGTGACACCCCGGGTGGACTACACGCGATTCGATTCGGATGCGCCTGAGGGTCGGCGACGGAGCGTGCACCGCTTTTTGTTCCGGACGCTGCCCGATCCTTGGATGGAGGCTCTGGACTGTCCGGCGGGCGATCAACTGGTGCCCGCTCGGGACAACTCGGTGACCCTTCAGCAGGCGCTGGCCTTGTGGAATCACGACTTTTCCATTCGTCAGGCGGAGCACTGGGCTCGGGTTCTGGAGGCCCGTGGCAAAGAAATCGGGGGCGGAGGCGAGATTCCTTGGGAAGAGGCCGTGGCCTGGGTTTGGGGTCGCCCACCCACGTCCTCCGAGAGGGAGTCGCTGACTGGCTATGCGCAACAGCACGGTTTGGCCAACGCCTGCCGGCTGCTGTTCAACAGCAACGAGTTTTTGTTCCTGCCATGAACACCATTGGATTGAATCTGGGCCCCGGGTTTTCCCGGCGCGACTTTGTTGGGCGGTTGGGGGCTGGTTTTGGGAGTGTTGCTTTGGGTCAACTCTTGGCCAGCGACAACGCTTCCCGCCTGGATCCTCAAGTCGCGGGGCATCGTCCGCACCACCGGCCGCGAGCCAAGCGGGTGATCCAATTGTTCATGAATGGCGGGGCCAGCCAGATGGACCTCTTTGATCACAAACCAGAGTTGTTCCGTCGGGCGGGTCAACCCTTCGATCCTGGTTCCAGTGTACGGATCGAGGCCCCGACGAGTGAACCAGGTAAGGTGCTCAAGCCGCCGGTCCCTCTGCGGCAGCACGGCCAGAGTGGGCGCTGGGTCAGCGACCTAATGCCGAACCTGGCTCGATGCGTCGATGACATGGCCTTCCTGATGGCCATGCAGTCCCGGACCAATGTCCACGGTCCGGCCAGTTATCTGATGAACAACGGGTCTTTGTTGCCCGGATTCCCCGCCTTCGGGGCCTGGGTCGGCTATGCCCTGGGCAGCGAGGCCGACAACCTTCCGGGCTTCGTGGTGCTGCCAGACACTAAAGGGCTTCCGTATAATCAGCGGGGCAATTTCTCGGCGGGATTTCTGCCCGTAGCGCATCAGGGAACCCTCATCCATGCGGGCAACCCGTCCCCGATGGCTTACCTGAGGCCGCCCGCCTCCGCCCTGGGCGTCACGCCGGAGGCCAGTCGCGAAGGGTTGACCTTGCTCCAGCAGTGGAATCGCCGGCACCTCGAAGCCAATGATTCCGACCCGCGTTTGGAAGCCCGAATCCAAGCCTACGAGTTGGCTGCCCGCATGCAATTGAGTGCGCCGGAGGCCTTTGATTTGAGCGTGGAAAGTCCGGCCACTCGCCGGCTTTATGGTATGGATCGCCCTGAATCTGAGGAGTTTGGTCGACGCTGCCTGATGGCCCGCCGGTTGGTGGAGCGCGGGGTTCGCTTCGTCCAAGTTTGGAGTGGTGCCGGCGGGCCCACGGGCAATTGGGACAACCATGCCAATATGGCTAAGGAACTCCCGCCCATGTGCGCGGCGACAGATCTTCCGATTGCCGGACTTCTTCAGGACCTCAGATCCTGCGGGCTGCTCGAAGACACCTTGGTCTTGTGGAACACGGAATTTGGTCGGATGCCGTTTGCCCAAAGCAGCGAAGGTCGGGATCACAATGGTGGAACCTTCGTCGGTTGGATGGCTGGGGCGGGGGTGCGCCCCGGAGTGTCTTATGGCCAAAGCGATGAGTGGTCTTGGAAGGCGGCCCGTGACATCACCACCACCTATGATTTCCATGCCACGGCGTTGCACTTGTTGGGTTTGAACCACGAGCGACTGAATGTCCTTCACCAGGGGGCTAATCGGCGTTTGACCGATGTCCACGGAGAAGTGATTCGGGCGGTGTTGGCCTGAATCGGGCCTGTTAAAGATCGGGGGAGGAATCGCAACGGATCGGGTCGCAGTTGCGTTTGACCGATCCCCGTTGAAGATCAGAGCCATGAAGACCCAGTGGATTGCTATTTCTTCGGCGGCGCTGTTGGCCGTGATCTTGGTGTCGGCCGGGGGGTGTCAGGTGATTCGGGCCGGATATGAAACCGCTCCGTACCGGGTGCTGGAGTCCGATGGAGCGTTCCAGATTCGTGAGTACCCTACGATGCAATGGGTGGAGACCACCATGGGTTCTGGAAATGGCAATTCGGACGGGAGTTTTGGTCGTTTGTTCGGATTTATCACCGGGCGTAATCAGTCCCAGCAAAAAATCGCAATGACCACACCGGTCTACATGGCCGGGTCTCCGACGGCCGACCCGGCGTCCCAACGGGTGATGGCCTTCGTCATGCCCAAGGAGATGGCGGCGACCTCCGTGCCTGTGCCGAGTGATGGGGCATTGCGCCGACGGGAGTTTTCGGCCGGGCGGTTTGCTATTTATCGGTTCCGCGGAAGCCGGTCTTCAGAGCGTGAAGTGGCAGCTCTGGGTGAATTGCAGGCATGGTTGGCAGGTCGAGGCACTTCGGTTGCCGATGCTGCGCCGGTGTATGGATATTTCGACCCGCCGTGGACTCCCTCGGTGCTCCGCCGGAATGAGGTGATGTTGAGGATCTCAGATTCCTCCGTTCGGTGAATTGAGTTCACTCAAAAAAGTTTTTGAAAACTTTGAGCAATCGGCGCGTTCCTGCGTCGGAGTAGGTGGTTGAGGACTATCCGCTAAGGGTTGGCAAAGGAAGCGTGCTGACGGCGGGGCGCGGGTAGAGGTTGGGTGTTTGCCTCGTCGTGGTTATGGCGCCTGGAGTGAAGGCGTAATTGCTTCCGTCACTTGGGGGTCGGCTCAAAAGGCCGGCCCTCGTCCGTTTTTAGACGGATCCATTCGGTCGATCAGGAATTTTCAATAGGAATGCCGATCGGGTGAGAGGAGCGATAGGTCGAAGCGAGGCCGGGCTCCAGTGAGCGTGTCGGCGATGAGTTGGCCCGTGATCGGAGCCAGACTAATACCCATCATGCCGTGTCCAGTGGCCAGGGAGAGATTGGCGAGCCGTTTCGTTCGGCCGATATAGGGGAGGCCATCCGGAGGCACCGGGCGCAGGCCAAACCAGGGTTCGATACCCTCAAAATCGCTTTCCTCAAATCGAGGGAAATACCTCGGGATCGACTTAATAATGCCCCGGACCCGGACCGGGTTGATGGTCTCGTTGAGGCCCCCAATTTCCATGGTTCCACCGAAGCGCAGGGTGTCGCCCATGGGTGTGATGGCCACCCGGGCTTCGGTGAAAATGGAGCAAAGGTTCGGCAATTCCCGGGGGTTTCGGAGGGTTAGGCTGTAGCCCTTGCCCGCCTGGATGGGCAGGTTGAGACCGAGTTGAGGGGCGGTCTCCGGCGACCAGGATCCGCCGCACAGCACAAACTCATCGGCCTCCA
>CAINWP010000324.1 GCA_903854475.1 uncultured Verrucomicrobiota bacterium
AACTCGGCCCAATCGGTGGGCTGGAGAAGACAATCCCGATCGGGCCAGGTTCCATCATCGGTGGTGATCCGCACGACGACCACTTGGCCACCGTTTTTTGTCGGATCAGAGAGCACGACCAACCGGTGGTACGGCTCCTCGGCGGACTTCATGGCTGTACCCAGCCCGATCATGCTCCGGCAAAGATCTCGTCGAGTTGGTTCAATTCCGCCGCCTCCCGCGCGAGTCGTGCCACGGCTTCGGGTGGTTTGCCCAAAGCTTGACCCATGCGTTCCACGGCGATGGGCGCGCAACCGCGGGCCATTGGGGTCCACTCCCCGCAGTGGGTATGACACCAATCCACCAATTGCCATTGGTCCCGGTCGCCGTGCTCGGCCCACACCGCATCCAGCAGTTCCAGTTCCGCCACCGAAACGTGTTCCCGCGGCGGCTTGGATTCCAGCTTCACTTCATGGTTGATCCGATCGCTGATGGATCGTTCCCAACGGTGGTCCGACTCGCCGTTCAGGCGGCCTGCATTGATCAGGTCCAGGAGTTCGCTGGTCACCGGACCATTCCGCATGGACAGGTAATCTCCCCCGACGACCGGGATGCCTCGGCGGTCCACGGATAGGCGGTCCAGCAGGTACACCAGCTTGACCAGCTTCATGCTGTGAATTTGTCCGCCGGCCCGCTCCAGAAACTCACAGGCGACTTCGGTCGCCTTGGGTAAATTGAAACGGAAGTTCATAGCGCCAACATCCAACACCCGGCATGCGCCGTAAAGGATCGCGTAGCTGGCTGTCGCGTTGCTGGCCATGCGCAGCGCTTGCACGGAGCGTGGCCCAATAAAAAAAGCGCGCACCGGTGAGGGTGCGCGCTTGGAAACGGAACTTGGACGATTAGTCCTGGGTCTTCTTCTCCTCGGCGGCCGCGAAGGCGTGCTCGAGGGCGACCAGGTCTTCACCGGGCTTGAGCTGATCGAGGAGCTTCTGCTCTTCCTTCAGCTGCTCGGTGCTGTAGTTCGCGGCCTTGATGGACAGACCGATGCGGCGATCGGCGCGGTCGATCTTAATGACGCGGGCGGTGACATCGTCGCCGACCTTGAGGACGTTCTTGATCTTGTCGACCCGGTCTTCGCTGACCTGGGAGATGTGAACCAGACCGTCGATGTCGTTGGGCAAGCCAACGAATGCACCGAAGCTGGCCAGCTTGGTGACCTTGCCGGTGACCAGATCGCCCACCTTGAAGAGGGTCTCGATCTGTTCCCACGGATCCACGCCCAGCTGCTTCATGCCGAGGCTGATGCGCTGGTTGGCCTTGTCGACTTCGAGCACAACCGCCTCGACTTCGTCGCCCTTCTTGAGGACTTCGCTCGGGTGGTTGACCTTGCGGGTCCAGCTCATGTCCGACACGTGCACCATACCGTCGAGGCCTTCCTCGAGCTCGAGGAACGCGCCGTAGCTGGTGAGGTTGCGGATCGGTCCCTTGACCTTGGTTCCCGGCGGGTACTTGGTGTGAGCCAGGTCCCACGGGTTGGTCTCGAGCTGACGGATGCCGAGGCTGATCTTCTGCTCGTCGCGGTTGATACCGAGGACGACCGCTTCGATTTCCTGGCCCTGCTTGAGGACGTCGGAAGGCTTGGCGATGCGCTTGGTCCAGGACAGCTCGGTGACGTGCACCAAGCCCTCGACGCCGGGCTCGATTTCGACGAACGCGCCGTAGGGCACGAGGTTGACGATCTTGCCTTTGACCTTGGCGTTGACGGGGTACTTGCTCTCGATGTTGTCCCAGGGGTTGGACAACTTCTGCTTGAGACCCAGGCTGACGCGCTCTTTCTCGCGGTTGATGTCGAGAACGACGACGTCGATTTCCTGACCCACCTTGAGCATCTCGCTCGGGTGCGTGAGGCGACCCCAGGACATGTCGGTGATGTGCAGGAGGCCGTCGAGGCCGTTGAGGTCGATGAACGCACCGAAGTCGGTGAGGTTCTTGACCGTGCCCTTGCGGATGTCGCCGGGCATCATCTCGGACAGCAGCGACGAACGGCGGGCGTTGCGCTCAGTCTCGATGATTTCGCGGCGGCTCAGGACCACATTCTGGCGATCCGGATTGAGCTTAACGACCTTGAACTCGTAGGCATTGCCAATGAAGGAGGCCAGGTTCTTCGGGGGAACGATGTCGACCTGGGACGAGGGGCAGAACGCCTCGACACCGATGTTGACGATCAAGCCACCCTTGACGATGGACTTCACCTTGCCGGTGACATTGCCACCCTCGTTGCAAATGCTCTGGATACGATCCCAGTTCTGTTGGAACTCGGCCTTTTCCTTGGACAGGTGGACATTGCCTTCCTTGTCTTCGGCTTTCTCGATGAGGACGTCGATGATGTCTCCCACCACGACTTTATCGAACTCGACGAACTCGGAGGCGCTGACAACGCCTTCGGATTTGCCGCCGATGTCCACGAGGACTTCTTTCGGACGGACTTCGAGGATGGTTCCTTTGACGATTTGACCTGCCTTGAAATGGCGGTCGTACTGCTTCAGCAGTTCTGCGAATGCGGCGGAGGCCGACATAATGGTATAAGCCGAACGCGTGAGCGCCCGAGCGGTTTATCTGCGAGGAGACTTGATCGGGGCGAGGTAAAATTGCCCCTCAGAAGACTCCATTGCCCAACGTGACCGACGTTGCGGTTGACAACGGAGGTTAGCGGTTAGGTGACTGGTTTAACTGTGTTTCTCAGCCGAAAATGCCGCCACACAAGTGACGACCGGCACTGCAGACGGTGGCGATTAGCCCAGAGGAGGCAAGCGGGTTTTTCGGCATTCTTGTCGGGTCGAGCGGCAATTCGTACACGAGGCGGCCCAAGTAAGCCCCTTGAGGAAACCTAAGGTCGTATGCTAAACTGCAAAGAGATGAAAGTCGTGGTTGAAATCCCTGAGAGCGCTCAGGTGGCATTGCCACCGGAAGACTCGCTCGCCCGCGACTTGCTGGAAGCCTATGCCATCGTGCGGTATCGGCAGGGGAGCCTGACCCAGAAGCAGGTCGGCTCCGTATTGGGTCTGGACCGCTGGTCTACCGAGGCGCTGCTTGAGCAGGCCCAAGCCATTCCTGCGTTGAGCCTCGCTGACTACGAACTGGAACGGAACGGTTCCCGATGACCATCGTGGTCGCCGATACCGGACCACTCAATTACCTGCACATCATCGGCCAGCTGGAAATTTTGCCGGCCCTCTATGGCGAGGTGCTCGTGCCGCCGGCGGTCCTACGCGAAATGGTGCACCCCCATGCGCCGCCCGGACTCCGGCTCGTCGCCCAAAATCCGCCGCCATGGTTTCAAGTGCGCACGCTCGGCCATGTCTAGTTCCTGAATCTCCTCGACGATGGCGAGGCCGAGGCCATCTCCCTCGCGGTCGAGCTGCGGGCGCAACGGCTCCTGATCGACGAACGAGATGGCCGCCGCTCGGCGATTGCCCTGGGACTCCACATCCGAGGTACGCTCGGCATTCTCGAAGAGGCCTCGGAACGACGGCTGCTGAACCTGGCCGAGGCACTGGACGCCCTTCGCAAGACCACATTCCGCGCTGCGCCGCCCTGTACGAAGCAGCCCTTCAGCGCGACCGCATCCGCCGTTCCCAGTCGCTCTGAACCCGGCCCCACTTTCGCCCAAAGCCCGTTCTGCCCAGCCAAACCCGACTGGGTTGCCCTCTTTCGCAGGCCCCGCATCGTGAGGCATAATGTCCTTTTTGGGTTTCGACAGGGGCCACCGAGAAGGAAACAGGAATGCGGGACTTGGAGCGGGTTGGCGGACTGAGAATCGAAGCGTTGGAAACGGGACTGCCGGAGCCGATCCGCCACGCCGGCACGGCGGCGAGCCCACGTTTTCTCGAACTCTTCACCGCCGTCTTTCGCAACCCGAACACCCGCGAAGCCTACACCCGCGCCGGCGTTCGGTTCTCCGACTAGTGCGAAGTCCGACGGATCCAACGGCCCCAGATCCAACCCATCGTCGTCGCGGCGTACATCGCGGAACTGGGCTGCTCGCTGTCCAAGCCCAGCGTCAAGTTGCACCTCGCTGCGCTGCGCATGTACTTCGATCATCTCGTCTTGGGCCAGATCCTGCCCAAGAACCTGGCCTTTTCGGTGCGTGGGCCGAAGCACTTCGTAAAACGCAGTAAGACCCACTGAAACTAGCGAGGAACCAGTAGCTCCCAGCCAGTCGACCGAGTCCCTCAGCAAATTGATAGAAATTTGCTGGTTCCTCGCTATTTTCAGTGGTTTTCACATCGTCACGGACAGTTGGTTTTTGCCCCCCGGATGTTGTCGGAGGACCTCCTAGATAGGGACCGATCTCCGAGCGGTCCGTGTCCGTGGCGGTCCGTGTCTGCGGACGCGGCGCTTTCGGAGAAATCGCCCTACCTCAGAGGCGCTTGGGTGAGGTAGGTTTTTTGGTGCCCCCGGATGTTGCCCGAGGACCTCCTAGGTAGGGACCGATCTCCGAGC
>CAINWP010000325.1 GCA_903854475.1 uncultured Verrucomicrobiota bacterium
ACCTCGCACCTCGCACCTCGCACCTCGCACCTCGCACCTCGCACCTCGCACCTCGCACCTCGCACCTCGCACCTCGCATATCCCACCTAGCACATCAAACCTCGGGCAACCGGAAGAACGACTCTACCGGCCGGCTTCCAACCGGATGTAATGGAAGAGGTATTGCTGGGCGTAGCCCGAATACGGACCAAAATAACTCTCGCTGAAGGATTCCAAACGGGCCGCGCTCACCCGGCGGGCGCGGGGGAAATACAATTGGCTCAATGCCCGCCGGACCCACACATCAATGGGAAAGGCGTCCTGCCGACCATAAGCGAAGAGCAGCACGCAGTCGGCGATCTTGCGGCCCACCCCGTGGATCTCCATCAACGCTTCGCGGGCGGCCGGAGTTTCCAGACGCGCCAGCGCCTCTAAATCTAATCGCCCTTCCACCACCCGACGGGCCGCATCCAAAACGTACGGAGCGCGGAACCCCAATTTGCAGTCCCGGAGGGCTCCCTCACCGGCGGAAACAAGCGTCGCAGCCGTGGGAAACGCCCGATTCAGAACCGCTTCGGGCGGAGCCGCAACCGAGTGACCCCAACGCTCACTCAAGAGCGCCACAATTTGTCGGATTTGAACAATTTGCTTGGTCGACGAGCAGATGAAACTGGCCAGGCATTCCCAGGGTTCCTGGCGCAGCAACCGAAGCCCACGACACCGTGCCACGGCCGAACGCAACGGAGCATCGTCGGGGAAGGTCGCGAGGATCGGTTCCAGCACTTCACCCGCCGCCAGATGGTGATGCAACCAAGGGGCCTCCTCGGTGCCAGCCATCCAAGACACCGTCAGACCGCCGGGTGCGCTCTCCACCCTCGCCCAACGATCTGCGATCACAGATTCCCAACCGTCTCCGGAGCGGATCCAACGGAAGGCCTGACCGCATTCCAAGGTCGACCGCAAATCATAGTCTGCCACGGGCCAGAATTGGACCCTGAGGCGTGATGGATCCGGCGATGGGTTCACCGTTGATTGCGGCACGCGTACAGGTGGAGACGATGAAAAACACGCCCTCGGACTTCAACATCTCGAACCCCGAGATCGGTGACGCTTTCAAACCGCGTCGCCCACGAAGCACCCAATCCGGTGCGTCCTTCGGGGTGGACGTACAAGACCGTGAGCCCGGGCCGACCGGAATACCGGTATTCCGGCCAGAACCAGATTTGATTAATAGGCCGTTCGGACTCCAGAACGGTCACCGTCGGAGTCTTAGCCACCACAGGTCCAGGACCATCCATGTAGAAACTCAGTTCGCCCGCCCATCCATAATGATCGGCCACCACCATCACAGGGCGGTCTTCTTTGAGAAGTTTGTCCCGCTCGGTACGCACCACTGCGGCGGCCTCTCGATAGCCCCGCACGCGCACCAATGGCTCAATGACCATCGGCAGTGAATGCCCGGTGAGCTTCAGGATGAGGTTGGTTTCGTGCAGCAACACCACCAGCGGCAACCCCACACCTACACCCCATCGAAGGAGCCTGAGACCGGTTCGAATCCCGGCCCGATACCGATCTTCCCACCAGAGGACCGCGAACACGGCCAGTGGCGCAAAGGTGTTGGCTACCCAGTTGGGCTGGACTCGGGACCGAAGTGTGTAGGCCAGATAAAAGAGGAAGACCGGCAGGCCAAAACACAGCACATACCGCAAGGCCAACGAACGGGTTTCATCCATCGGCGCGTTCGATCCCAC
>CAINWP010000326.1 GCA_903854475.1 uncultured Verrucomicrobiota bacterium
ATGCGTTCAAGGCCCAACAGACCTGATCCGAATTCGCTTCGACAAGCTACAAGCCGATGCCGGATCGATGATCCGTTGAGTTTCTGGGGACGGTGATTTTCAAACCGGCATATTTAATCGGTTTTCACACCGTCACTGACATCCTGCGGAGCCCCCACCCAAGAACGCGCCAAAACCACCCTTGGGAGACTGTCCCTGAAATCTCGCCGAAGACCGTTGGGGAGCGCTTGAGTGCCTAGAATCCCGGCAAATCCATCGACCCCGGCACATCAAAGATCGCACCATTCGCTTTTACTTGACGCCGACCAACACGGTCACAGGCATCACCTTCAACCTGTAGCGGTCGAGGATGCGATGGCAACGGTCGTCGAGACGCGATTGCATGTCCGGATGCGGTGGATTGCTGAACTCGAAGTGGATCAGCAGATATGCATCTCTCCCGGTGATCTGACGGAACTGGACCAACTTGTCGAATCGTTCGGAGTCTCTATAGGCTTCGGGCGTGATATCCCTCAATTTTTGATCGACCACCACGTGGGGAACTTCCCAGTCGATAAACATCGCAATCCAAGGGAAGTTTAAATGGAGAAAGGGCTCCAGGAGTCGATCGATGACGTCTTTCAACGGAACAGTAGGGTCGAATGCGTTCATATTCAGGAGAGGTTTCGTCGACCGAGACCTGATTCTTTCAAGGAACGTGAGAAATCCGCGCCTCTCACCCACAACCCGCAAGCCCGCTCGGTGTAGACCGTGGCTGGAACCCTCGAATCCACCGTACTCCGCAGCAGAGCGGGAACGGACCGGAGCAAGCATTGGAAGCGATCAAACCCTCCCCTCGCGCACAGCGCGAAAGCCCCATCCTTTCCAGAGCTTCCTCGCGCGCGCAGGACCGGTCCCGCGGAGCCCCACCAAACAGCGCACCCCAAAAACGCTTCTCTTCGGGACCCGTCGCCCATCACCTAAAAACATGAAGCAGTGTCCCCTTTTGTGTAAATAGGTGAGACCGACCCCGTGACGGCACTTCCGAGAAATCCGCCACCAGAACCGCTACCGCAAGCCCACCTCACCTGAAAATACCCCGAAAACATTGGTCGCTATCTAACTGCCATTCGAGACCGACCCCTTAGCTAGCCCGTCGATCCGACGGGGGGGAATTCAATTTTGATAACCCCTCTTGATCAACAACCTCAGATTAGTAATTTGACTAGGAAACCGGTTTTGGAGTTTATCGAGGAAATGAAAGGGTGTGTGTTTTTTCTTTCGGCAGTCTTCGCTTTCAGTCAACTGCTAGCCGGTGAAGCGGCGACAACCGTTTCGCTTCCGGTGGCCAATCCCAGTTTCGAGGCGTTGACCGGGACGAACCTGATCCACTTCGACGCGGACGGTCATTTGCGGGATGGTCATTACTCGGCCTTCGATTTCGCGACCGGCACCGGGTTCAATAGCACCCGCGCGATCCCTGGTTGGTCCGGCGGCGGAGCAGCCGGAACCTTCAACCCTTCGGCCACGGAATTTCCACGCGGAGTCACCGACGGGAATAACACGGCTTGGATCAATGCGTCTTTCTTTGCGAAGGGGCAACTAACCCAGACCTTACCGGACAGATTCTTAGCCGACCGCACTTACCGGCTCAGCGTGGATGTCGGAGCACCGGCGGGATTAGGGTTTCCGGGATACTTCATTGGGCTCTACGCCAACGGGCGGGCCGTGGCCACGGACACAAATTCCGTGACCGTGGCCAAGGGTAGGTTCGCGACCGCGACTGTGGTCGTCAACCTGTCGGCGGACTCGCCTTTCATCGGAGCCCCGATCGAGATCCGACTCGGGTTGCCCGATCTAAAACCCGACCAGACCGACTTCGACAACGTGCGACTGACGGTCGATCGACTGACGGTCGGTGAAACGGCAACTGCGGTTGCTACGATCACTGCAGGCTTCGTAAGCGGCATTAAGATAACATCTGGGGGTTTAGGGTACACCAATGAGCCAGTGGTCACCCTCAGCGGTGGTGGCGGTAGTGGAGCCAGTGCGAAGGCCATTTTGGCGGGGGACACAGTAGCTACCATTGTCGTGCTGACGGCTGGTAGCGGGTATTCGACGGCACCGACGGTAGTGATAGAAGCCCCGCCGAAGGCGCTGAGCGTTCGATTGCGATGGGTTCCTGAGCTGACCGTGGAAGGCCCTGCTGGGAGTCAGGCTCGGGTGGAGTCTGCTACCGGCCCGACCGGCCCATGGACGACGTGGACGAACGTGACGGTGGGATCCAAGGGCACTGTTTTGGTGGATTTGTCACCGGGATCAGTGACTCGATTCTACCGTTCAGTGGCAGAATAATGTGTCGGTTTTGTTTGGATCAAGCCCCGGAAATTCGTGATGGGGAGTCTAGTGAACGAAGTCGATGAAAGAATAATGGGACAATCCCGAATGGCAGTTAGTTAAGGCCTAGGCGTTTCTTGGTGAGCCGCTTTCTGCGAGGCGGGTGGGGTAGGTTTTCCAGCATGTACTCCATGGTGGCCCGCTGCATTTCTTGCAGCAGGTCCCAGACTCGCCGTTGATTGGCCACCGCCACCTTCATCCACTCAAACTGTTCGGCGCTGAGCGCCACGGTCACCGTCTTCCCGCCGGCTCGCCGACTCCATTGATACCGAGGCCCACCCTGTCCGGGCTCTCCTCGCTCAATCAGACTACCAAGCGCTATCCACTCCGTTCGACCCAGTTCCTCCCGCAACCGTTCGTACTTCTCAGGATATCCACAGGCCCCAGCGTTCGAAGGTTTTGACATACATTCACACTATCATTCTTGTCAATGGACAGCGCTCGTGCTGTCCTATTGCAAGTGACACCCCTCTTTCCCCAGTTCACCCACCTCTTTAACTCACAACTCCGCTCCATCCAGTCCTCCAGCGCCTCGTCCATCCATCAGTTGGCTGCGCTCTTCGACCGTTGGATCCCAGCCCATCTCCTCTCCCAAGCCGATGAGGGTCCCCACTCCCGGCAACGCCGCTGGCCCTTTCGCCTCGTCTTCTGGACAGCCTCCTGGCAGTTCGCTCAGGCAGGTGCCAGTTGCCACACCGCTATCCGGTTATCTAAAAATATAGAACAGTGTCCCCTTTTGTGTAAATAGGTGAGACCGACCCCGCGACCCCGCGACCAACGGATAGGTGTTCCGTCGACGGGCACCCTGCCCTAAGTTCACACCCATGTTCACCCGTGCCCACGCATTCGCCAGCCTCGCGGCCCTGATGTCTCTCCAGGCAGCCGATCGCCCGCAGTTTGGCGAAGCCTGGTCACGGAACATGACCTCACCCGAGGTCAACCTCCCGGCCACATTCAATCCGACCAACGGAACCCACATCCGGTGGAGCGTCCCTCTGGGTGCCTCTGGAACCGAATCTCACTCCACCCCCGTGATCGCCCATGGACGCATCTTCATTGGCACCAATAACGAGCTGCCACGGGATGCCCGCCGCACCGGCGATCGCGGCGTCATGCTCTGCCTCTCCGAAGCCACCGGAGCTCTCGAATGGCAACTGGCTGTCCCCAAGCGCGAAGAAGATATTTACCACGACTGGCCCAAAACCGGTATGGCCTCGCCGGTCACCGTCGAAGGCGACCGCGTCTACCTCGTCGACAATCGCGGCGTCGTCCAATGCCTCGACATCCGCGGCCAAGCCAACGGCAACCAAGGCCCATTCCTCGACGAAGCTGCCTACCTCAACTTGCGCGGCACCAACGCCCTGCCCGTGCCGGTGCCCGCGGCCGTGCCCGACGCCGACATCCTCTGGTCCTTCGACCTCACCCGCGAAACCGGCATCTGGTCCCATGACGGAGCCCACAGCTCCATCCTCATCCATGGCGACTACCTCTATATCAACACCAGCACCGGCGTGGACAACACCCACCGCGTCATCCGTACACCCAAGGCCCCTAGCCTCGTGGTGCTCGACAAACGCACCGGCCGCTGGGTCGCACACGACGGCCTCGGCATCGCCCCGCGCATCTTCCACTGCACCTGGTCCTCCCCCTCCCTCACCACCGTCAACGGCCAGCCCCGCATCCTCTTCGCCGGCGGGGACGGCGTCGTCTACGGCTTCGATCCCTACCGCCCTGGAAACACCTCGTCTGAACCAGCCATCCTCAAGAACCCCTGGCGCTTCGACTTCGATCCCAGCGGACCCAAGACCAACGTCGGAAGCTTCCTTAACAACCGACGCGAAGGTCCCAGCAACATTTACGGAATGCCCGTCGCCCTCGGAGACCGGATGTACGTCGCCGGCGGCGGCGATTGGTTCTGGGGCAAGAACGAGGCCTCGGTCCGCTGCATACGCACCACCGGACAAGGCGACGTCAGCGCCTCCAACACCTTGTGGTCGTACCCACTGGGTCGCCACACCATGAGCACCCCGGCCGTCGCCAACGGTCTGGTCTTCTGCGCCGACTCCATGCGCACCCTCCACTGCATCGACGCCGCCACCGGGAAAGGCCTGTGGACCCACGAACTCGATGGCGAGGTCTGGGCTTCAGCACTGGTGGCCGACGGCAAAGTCTATATCGGCACCCGACGTGGCGGATTCTGGACCTTCGCCCTGAGCCGCGAAAAACTGCTGCTCGGTCACGTGGCCCTGGGTTCGCCCATCAGCGCCACCGCCGTCGCCGCCAACGGCACCCTCTACGTCGCCACCGGAACCCGACTCTTCGCGACGGCGATGAAGACCCCACCCTCGGTCAGATGATGTCCTGGATGACGCGACCTGCGATACCGGTCAGCCGCACATCCAAACCCTGGAACTTCACTGACAATCGCGTGTGGTCGATGCCCAACTGCCGCAACAGCGTCGCGTGAATGTCGTGCACGTCTACCGGTGACTCGACCGCCGAATACCCCAGCTCATCGGTCGCCCCGTAAATCATCCCAGGCCGGATCCCGCCGCCACACATCCAGATGGTGAACCCGGCATTGTGGTGGTCGCGCCCGCTGCCGCCTTGGCTCATCGGGGTACGGCCAAACTCACCGGCCCACACGATCAGCGTGTCTTTGAGCATGTCGCGCTGCTTGAGGTCGGTGATGAGCGCCATGCACGCCCGGTCGATCTCCGCGGCCTTGAACTCAACGCCCTGCTTCACCTCGCCGTGATGGTCCCAATCCTTGTGGTACAGCTGGATGAAGCGCACCCCACGCTCGGCCAAGCGGCGGGCCAGAAGACAGTTCGAAGCGAAGGATCCATCCCCAGGCTTGCAACCATAGAGCGACTGAATGGAAGCCGGCTCGCTCACCGTGTCCATCAGCTCCGGCACGCTCGACTGCATTTGGAAGGCCATTTCGTACTGGGCG
>CAINWP010000327.1 GCA_903854475.1 uncultured Verrucomicrobiota bacterium
CCTTCACTGGTAGCGCGCCGGAACGGAACTCTGTCAGGCCGGGACTGCTGGCGAAGAGAGTCCCCGTCCGGGATCCATGGCATCTCCAGCATCTCCAGTATCTCCAGCACCTTCAGCATCTCCGGCTCGTCGCGGTCCCGATTCGGGTTCACTGTTCGGCGCACGGCACGCGGGTTCTCCGCTAGGACCAGGACTCGGGCGGCCTACCCTACCCCGCCTCGGACCTCCGCTCCCGCAATCCGAGTTCCAACCCGGACAGCAACCCGGACAGCAACCCGGACAGCAACCTGGACTGCAACCTGAACCGCAAGCCGTACCAGCCAGCGCCTTCCTCGAAATCCGCGCCTTGCGTGGCGGGGCGGGGTCTGGCATTTGTTGAGGGTCGAAGTGCCATGCGTTTCAACCTCTCCATTCAGGCAATCGGATTGATCGGGCAGATCGAGCAGATCGGAATCCGGAAGATTCCGGGACGATCCGAGAGCCGGTACTGTTGAACGCCTGGGAAGAAGCCCCGTTCCGCATGCCGGAACGGGGTTTTTTGATATTCCCCTCACGCCGCACTCCACGACACCACGACAGAGATCTCATTCATGAAGCCAAAGCAGATCGAAATCTACGACACCACGCTCCGGGATGGTTCCCAGGGCGAGGGCATCAATTTCTCGCTCTCCGACAAGCTGCGGATCGCGGAGCGGCTCGATCAGTTCGGGGTTCATTATATCGAGGGCGGCTGGCCGGGCTCCAATCCGAAGGACCTGGAGTTCTTCAAGCAGGCCGCGCGCCGCAAGTGGAAGAACGCTCGCATCGCCAGCTTCGGCTTCACCCGACGCAAGGGCGTGGCCGTCGAGAACGATGAGCAAATCCGCATGCTGCTGGATGCCGAGACGCCGGTGATCACTATCGTGGGCAAAACCTGGCTCTTGCACGTCACCGAGGTGCTCCGCGCCAAACCCGATGAGAACATCGGCATGATCGGCGACACGATCCGCTTCCTGAAAGACCACGGAAAAACCGTAGTGTACGACGCCGAGCACAGCTTCGACGGCTTCAAGGATGAGCCCGAGTACGCGCTGGCCACGTGGCAGGCGGCCGAGCAGGCCGGTGCCGATATCATCTGCCTGTGCGATACCAACGGCGGATGCCTGCCGTCAGAAATCGCGCGCATCACCGCCTTTGCCAAGGGCAAGCTCAATACTCCCCTGGGCATTCACACCCACAACGACTGTGGACTGGGCGTGGCCAATGGCATTGCTGCCCTTGAGGCCGGTGCCACCCAAATTCAGGGTGTAATTAATGGCTACGGTGAACGCACCGGTAATTGCAACCTCACCAGCGTGATCCCGATTGTGCAGTTCAAGATGGGATTCCGGGGCGTGCCGGCCAAGTCGCTGCCCAAGCTCAAGGAGTTGTCCGAATTTGTAGACGGCGTCGCCAACATGCGCCATGACCCGCGCCAACCGTGGATCGGGCAAACCGCCTTTGCTCACAAGGGCGGCATCCACGTGCACGCCATCGAGCGCGTGGCTCGCAGCTACGAGCACATCACGCCGGAGTCGGTCGGTAATCACCGCCGCGTGCTCGTCAGTGACATGTCCGGACGCACCAACATTTTGGTGAAGGCCGCCGAGCTGGGCTTCAAGCTGACCGCGAGCCAACCGGAAACCCAGGCCATCACCTCCAAGATCAAGGACCGGGAAAACGCCGGGTACGAATACGAGGCGGCCGAGGCGTCCTTAGCGCTGCTCATCCGCGGGGTGCTCGACAACAACCCCGAGCTTCTCTTCACCGTCGATGGTTACCATGTCTCGATGCGGGCCAACGGTCCGCAGTCGGTGTGTGAAGCCACCGTCAAGGTGCGGGTGGGCAATCAAGTCCATCACACGGTGGCCGAGGGTGACGGCCCGGTGAATGCCCTGGATGGGGCTTTGCGCTCGGCGCTGGCCAAGTCGTTCCCAAAAATCCGGGCGCTGACCCTGACCGATTACAAGGTCCGGATCCTCGACGGCGTCGCCGGAACCGGAGCCAAAACGCGCGTGCTCATCCAGAGCACCGACGGCAAGCGCGAGTGGGGCACTGTGGGCGTGAGCGAGAATATTATCACCGCTTCGCTGGAGGCGCTGGTGGACTCGATGGAGTACGCTCTGCTCAAGAAATAGTGATTTAGGCCAGAGCCTGTGTTTGCCAAAACACGGCTGGCGGCCTAGCAATGGGGAACGCACTCCTGCAGCGGAGTGCCGACGTCGGCGTTGGGCGCGTGGTGGAATTGGCAGACACGATGGACTTAGGATCCATTGGCGAAAGCTGTGCAGGTTCAAGTCCTGTCGCGCCCACCACGATCGACGTCTCCGATGACACGGATCACGCCTCAGCCAAACATCGCTCCTCTCCAGCTCCACGGATGAACGCACACGGGAACCCGAAACGACACCCCTCACCCGGTTCCCTCGGCAAGGCTTCGGTGGTCACATTGAGCCTGTTTATGGCCGGATGCAGTCCCTCGGGAGAACGGGCGTTGATCGAGGGAGATCGTCTGCTCCAGATCGGCAAGTCAAGCGAGGCCATTCCATTGCTCGAGCGGGCCGCCTTGGATCTTCCGCAAAATGCCCCGGCTCTCAATCACCTGGGGCTTGCCTACCACGCCAGTGGCAAGACCAACGAGGCCCGGCGAGCCTATTTGCGAGCGCTAGAGGTCGACCGTAATCGGATCGAGGCCACCTACAATCTGGCCATCACCTACCTCGAGCGCGGTGAGCTACAGGAGGCCGAGAAGGGCTTGCGGGCCTACTTGGTGGCACACCCCACAGATGCCGCCGTCTGGGAAGTAATCGCCCAACTGCAGTTTCAGTCGGGTCGTTGGGATGACGCGGAGCGCTCCTTCGCCACCATCCAACCAACTGGGGCCATTAGTGCCGATAGTTGGAACACCCGGGGCTTGCTGAGTCTGCGGAAACGGCGCTTCAAGGATGCAGTCAATTGTTTCCAATACGCGCTCAGCCTCGACCCGGCCGCCACCACGCCTCTCTTCAACCTGGGTGTCGCCCATCAACTTCAAGGGGATCGACGGTCCGCCGCGGTCCAGTATCGCCGCTGGCTTGTGGTCAACCCGAGCGCCCGTCAAAGCGCCGGCGTGCAAGAGTTGATCCGCCAGTGGGAAATCCCGGCGACTCCGTCCACCGCCCTGGTCAGCACCAATGCGCCGGCGCCGTTCGCTCCGCAGAGACCCGGCCGACCGGCCGCCCCGGTGGTACCCACCCAGCGGACCAATGCTGCGGCCGTGACTGAAGCCCCGCGACCCCTTGCGACGACGATACTTCCGTCGAGCCCGGCCCGCACGCCTGAGCCTTCGGCCGCCAAGCCAGTCGCCCCTCCGCAAATTACCCCTCCGCCTCCGCTTCAGGTCGTCAACGTGCAGGAAGATCCGCCTCTGCGTCCGGCCCAAGACGAGCCCGTGGCCAAACCCGCCGCCAAACTGGCGGCCGCCGTTCCCACAGGGGGCGCAGCGCCTGCGCCTCAGAAGACCACCGAGCCGGCAACTTCCACGGTCACCTCTCCCAGCGCCGCAGAGGGCAAAGCTGATGCGACGGAGACCGACGACGCCAATAACCCTGCCAAGCGCTCGCTGTGGCAACGCGTGACTCCGGGCAAATGGGCCAACCCCGTGCAGTGGTTTCGCAAGTCTTCGGAAACCAACACCGCCGCGGCCTCCGATGCCCGGCCGCCGGGAAACCCCGCCGAGGTCGCCGCCAAGGCGGCGTCCAAACCCAGCTCTTCGCCGCAGAAAAAACCCACGCCTCTGTCACCGCCCGCCGCCGTGGGCCCAGCGACCGCGCCGACCACCGCCGCAACGACTCCCTCGCGTCCGGCACCCCGAACGGAGATCGCCTCGCCCCGGCGCCCTGCCCCGCCCCGTTACATCCGACGCGCGGTAGGCCTGCTGCCTGCGGGCAATCGCACTGCCGCCGAACCACACTTTCAGCAAGGCATCGGCGCCCATCAACGCAGAGACCTCATTAACGCCGCCGCTCAGTATCGCCGAGCCACCGAGATCGACCCGTCTTTCCACGAGGCCTATCACAACCTCGCCCTAGTCGCTCTGGACCAGGGAGATGTGAATCTCGCTCTCGTCGCCTGTGAGCAGGCCCTGCTCCTCCGCCCCGCCGACTCGGAGTCGCGTCGCAGTTTCGCCGTGGCGCTGAAGCAGGCGGGCCATCCCCAAGACGCCGCCGAACAAATCGAACTATTCCTCGCCGCCAAACCCACCGAGACGGCGCTCCATCTGGCCGCCGCGGGCCTGTACGCTGGAGAATTGGACGAGCCGGCCAAAGCCCGGACCCACTACGAGTTAGTGTTGGCCCTCGAACCCAGTCACCCCCAGGCGGCAGCCATCCGTGGATGGTTGTCCTCTCATCCGAAATAGGCCCTGCCACTCGGGACCCCTGACCCACGACTCCCAGTGACTCCCGATTCCGTCCCACCACCGATACCGATGCCTCCGGTCCTTCCGACCTCTGAGCGTCAAGCCCAAGGCAAGTTCTACTGCCCAGCCTGCGGCGGAGAAACCACCTGGGATCCGTCGACCAAGACCCTTGTCTGCGCCTACTGTGCGACCCCTGCCAGCGAACACCCCGAATCGCTGGTCCAGAATAATCCGATCCGCGAGCACGATCTGGCCGAGGCACTCGAACAACTTCCCGACTCCGCGCGCGACTGGAGTGCTAAGGCCAGCTCCGTGCGGTGCCAAAGCTGCAACGCCATCTCGGTCTTCGAAGCCGAGCACGCCGGCAAGCGCTGCGACTTCTGCGGTTCTTCAGCGCTGGTCCCCTATCAAGAACTCCAGCAATCCATTCGGCCTGAAAGCCTGCTGCCCTTGCGTATCGCCGAGAGCCAAATCCGGGAGAGCATCCGCAAGTGGTACTCGGAACGTTGGTTTGCCCCGTCGAACCTCGGTCAACGGGCCCTCACCGACACGGTCCACGGCGTGTACCTGCCCTATTGGACGTTCGATGCGCACGCGGCGGCTCATTGGACCGCCCTCAGCGGCTATTACTATTACACAACTGAGTCCTACACCGACTCCAACGGACGCTCTCAGACCCGACAAGTCCGCCACACGCGTTGGGTCCCGAGCTCCGGCTCCTTGGCGCACTTTTTCGACGATGAACTGGTGCCGGGATCGAAGGGCGTTAAGTCGGACCTCCTGCGCAAAATTGAACCGTTTCCCACCGCTGAACTGGTGCCCTATCACGATGGGTTCGTCGCCGGCTGGACTGTCGAGCGCTATCAAATCGACCTCGTGGGAGCCGCGACCGCCGCTCGACAAGACATGGCCGATCAAGTTCGCTCGCTCTGCGCTCGCGAGGTTCCCGGAGACACGCACATGAATTTGCAGGTCTCGATCCAGTGGAGCGGCCAGACCTTCAAGCACATCCTCGTCCCCGTCTGGCTGCTGACCTACGACTACGGACGCAAGAGCTACCAGGTGGTGATCAACGGCTACACCGGCGCGATCGCCGGCGACCGACCCTACAGCGTTCTCAAGATCTTCTTCGCGGTGCTAGCAGTAGTGGCCTTCATGGCGGCGGTGGCGTGGTACGCGGAGAACCAGAAATACCGCTGACGGTTCCGACCAATCCGCTTTAGACAGGCTCTCAGCGTCGCGGCATCACGCCCGCAAGCAGAGCGCCCGCTAAGGTGAACGCAGTCCATGCCGAGGCGGGGATGTAGAGTCCGAACTCAGCCAATCCATGGGTGAACCACCCGAGCAGGCCAATGAAAACCGCCAACTCTAGGCGCTGACGGTCTGCCTCCGGCCACACCGACGACCCGGCACCCGAAATTTGCGCCGCACCCGCGGGCGATGCCTTCAGGGGCTGAGCCCCAATGTCTTTTTCACGGGTGATCCGCCGACCCAAGGTCCAAAGCAACCCCCCAATCCAAGCCGTGTAGAGGGCAAAACCAGGCAATCCGGAGTCGCTCGCCTGCTCCAGGAAATCGTTGTGAACCAACCGGGCCATCTCCGATTCCGGGGCCTTGAGGCGGGCGTAAGGTCGCTGGAATGTTCCCGGACCACTGCCCCAGACCGGATGCTCCCAGGTGTTCTGCACAGCGGCTTTCCAATAATCGGCTCGAGCTACAGCACTGGTCGCCCCTTTGGCAAAGTAGCCAGCAAAGCGAAGTCCAAAAAGCCCTAGTCCTCCGGCCAATAACAGGGCCACCCATGCCGCCTTAATTCGAGCTGAACCCGGCCGCAGCAGCAGTGCAACCGCACCAACGCCGATCGCCACCAACCAACCGGCCTTGGAACCCGTCCAATACAAAGTCAGGAGGCCGAGCACAGCAAAGCTTCCCACCACCAAACGCCGGACCGAAGCCTTCAGGGTGGCGCTGACCGTTGCCAGCACTGCCAAGGACGCCGGCAAGAGCAGCAGGATCATTCCAGCCAGCGCATTCGGATAAACCATCGTCCCGTTCACCCGTGCACGCCGCATCTTGTCGAGAATGACCGGATTGGCTATCTCCACGCCGTTGGTCTGAATGAGCAGAAGATTGTCTCTCATCTCCGCCAACGACGACGCCGTGAAATTGGTCCAACCCGTCGCCTGCCCCTCGAGCAACACTTGATAGTCTTGGCGCAATTCGAAGAGGTGCTGTTGGGCGGCCCTGTTGAGGCAGAGACCGAAACCCGCGATAAGTCCGACCCAGAGCCAACCGCTGCGCAGTGCCGGACCCAACACCAGAAACCCCAGGCTGTAGCAGGCAAGGCAACCGGCCAGTTGAGGGAGCGTCAACCCGGTCAGCACCGGATCCACCGAACGCCCCGCCGCCAACGACTGCCACGCCATCCAGATGGCAGGCAAAATGAGCAGGAGTGCTGGAAAGTGGCGACCACGGAGCGACTCCATCGGCTTGGAAGTCATCACCCCAACCACGGCCAGCACCATTAGGAACGGCGCGGCCAGGCGCGACGGCCACGGCTGCTGAAGCCACTCCGCCGCATCGCGGGGCATGGGGATTTGCGCATCGAGAATGACGGGGTTGCCCCACTTCAGAATGCACAGCCCCAAGAACGCCCCGAAAATCAGCGCAAAGAAACGCAGTGCTTCCGGACTGGAAGAACGGGCGGGAGATGCGGAGCCACTCACAAAGTCAACCTCAGCAACCCGACTTCCAGGGCCAAGGCCTCCTGGACGTTGGTGTGGAGGAGTCGCTGGGTGCTTTCCCAAGTCTCCAGATTATTTTGCGCCTGGGCCACCTTGAGGCGGGCCGCCACGGCCTCCGTGGCAGATTCCAACGTGGGGAAGAAGGCCGATTCGCCGGTGACCCCGCAAACTCGCAGCCACACGTCGCGCAGCCAGGCCTGGAGGCCCGCCAGGTATTCTCCGCGACGACGACGGTATTCGGCCTCAATGGCCGCGGTCAGGGCATCCTCCCACTGCTCCTTCTGGACCGGTGTGGCATCCGGGTACTTGGCTAATGGAGAAGTCGCGGTCAATTGCTCCTCGATCACCTCTCGCGCCGCCGCCAGCGATTCGAGCAAGGTGCCCAGGAGTTGATAGCGAGCGAGGACCCCGGTCGAACCCGGTGCGGCTTTACGGGCGAAATCGGTCACCCATCGCCCGACCTCATCACCCACTCGAAAGGGCCTCACACCGAAGCTGACCCGTTGGCATCGGGAAAGGATGGTCTCTAGCAACCGGCTCGGCTCGGTGGTCAGGAGAATTAGCACGGAACCGGCCGGTGGCTCCTCCAGGGTCTTGAGAAAGATGTTGGCCGCCGACGTGTTCATGCGATCAGCCCCTGCAAAAATAACCATCTTATGAAACCCCTGCATGGGTTTAAGAGTAATCATGCGGACGATCTCGCGCGTCTGGTCGGCGCTGATTTGGCGGGACTTGCTCTCCGGACGCACCCAGGTGACGTCGGCATGATTGCGCGCGGCGATCCGATGGCAGTTGGGGCACTGGCCACAGGGAGCCATGGGGGTGCCGCCTGGAGATCGTTCCGGAGGCGCGGAGCAGTTCAACGTCTGGGCCACCGCCTCCGCCCCCACCTCGAGCGAATCCAGGTCATCGCCAGTAAAGAGATACCCATGGGCCAGACGATCCCGCGACAGGCTTCGTCGCAGGAGTTCCCAAGCTTTGGACGAGGTAAGATCCGAATCCATGGATGCAGGCGACGGAGTGAACAGAGTGGCTACTTCTTGGCCATTTCCTTGGCCCAACTGTCCTTGAGTCCCAGAGTCCGATTGAAGATCAGGGGCACCGAGGTGGGAGCAACGCCCGTCGTGGAATACGGCACATCGAGAGTGAAATATCCCACGCGCTCGAACTGAAAGCGGTCGGTTTGGCGCGCTTCAGCCAAGGACGGCTCCAGCAAGGCGGTGATGGTGTGAGCGCTTTCAGGGTTGAGGACCGACTTGAAATCCCGCCCGTCGGCCTCCGGAGCCTCTTCGGTGAACAACCGGTCGTACAGGCGCACCTCGGCCCGAATGGCATGGGCGGCGCTCACCCAATGGATGGTTCCCTTGACCTTCTTGGCGGCGTTGGCTCCGCCGCTGCGGGTCTCGAGATCGGCCGTGCAACGCAGTTCAACGACCGCACCGGCGGCGTCTTTGACGACTTCGTCACAGTGAATGATGCAGGCGTACTTGAGCCGCACCTCGCCACCCGGACGCAGCCGGAAATACTTCGGCGGCGGCACTTCCATGAAGTCGTCGGAGTCGATCCACAGCTCGCGGGTAAAGGCGATCTTGCGCGTGCCTAACTCAGGGTTGGACGGGTTGTTCACCGCATCAAACCAGTGGGTTTCGCCCTCGGCGATGTTGGTCAATACCACCTTGATGGGTCGAAGCACGGCCAGACGGCGCAAGGCCACGAGGTTCAGGTCATCGCGGATACAGCTCTCGAACACCGACACCTCGGTGAGGCCGTTGTACTTGGTCACGCCGATGGCGGCGGCGAAGGCGCGCAACGCCTCGGGCCGAACGCCCCGACGACGCAGTCCGCTCAAGGTCGGCATGCGCGGATCATCCCAACCGCTGACCAGGCCTTCTTCGACAAGCTGCAGCAACTTGCGCTTGCTCATCACCGTGTAGCCGAGACTCAGGCGGGCGAACTCAATCTGGCGGGGCAGCGTGCGCGGGAGGTCGAGCGACTGAAGCACCCAATCGTAGAACGGCCGATGGATCTCGAACTCCAGCGTGCAAATGGAATGGGTGATGCCCTCCAGATAATCGCTGATCGGATGGGCGTAATCGTACATCGGGTACAGGCACCAACGGTCTCCGGTCCGGTGGTGCGTGGCGTGGCGAATACGGTACAGGGCCGGGTCGCGCAAATGGATGTTCGGCGACGTCATGTCGATGCGCGACCGCAGCGTGCGGGTGCCGTCCGGGAACTCGCCCTTCCGCATGCGCTCGAACAAATCGAGGTTCTCCTCCACGGAGCGCTCACGCCACGGGCTCGGCTTGCCGGGCCGCTCGGGCACACCCCGGTACTCGGACATCTCTTCCGGGTTCAGGTCGCACACATAGGCTTTGCCGCGGCGGATGAGCTCCACCGCAAAGGCGAGGATTTGCTCAAAATAATCCGAGGCGAAGAACGGCTCCAACGGACGACCCGAAGCCTCCGAGGGCAGCACCGCGGACCCGCTGACATCGCCGGGCACCTTGCGGCCCAGGCGGTCGTCGGCCCAACCGCCAATGAGCCAATCGACATCGGCCTGGATGGACTCGACGTACTCGACCTCTTCCTTGGTCGGATTTGTGTCATCCATCCGCAGGTTGCAACGTCCGTGCTTCTCCCGGGCGATGCCGAAGTTGAGGCAAATGGATTTCGCATGGCCGATGTGCAGGTAGCCATTGGGCTCCGGCGGAAAGCGGGTGACGCTGAGCGGGTGCTTCCCGGACTGGAGATCTTCCGCGACGATATCGCGGATGAAGTCTGCCGGGGCGGGAGGCGTCATGGGTTCAGATTCCGACATACAGGTTCTGCACAAGAGTCTTACGGCCACCCCGGGGGAAGTCGAGAACCTCAGTCGGTAGCACAGGGCAAACCTGCGGCCTCAGGAGTCTTTTTTCCGCGGCCTGTTCACCTCAATGCATCCTCGGTGATGCTCCGCGGGTCAGGCCTCCGTTCGCAGGGAACGTGACTGAGCGGCGGTTTTTGGCACTCCGCGCCAACCGGAATCAGGATGTTTACGTTCCAGCGCTCACTCCGGTGAGAGACGGATGCTTCTCTTGAGACTGACTGCCCTTGCCAACTGGCTGGGTTGCCAAACTGTCAGAAGTCGTTGCCTGCCCCTCATTCCCCGATACCCGCTATTTTTCTAACAACTTTGCCAACAGAAACCCCTGGCCGTCGGAATACTGCTCAGACTTTGAATAACCCGGTATCACCAGATGGCACTCGTGTCCTACCTGGTCTGATTTCTTCTTCAGCTTAACCCCGAAAATCGGGTGATGAATGCCATGCCCAGCATCTCGTGCAGGAAAATCCATCTCTGCGCTGCAGGTCATAAACAACGGGGGATCCTGGGCATCGACATGATTCACCGGCGAAAACTCCTCGTAGGTTTTGCGGTGCTTGGCGTCATTTTGCTGCGCCGCCGCAAGAGTGGTTTCCCCGACCGCGAGATAGATCATGGGATGCTGCAACACCATGGGCCCTAACCAACTTTCAATCACTTGGGGATCAATGGAGGTCTGACCCACCGTCACCGCGGCCGCACAAACACGGGAGGATTGACGCTGCACCAGATCCGCCGCCTTGGGATCGGCGAGGTCATCGTGCAACAAGATCCACATCGCAGTGCAGGCACCCGCACTTGGTCCGGTTAAGGCAATGCGACGAGGATCTAGTTTCCATTCGATGGCCTTGGATCGAATAAACTGAATCGCCAGCGCCGCATCGTGAACGGGCGCCGGCAGCGGGTCTTGCGGCACCAGTCGGTAGTTCAGCGCCACACACGAAATACCCCGTTTCAAAAAAGGCTCGAACTCAGGCATTTTCTGCCCCTTGTCGCCCGTCAACCAGCCGCCTCCGTGAATGTAAACTAACATGGGTCGGGGCCCATCCCCCTTGGCCTGCCAAAAATCGAGTACCTGCCGGGAATGCTTTCCGTAAGCCACATTCGCACGGCTGATGGCCGGTTGTTGCCCGGCATCCAGCGCGGTCACCGACTCAGACCCCGCCCAAAAAAGGACCCAAGCCGTAAGGAAGTGTTTCATAACTGGGGTGATCGGCATGGCTTTGAGTGGCGGGTAGAGGGAACAGCGATAGCTCATCCCTCGCCAGGGTGCCCGTTTTTTGTGCCAACCAACGAACCTCTGGGCTCGTCGAAATACTAAACCGCTTGGCTTGAATACTTGTATGCGCGCCCCCGTCACTTCGCGGCGTCTAGGAAATCGACGGTGGCGCTGAGTTCGGGGGTCAGGAAACGGTCGGGCTCCAGGATTTGCACCTTCACTTGCACGGTGCCTTTGGCCCGGTTGGCCTCGGGCGCAATCTCGGCGACTTGGCCCTGGTAACGCTTGTCGGGATAGGAAACCGGGGAGACGACGCAGCGTTGACCGAGCGCAACGCGGGCCAGCTTGGATTCATCGATATCCACCTCGATTTGGAGGTCTTGCAGATTGGCCACGGCCACCAGCGAAGAGCTGGGGCCGCGGGTGCCTCCGAAGGTCTGCGGGGTCACCAGTTCGCCGGGGTCGACGAGCTTCTCCAGCACCGCGCCGGTGACCGGCGAGCGGATGATGCACCACTCCAGCAAGGTCTCGATGCTCTTGCGGGCACCCAATATTTGGGTCCGCTGGGCTTCGGCGCTGCGCACGGCCAATCGAGCATCGTCGAGGGCTTTCTGAGTTTCGATGCGCTCCGACACCAACGGCTCGGACCGCCGGAGATCGACGTGCGCGCGCTCGATGGCCACCTCGGCCACCGCCAGAGCCCCGTCATTCTCCGCCAACCGGGCGCGGTATTCGGAATCATCCAAGCGAACCACCACCTGCCCATTGGTGACCGCATCGCCCTTCTTGACCCCGATCCATTGCACAACCCCCATGAAGCGCGGGCTAATCTCAATGCGCTCGCGGGCGATGATGTAGCCCGAGACTGTCAGCACCGAGCCCGCGACAGAACCCGCCGAGCGCTCCACGCGGGCGCCCTGCCCCACCGAACCGTTCGTTCCCGTCGCCAAGCGGTCGGCACCCGCCTTCTCTAGCGGGGTTCCGGCTTCCGTGCGAGTGGCCTTCGAACCCGACTTCATGCCGGCGCGCACATCGTCGCTGGCCCGGGGAACAGCCCACCAGGCAATCACACCGGTGATCACCAATACCCCGCCAATGATGAGCACGGTCGGAAGCCCTGAGCGCCGCTTCTGGTGGGAGGCGATCCGAAGCCGTTCGAGACGATCATCTTTCATAAGGATTTGAGGGCGGAAATCACCGGCAACCGCGAAGCGCGCAAGGCAGGCAGGAAACTTCCAAAAAGTCCGATGACCAGCGAGAAGAGCAAGCCCAACAACATCAAGTCAGGGGTCACTCGGAACTGGTACACCGTTTCGGCAAAGGATTGGAAATCCATGGTCCCGAAGGTCACACCCCGAGCCACCACATACGCATAAATACCCAAGGAAAACGCACAGCCCAGCAAACCACCCAACCCCGAGAGCAGCACGCCCTCGATGAGGAAGGACATCACGATGGCCGTCTGCGAATAGCCCAGCACCCGCAACGTGCCGATCTCGCGGGTCCGCGAGGCGACGTTGGCGTACATGGTGTTCATGGCCGCAAAGACAGCACCCACCGACATCGCCGTGCCCAAGAGTCCGGCCAGAATGTTGAAGGGCACCGCGGTGGCCGTCTGCTTGGAGTAATACTCGGTTTCCGGCTCGGCGCGCAGGCCCAACCGCTTGTCTTGGGCGATCCGGTTGGTGAGCGAGCGCATCGCCGCATCATCCCGCGGGCGCAGCAAGATGCTCGAGTACATCTCGGAACGATCGAAGATTCCCCGGGCTTCGTCGGCATCCATCCAAACCTCCGAATCGAAGGCACTGCCGCCGGCTTCGAACAAGCCCACCACGCGGAGCCGGTCCGGGCCGGCCCGGATAATCCCGCCCAACTCGAAGCCTTCAAACCGACCCGCCAGCTTCTTCGATACCGTCACTTCACGCTGGCCCGGTTGGAACCAGCGCCCTTCCACCAAAGAGACTTTGGGCCGCAGCTCCAATCCACGCGGTGTGACGCCACGAATGAGCGTGTTGGCCGATCCCGGAGCCGCGCGACGCGGTGCGTTGATGATCATTACCAACTCCGCCGACACCACCGGCTGCCCCCCGGCATTGCGGTCTATTTCTTCGAAAAACTGCAACGTCCGGAACTGATCCCGAGTGACGAGGCTGCCGGATTCGGCCTGCGACCCTTTGCGCACCACCAAGATGTTGCCCGGTTCGCCCGTGCGGGCACTGCTCGATTCAATGCCCTTGGCCAAGGCCTTGAGCAAGATGACTACAGATACGACCGCAGCCACCCCGACGACGGTGAACAACGTCGTCCGCCACCGGATGAGCACATTGCGGTAGTTGTATTTGAGTGGGAGAGCCATGGAACGTGGGCTTATGCAGGGGACTGGTCTGGCTCAGTCGAGGGTTTTCAGACCGGAGACCACGCTCATTCGGGCCACAGAAATCGAGGGTCCTATGGCGGCCAATATCCCCAAGAGGGCCGCGACGATCCCACCGGTGGCCATGATGTGGGGTGTTACTTCGAAATGGACGAGGAACCCTTGCGAGAGCTTCTGGAGATTAATGGTGGACCAGAACAACCACGCGCCACCGATGCCGACAAAGGCTCCGACCATGGAGAGTCCGAAACTCTCGGCCAGGATGAAGGCGAAGAGTTCGTGACGTCGAAATCCCAAAGCCTTGAGCACGGCCAATTCCCGGAATCGCTCCCGGATCGCCATGCTCATGGTGCTCACGCACACCAGAATGAGCGTGAAGACCACCACCGCGCTTATGCTTCCAAAGAGCATCTTCACATTGCCGAACATGCTCACGAAACCCAATTGAAAGGCCCGTTCGGTCTCCGCACGCACTTCGGCCGAAGTGTTCTCAAAGGCGGCGTTCACCCGTTCGATGACGCCGTCCACCGCGGCGGCCGAATCAGCCATCATGTACCAAGTGCCCACCATGCCCCAGTCGTCCATCAACTGGTCCAACAAGGCATGGTGAAAAAAGCAGTTCCGATCATCGATGGTACCGGCATAGACCACTTCAATGGTCAGCTCCAAATCCACCGGATAAAACGTGCCGGTGAAGCGCAGCTTGTCTCCCACCTTCAGTCCGTAGCGGCGCAAGGTATCGGCACCCAGCATGCACCCATTGCGGTTTTTGACCCAGGCGTCGTACGAACCCTCGATGATCTTGCCCTCCAAGATGAGCTCGCGGAACCGCGCCGGATCGACCGCGAATTGCGCCCAGCTCGTGGTGGTCTCGTCACGGAAGAGTCCGCCAAAATAAGTGAAGGGCGACACCTGCCGCAGGCCCGGTATCTTCTCAATGATCGTGCGCTGGCGCGCCGGCAAGGGTTGGGCCAACGAGACCTTGTTGCGCGCGATGATGCGGAACGAAGCCGCCTCGCTTTCCGGAGGCACGGTCAACTCGCGCTGCAACGTCAGCAACGTGACCAAGAGAGCGCAACTCATGGCCACACTCAGGACAGTCAACAGCGCGCGCCGCCCATTGCGCAGCGCGTTCTTGAGAACGAACCCGGGAATGGTGATGCCGGAAGCTCGAGGCCGCCGTTCCAACGGGGAAGTCGCACGTTGGGAGTCCGCCGGGTTCATGCCACGAACTCACCTTTTTCGAGGTGAACGCTTCGAGTGCCATAGCTGGCTGCCTTGGGATCATGGGTGACCATGACCACGGTCTTGCCGGCATCCCGAGCTAAGGACTGGAGAATTCCTAACACGTCGGACGCGGATTTAGAGTCGAGATTGCCCGTGGGTTCGTCAGCAATGATCAGGGTGGGATCGGTGGCGATGGCGCGGGCGATGGCCACCCGCTGCTGCTGACCTCCGGACATTTGATCGGGCCGATGGTGTCCGCGATCGGCCAAGCCCACCAACTCCAGGGACGTCTCGACCTGGCGGCGCCGCTCCGCCTTAGACAAGGCCGTCAGCAGGAGGGGTAGTTCAATGTTCTCAAAGGCCGTGAGCACCGGGATGAGATTGAAGCTCTGAAAGACGAAGCCCACGTTCTGGTTGCGCCAGTCGGCCAACTCCGACTCATTCAAACCAGCCACATTAACACCCTGAACCTCCACAGTTCCGCGCGTGGCGGTGTCGATACCGGCCAAGATGTGCAACAGCGTCGATTTACCAGAACCCGACGGACCCATGAGAACCACAAACTCTCCGGGAGCGATGTCTAGAGAGACCCCGTTGAGAGCGCTCACGTCGATATCCCCCTGCCGGTATACCTTGAAGAGATCTCGGATCTGAACAATGGGTGAAGTGGCCTCTGTCATGGAGTCAGGAATTTGAACGATGGCACCTGTACTGAGCGTCCTTTTCATCCCATATCGGACATCCACAATCCACCTTTTGCTCTAACCAACCACACAGGGCTTCGCCGGCACGATGAAGTAGGGAGGCAAGTAATGGCACAGCGAATTCTTTCGCAAGACGAGACGAGAGCGAGGACCGGGCTGCGCTAAGGCTCGTTCTTGACGCCCGTAACTAACGAACAACGACGCTCTTGCGGGGAAAGACGGCGCCAGCACGACCGGTCCAATGGAATGGTTCCGGTGTAGCATTCCCCAGCGAGCTCCCCGGGTTGGGTGATTTCTCTGAAAGTGCCATGTTGAGCAGGGACGGACCGCTCGGAGATCGGTCCCTACCTCGGAGAATGATAGGACTAGGAGGCTCATTGGGCTGCATCCCGGATTCTTGCTGCTAAATTCACCTCACCCCAGCACCTCCGAGGTAGGGCGATTTCTCCGAAAGCGCCGCGTCCGCAGACATGGACCATCGCAGACGCGGACCATCGCAGACGCGGACCATCGCAGACGCGGACCATCGCAGACGCGGACCATCGCAGACGCGGACCATCGCAGACGCGGACCATCGCAGACGCGGA
>CAINWP010000328.1 GCA_903854475.1 uncultured Verrucomicrobiota bacterium
ATATGAGGCAAGAAAATCGGGCCTGATTCCGGCTTCGGAGCGAAGCGACGTTTCTTGGGTTCGGGTGACTCGACGCGCCGTGCATTGGCTCGGGCCGGGGAGCGGCGGCGAAGGGCTTCGAGCCCCTGCTCGCTTCGCCGCCGGTCGCCACGCGCAACGGACTCCCCAGGCCCGTGCCAATAGGCGCGCCTACGACCTGCCAACTCGTCAGTCCGAAGGGGGCTTTTGTTCCGTGCGCTTGCGCATGGACTCCCCCTTGAGTTCGAACCGATACGCGTTGTGGATCAACCGGTCCAGGATCGCGTCAGCCACCGTGGCGTCGGCGATGAGTTCATGCCACTGGTCTACCGGGAACTGGCTGGTGATCAGGGTTGCCCCTTGGCGGTCATCGATGATTTCCAGGAAGTCCCGGAAGGGTTTTTCGGCGGCGGCAGCGGTCCCAAGATCATCGATGATCAGCAGGCTGGCTCGGGCCAGCCTTTTCAAGAGGGTCGGCAGGCTGCCGTCGGCATGGGCCGTGCGCAGGGCTCGGAACAGTTTGGGGCCGTGGAAGAAGATCGTGCGATGCCCATCCCGGCAGGCCTGATGGCCCAGTGCGCATGCCAAATAGGTTTTGCCGACGCCGGTTGGTCCGGTGATCAGGCAGTTGCGCTTCTCCTGGATCCATCGGCTGGCGCGCAACTGGTCGACGTGGGCCCGTTTCAAGCCGCGGCTGGCGCGATAGTCGACGCCCTCGGGAGTGGCGTCAGTGATCTTGAGCTGGGCGTATTTGAGCCGTGCGGCCATGCCTCGGTTTTCGCGCCACATCCATTGGCGTTCCACCAGCAGAGCCAGGCGATCCTCGAAGTCCAACCCGGTAATGTCCTTTTGGTGACGTTGTTCCTCCAATGCCTGTGCCATGCCTTCCAGGTTCAGAGCGCGGAGCTTTTCGATGGTCTGGGAGTAGAGCATAGGTCAGGCGTAGTAGGGGCTGCCACGGAGGTTTTCATGGACGGGGCTAGCCATGGGTGGTTCGTGTTCCAGAGGCTGGCTCTCGAGCCTGCTCTGCAGGATGGATTTGATGCTCGTGTAGGAGCAGGTGCCGAAATGCAGGGCTCGCACGCAGGCGGCCTCGACCCGTTGGGCGCCGAGGGCTTTGCCCAGCCGCATGATGCCCAGACATGAGCGGTAACCTTGTTCGGGATGCGGTTTGCTTCGCAGGATCTCCTCCATCACCCGGGCGCAGTTAGGGCCCACGGTCTGGGCCCACGCGACAAGTCGACCAGGAGTCCACTGCAGGTGCTTCTGATGGGACTTGGGCCGATGTTCATCGAGCGTGGTAAAGCGCCCCTTCTGATGGCTCCGCTGATGGGCCGCGACTCGCTTGCCCGACTGGAAGATCTCCACCGTCTGCGAGGTGATCCGCACCTCGACAGGCTGATGCACCAAGGTGTACGAGACACTGTAGAAGTGGTTCTCGACAGCGACGTGGTAGTCGATGTTGACCGTGGCCTTGAGCCAGGTGGACAACGTGAACGGGCTGGACGGCAACGGCAGAAGGCGGCTCTTCTCCAACGTCAAAAAACTCTCCTCCCGGGAACCCTCCAGCTTCTGGAAGGGCTTTGCGTTGATGCGGACCAGCAGCGGAGCGATGGCTTCGTTGAGCGTGGCGATGCTGAAGAAGCGCTGATCGCGCAGCACAGCCAGGATCTGCCGCTCAGCGATCTGTACGCCGGTCTCGACCTTTGCCTTGTCTCGCGGCTTCTTCGGTCGTGCAGGCAGGATCACGGTGCCGTAGTGCTCGGCCATCTCCTGGTAGCTGCGGTGCAAGCGGGGTTCATACCGGCAAGGCTGTGTCACCGCCGTCTTCGGGTTGTCAGGGACAGTGACTCTCGGTACGCCGCTGTAGAAGGCGAAGGCGTGACAATGGGCGGTGATCCAGGAGTCGAGCTGTTCGTTGGGAAAGGCCTCGGCGAAGACCTTGTTGCTGGCCCCCAGTACCGCAACGAACAGGTGGGCTTGAGCCGTCGTACCGTCGGCCGGGTTGTGGATCGCCACGGTCTGGCCCGCCCAGTCCACGAAGAGTTTTTCCCCGGGCACATGAACCTGGCGCAACACTGGATCCAGCGCGCCAGCCCATTGCTGATAGAGCTCGCAGAAACGGCTGCGACCGTAGCCGTCCGGATGTTCCCGGCGGTATTCCTGCCAGAGCAGTTGAAGTGTGACACCCTTGCGCCCCAGCTCCTGACGCAACTGAGCCCAGTCTGGCAGTGGTTTGGATGAGTCTGATGTCGGCGCTGTGGGCAGAGGGCAACCGAGCAACTGATCCTGAAGTTGCTTCTGACTGAGCCCCTCGGGCAGGGGCCAACCGAGGTTCACCGCTTCGGCACGTTTGAGATAATCGCCAACCGTGCTGGCGGGTAACCCGCAACTGCGGGCGATGTCGCGGACTGATAGTTGGCCTTGATGGCGGAGACGGAGGATTTCGTTGATTTGACGCATGTGTAGTGGTGCTCGTGCCATGCAGGTCGCTTGCCTTCGTTGCCATCCGGCACGCAAACCCTTACGGCGGTTTTCTACTCAGCGTCGCTTCCCTCCTTTCCTGACTTGTCGGACACCAGTCCGATCCATATCGGACACTCATCCGGTCGATATCGGACACCGTTCCGGACCAAACCGGACACCCTTCCGATCCCATCGGAAAACTGTCCGACATCAGCCCGGACGACTGTCCGACTTCAATCGGAACACTGTCCGCTTTGAATCGGAACGCTGTCCGACTTCAAATCGGATTGGTGTCCGGTTTGCGTCGGAATACGCACACGGAATATAAAGCCGTAAAATTCGGATCTAATCGATCGTTGAAGCCGGTGAAACACCCTGAAAACGAAGGTTTCGCTTCTCTCACACCGATCTTCCACACTCTCCGCGTGTCCAAAAGCCCCGACGAGGCCACCACCCCAACATTGCCCAGTAGGGATCGTGTCCCACGGTCCATTCCCGCCGTGCAGCCGCAGACGCCTGCATCCCGCCACCGCTCAGAACTGCTCGATGCTCGGCACCGTGATGGCGCGGCGGAGTTGGTATTCGAGTCGGTGACGTTCTGAGTGCCCCAACGGGTTACTGCATACAACCGTCAATTGAGGTTTCATTCTGAGTGCCCCAACGGGGCACCGCATACCAGCCCAGGGTGAAACCCTGGGACCCAATCACCTCCCC
>CAINWP010000329.1 GCA_903854475.1 uncultured Verrucomicrobiota bacterium
CAGTCACCAATGCCTTTCGGCCTGTTGTGGTGTTGTTACTCATGCCATGAGCGAAAACCACTCCCTGCTCCGGGTCGTCACCAATGCCTTTCGGCCTGTTGTGGTGTTGTTACACGCTTACGTCGGCCTGACTTTCGCCTGCACCCAGGGGTCACCAATGCCTTTCGGCCTGTTGTGGTGTTGTTACCTACAACTCCCGAGCCCGGATCGCATTGGACATCGTCAGTCACCAATGCCTTTCGGCCTGTTGTGGTGTTGTTACCCGAAAGTGACAGCCATCCAATTCATTGCATGAGAGGTCACCAATGCCTTTCGGCCTGTTGTGGTGTTGTTACGTCTGGGGTGCGGATTTAAGATCGATTTCACCACCACCACGTCACCAATGCCTTTCGGCCTGTTGTGGTGTTGTTACCCCATCGACGTACCTCAGTACCGCAGTCACCCCGCGATCAGTCACCAATGCCTTTCGGCCTGTTGTGGTGTTGTTACTGAAGCAATGCGCTAGCAATAGGCACGCAGCCTATTGTGTCACCAATGCCTTTCGGCCTGTTGTGGTGTTGTTACTGAGGAAATGGTGCTCTGGCGCGGGATGCCGGTTGACGGTCACCAATGCCTTTCGGCCTGTTGTGGTGTTGTTACGCCACCGTCAACAGCTGCGGCCGCTTCTCTCCGATGCGTGTCACCAATGCCTTTCGGCCTGTTGTGGTGTTGTTACTGAACCATATTGCTGACACCAGCAAAAAGGTCGGCGAGTCACCAATGCCTTTCGGCCTGTTGTGGTGTTGTTACGAGGTAGAAACCTGTTGGGCGCTATACTGCGAAGGCTTGTCACCAATGCCTTTCGGCCTGTTGTGGTGTTGTTACTCCACCTGAAGGATCCGGGCTTACGTCCTATGTCCGAGTCACCAATGCCTTTCGGCCTGTTGTGGTGTTGTTACGCTGTCATGCAGTCCATGGTTCCTATCCACGGCAAGCGTCACCAATGCCTTTCGGCCTGTTGTGGTGTTGTTACGTCCACTCCCAAGCGTGAGGCTGCTTTGCTTAGTGCCGGTCACCAATGCCTTTCGGCCTGTTGTGGTGTTGTTACGAGTGGAAGCGAGTGGGGATCTCCCCGGCGACCGGGTGTCACCAATGCCTTTCGGCCTGTTGTGGTGTTGTTACTAGGAGTACCCACTAAAGAGCAACGTCATTGGATTGGTTGTCACCAATGCCTTTCGGCCTGTTGTGGTGTTGTTACACGGCGCGCGGCGTGGACTTTGGATCGGCAAGCCTGGTCACCAATGCCTTTCGGCCTGTTGTGGTGTTGTTACGGCAGCAAGTCCTTAGTGCGTTTGGCTCCGTTAGGACGTCACCAATGCCTTTCGGCCTGTTGTGGTGTTGTTACTGCGGGCCCTTTCTACGCGCGGATCGAGAGGGTGCAAAGGACCAAAAGGATGGGAGCCCTTTTCGTTTTGTTCCCAAGACACGTCGAGGAAGGGCTGATGCATCGAAATTCGCGAAAAACTGGGAGAAATGACCGGGATGGGACACCCCCGATTTTGATACATTTTTGGTCGGGACCTGAGTTTGACGGTCCGGTATTTCGGGATCATACGAGGTAGCAGACCACCTGCTCGCTGCATATCATGGTTCCAGCCGTTCGAGTTTCCCGAGCTGCTCGCGCATCAAGGGTGTAGGCAACGACCCGGTCCTCCTTCGAATCGATCGTCTCGAGCAGTAGCCCCCAGAAGCGCTCAAATTCCTCGGGCTTCAATCGGCACTCAAAGATGCTGTATTGCACGCGGACCCCAAAGTCCTCGCAAAGTTTGGCGACCCGGGCAAGGCGGCGGGGTTGGCTGATGTCATAGGCGACGAGAGTGAGCATCTGGCGGGGACCTGGCGGTTTTGAAATGTAGGGGACCACCGGGAATGCCTTGTACCACCAGTCGTCGGACGGGCAGGGCGAGTTCTCGGGAGCCGAGCTGGATGGAGTTGCCATCATCCCGGTTCAGTTCATCAGGAACGGTTCGAAGCCGGACGGTTCCTTGAGAGCGGCCTTATAGAGAAGGCCCTGGTTTTCGAGTTGCTGGCGGAGGGTGGTCCGATGGCCCACCGCCTCGCTCAAAAAATGACGTTCCATGCGGCGCTCATACTGGAGGAAGAACCTGCGGCGTCCGTCCTTGTTGAGAAAGACTCCCCCGTCCCGCTGCTCGAAGTGATCCAGATTGAGAACTTTGTGGCTGAAAAGATCGAGGGCAAGGGCTTCGACCAGAAGCGGCCTGAATGGTTCGATCAGATCCAGCGCCAACGACCATCGGCCGTTTTCAGGCGTATGAAGGCAGCCTAGTGAGGGGTCGAGACCGTGGGCGTGGAGGAATGCCACCATTTCGTTGTAAATCAGGGTCGCGCCAAAGCTGATGCACGCGTTGACTGCGTTTTTTGGCGGTCGAGTGCTCCGACGCTCGAATGGAAACGCCGCCGGTAGGAACTGCGCCCATGCGGAAAAGTAGCGAGCGGTCGTGGCGCCTTCGTAGCCTCGGATTTCATCCACCGACTCGCATTTGCGGATGGGTATGAAGGAAGATTCCATCCACCCCAAGGTGGCAGACAAGTTGGGAACCGAGGTAGACGGCAAGGCCGCCGCCGGAGTGATCGAAGATTCCGAATCCCCGTAATCATCTCCGATTGCCGATTCCAGCCGATCGCTGGTATCCGATTTCCGTGAGGCCGCCATCCGCTGCAGGATGCGGCGCTGATTGTAGAGCTTGGCAGAAACGATCTTCGCCGAAATCCCCCGGGCAAACGCGGGCTCCAAGGTGCGCCGGTACTGCTCCAAGCGCGCTTGGGCATGGGAGTTCAACGGTGGCAGGAAGCCCCCGAGGAACTCCCCGCTGTCGGCGAGGATGCTCACAGGAATGCCGGCGGACAGGACGGCAGCCAGAGCCTGCTGGGTCAACTGGACATGCTCAGAACAGATCAACCGATCCAAGTCACGCAGGGGAATATCTCGTCGAATGCCGGGCCCGTGTTCGTCATCGGGGGTTGAAACTTGGATCCGTTCCCCGACCAGGCGCACATAAGCTCCCGGTTGCACAATGCAGGCTGATGGCATGATTGCGTCAGCTTGCGTCATTGCTGCCTGGCGCATGCATCTGCGGACGTCCGGGAACCTCCCGGCCTTGAAGTCGGACCGGCTGCATAGACGGGTTGATGGCCGGGGCCGACAAGGGCCTCCATGAAACAGTCAAAGGCGGGTCTATTTCAGGAAGATCATCGATGGCGGAACATCGAGTGCGCATCTGCCCTTGCTGGGTAGCACGTCGCACAGGAAGGCGGCCTCTCCCCCGGCGCGCAGCGCTTTCCTGCGGAGGTCCGAGAGCAGGCGGGTCATGTCTCGCTGATCGAGGTCGCGATCGAGCGATCCATGATGCCTCCAGTCGGACCAATCCCGAGCAGGCGCCTCCTGGCGCAGCCGGAGGCGGAATTCGTTGAGGTCCACCAGCGCCTCGTCGTAGGAGCCGAGTCGAACCTCCCCTTCGCGGGCCCGAATAGCGAAGAACTGCAAAACCAGATGTTCGCGTGGGGACAAGTCCACGACGCGCCCGTTGACGACAACGCGCGGTCGGCTGGTCTCAACCTCAAGCCTCAGTTGCTGCCCAACCGTTGAGCGCACACCGTGCCGACACTGCTCCAACAGGCGTAGGAAGGAACCCGCCGGCTGGCCAAGTTCACGCTGAAACAGATTGCGGAGGGGGACGAATGGCACTTCGGCGATGGTGACTGCAGCCTTGGCGGGATCCACCGATTCACCGCGCCGATCCACGATCGGAGGGCCCGGTTGGTCCGGAAACCAGAAGCCGGGCAACGACTCGTAAGGTTCACTCACCAGAACGTGAGTGAGCCGGTCGGTCTCACGCCCGGAAAGCGTGAGACAAGCGTAAAGCAAAGCCCCCATGGTCTTGCGGCCACCCGCAAGCGATGCGATCAGGATCGTATCGGGATTCTCCACAATCGACCGGACCGTCTCGAGGAGGAAGTCAGCGGCCGCCTCGTTGTCGGATGGAGTTCGCAGGTCGGCAAGCTCCCGGGAAATCCCGCTTGCAGGATCAGCGGCCGTGATGACGCGAAGATCGTCACCAGTTTCACCGAAACGTAGGCGGCCATGCAGATCCAAACCTTGGGCCTCTAGGCTCTGGCGCAGCGCTGCCCAGGGGGTGAGGCCGGCGAAGGATTCGGAGGGCCTGAAAAGCCGCCGCAATTCATCCCGACCCCGAGTGGTGGTCACGGCGATGATTCTTGTCGGGATGATGGGTTCCGAGCCATCGGCTGGATGTGCCAGGGCCCAGACGGTTTCGGTTAGGATGGCCGGCGACATGCCGGTCACAGCGAGCAGGACGATTTCTGACATGGCGTGCAGGGGGGGCATACTATCTCACGCCGCCGGTAGAGCGAGCGTTCGAATCTCCGGCAGCGCCTCGCGTCCAGCGATACCTTGGATGCCACCGTAGAGCATCGCTGTGTGGCTGATGGCCTTATTCAACTGCTGCTCGCGCTCCTTCCACTGGCGTGCGAAGGCACGCTGCTCGGCGTCCAGTTGGTCCCGCAGGCCAAGGAATGCCTCGACGATGGCCTTGATGTTCTGTCGGAAACCGGTGCCGCACAAGTGATCGTAGAGTGCTTGTACCTTGTTCGACTCAAGCTGTTCATGCATTCGATGGAAGACAGCCTCAGTGAGGGGGATTTCGGCGCCGTACTTCAGACAGGTAATCGTGGCTTCAGTCATGAACTTGGTATAGCTGAACGGATTAATTAAGACGGTCGCCGGACGTCCGTGGAGGTCGGAGAGGGTTCAACCTGCGCGGGTTCGAGCCGTGGCTAGCGCCCGGAGCGATTCCAGAGAGGCCGGCTGGTTGGGATGGAGCAGGGCACGCCATCCGTCGCAGAGGTCGTTGCGGAGGATCACAGACAGGCCACGGCTGAGAGCAAATGCGCCGGCTTCCGCCGGCAGGGGTGTTACTCGGACCGCTACCGCTTTCCCCAACAAGCCGCCGACCTCAGCGGTGTTGAGGAGATCTTCTTTCAGGGGTTTCAGCTCTTTGTCCCTCAATTCGTTGGTGATCTGTTCCAGTAACCCGCCCATCTCGGGGTCCAGTGGGCCGGTGGATTCCAAGCGGCGCCGCAATTGTCCGATCCGCGATTCAGCCGTGCGCCGGTGTTTGCAATCCACGACCCAAAGCTTGCCACACCAGTTAAAAACGAGGTCGAGTTCACCCTCGTCCTGCCAGTGGCCGCGACCGGCACCGGATTTCAGGCGGATGCCGCGCTGCACCATGGGAACACCCAGATGGAGGATGACCGCGGCGGTGAGCAATTCGAGATCATCCCCGGCTCTCCCATCTGGCAATGGGACAGACGAGCGACGGTTTAGCCATGCCCGCGGATCCGGTGCGTTCCCCCGTAGCAGGTCCAAGCGCAATGACGATTCGTTCAGTGTTTGGCCGGTGTCGCTCAGCGTGAGGCGTTCGCCTTCTCCGACAATCTCGGCAGCCTGCAACTGACACCGCAGCAATGCCAACGGATCGAGGTCTCGGGCCAAATGCGGGTTGAGCGAAAAACCAGGCTGTGGTTGCAGGTCAGAACCGACTGGGAGGAAAGGAAAGTTACGGAGGTCTCGTTCCAGGTAGAAGCAGGAGACGCCGTTCAGACGGCTCCACTCTGCCGCAGCCATGGCCATGAGTTTGTTGCCACCGGTGAGATTGAACCTGCAGTTGGCGCCGTCGAGCAGTTCGGCCTCGGCCACTGCGGCCATGGCCTGCATGAGTTTTCCAAAGTCGTCGTGCGGAGCCTCCACCAGACGGACGCCGCCGGGCATCAGATTCGTTGTCTGAAACAACTCCTTGAGCCGTTCTGCCGGCCCCCTCGACTCCGATTCCTCGGCAGAATGGAACAGCACTGCTCGGTGTGGCTTCAGTTCTAGGACCGCCAGCACCTGGGGCCAGATCTGACGGGAAGCTAAAGACAGGAGGGTCATGGCGATGGCTCAGAAAAACCAGCTAGGTTCGAGTGGTGGCGTGGGCAAGCTCTCCCGTTGCAGGTCGAAGCCGAGGAATTCGCCGGCCAGCCGCTTCATTTGCTCGAAGCCGGAGACGCCGACGGGCTCGAGTCCATGGGCAAGAATGCTCGCGTTGCGCTTTGCAGTCGCAGCTCGCCACCGGCTTGCGGTTTTTCCTTCGGCATCTTGACGGTCGAGGTCGGTCACGATCGCCGTCACGCGGGGGTCGCCCACTGCATTCAATGCGCGGAAACACAGTTCCAGACTTAGCTTGATCTCCCCGTCCGGCCCCGGCTGGCATATTGACTGGGACCGGAGCGTTTCGGGTAGTTTTGCAACCTGCTCCGCGCGGCATCGGCCGTTTTGAAAACAGCCATCGGATACTTCGGCCAGCCAAAGCTGACCCTGTAATTCCATGGCCCGATACAGCCGGGCCGCGGCGTCTTCGTGGCGGGCCTGCGCGGCGGTTCGCAGCGTGTTGTCGAGCAACTCAGGCAGTATCTCTGGGCCGGAGCCGGCCTCCGCGCAGCGTTCACAGCGAGCGAGCACCGCGGCCAGCCAGGGCACTGGGCCCCCGTCGCCCTGTGCCTCGAACATTGGCCGCAGTCGGCCTTGCGCCGTCTTGAGTAATCCCCTGGCCGAGGGGAAGTCGAGCCGTTGCCGCGCCGCTAACCCATCGGCCAAGGTAGCCATGGCCTCGAACCGCAGCGGTTGCGGCACCTGCGGGGCCACCTTTCGGAGTAGCCGGGCGACCTCATCGAATTGGTTGGCTGCCCAGAGGATGCCTGCCCATTCGATTTCCCGGAGGGCCAGCTCAGCCCACGGATTCGCCTGATAGTGGACCTTTTCCTGGCCCTCGACGGTGATGCCCAGACCACTTTTCTCCCGCTGGACGCCGCCCACATAGCTGAACTGCTTGAATAGTTCGGTGGCCGCGAGCACAAGGGCGGCACTCATGGTCTTGGTCCCACCCGTGTAATCCACGAGCACCGATTCAGGAGCGACGCGGGCCTCGGCGAGGATGTCCGGGAGTTTGCGGCGAAGCGCTTGGTAGCAGGGCCCGATTTCCTCGAACCGCGCCACCTCGATAAAGCGCGGCATGGGATGCCAGTCGAGCTGCGTCTGGATGGAGTCGGCGTTGACTCGGCTGCTGGGCGAACAGAAATACCACACGTGTACCGGGCGATGCTGCCGAAGCACATGCAGCACTGGCGCTGAAGAGCCCCCTACGGAGACGAGAGCGGCGGCTATGGGGATATTCGAACTCACATCAAAGCTGATTGCTGAAGGAGTTGACCAATTCTCGTGGGGCGTGACTGATGGGTCCCATGGGCCAGTCGGTCGACAGCTGTTCGTAGATGATTCACGGTATTTCCAGTCACTTCTTGGCGCTCATCCCACATGGCAAGAATTCGGAAGCCGTCGGTGAAGGAGCGCACCGTAAGCCGCAATGGTGAAGTTTTGCGAGGCGGGGCCGGATCATCCCGGCCTTGCCTGACTGCCCCGAGGGGATAATTGATATCCTCCATCGCCTGGTGCGATATGGTCTCGGTGATGACCTTTCGGGCACATTCAGCATCCGAGAAAACCTGATCGAGCAGATCGAATCTCAAAGAAGCGTCACCCAACAACTGCTCCAACTGTCCCCGAAACGCCGACACCTCAACAGGCGCATCGACCCAGCGGAACGATCCGCCACCGCGAGTGGTCCGTAGCCCGAGTGACCCGGCTAACAGCCAGCCCTTTAGCGAGCGCTCGAACTGCATCCTCCGGGGCTCCGAGAGGCCGCCTAACCGCTCCCCAATGACTAGTGTGAATGCCGAGCCGGCCGGAAAAGCGCAGCGCGGAGCGTTGGGACCACTACGGCCATCTCGTCCCGCCGGCTTGTGAGGCAGGGTGGCCGGAAACGACGAGAGGTTGAACGTTTCCGGAAGGTCTGTGACCCTGACCACCACCCGGCTTGCCGACGTGTTGCCGTGAACACTGCCAAAGATCGACTGCTCGTCCTGATAGCTCCCGCCCAAGGCGCGGAACCACCAATGCAGCTGCCCTCTGATCGAAGCAGCCCTGATTTCCGGACGATCATCATAGGCTCCTCGGCTGAACAGGGGGGTTACGAACTTAACTTGATACCGATTCATGGCAGATTCACTCCGTGGTTTTTTGCCGCTGTTAGCAGTGCTTCGACCCGAGCCTTGTTGGCAGGCTTGTCGCTCTTCTTCCATCGCTTCCAAGTGTCCTTTTTCTCTGCTCCTGAAAGCGTTAGAAGTAGTCCCTTTTGCTCTTCCGCCGGCAGCGTGGTCAAATCGGAGGCTTTTTTGGCGAATTCATCCTCGTTGAGCTTGGCGAATTTTTCCCGGGCCACTTCTGCCGGCGACATGGAGGCGATCCGGGCGGCTTCAGCTTCGGCCTTAGCCTTAGCGTCGGCCCCCTGATTTGCCTTGGCCTGGGCAGCCGCTTTTGCCGTCTTTTCCGCCGCCTCAATCCCCTCCAGAACGGCAGGCCGGAGGCTGAACCAGCCATAGCCGGCTGCGGTCTTGGCTCCGATTCCACGCACGGTCAACGCCGACTCTAGCCAACGCTTTGCCGGCTCAATCAGCCGCACGTCTGCGTCCGTTCGGTTGAGGACTAGCAGAAATGCAAACTGCGCGCCGCGCTCGACGGCCGGAAAGGGGTTGGGTTTGGGGTTCTCTTCCTCTAACGGTCCCAACTGCCCAGCAGGGATGCCCCGTTTTCTGTCGCCTCCATAGTAAAGAGGGCAATGAACATTCGTTAAATCTACCACCACTTTCGCCTCGTTCACTGGATAGGTTGGCAAGAAGGAGATCCGCCCCCGAAAATTCTCTGACCGCCCGCCCAGCAGATCTCGGTAGGATTGCAGGTCGCCTCCGCCAAAGTCGTTGTCCGAGGTCCCGAACACTTCACGGAAATCCTCAAACAGCCCCTTCCGGTTCGAGTCGTCGTCTGATTTGAGTTCTTCCAGAGCGGCGTGACGGCATACGCCCTTGACCGCAGAGCCGGGGATGAAGGGCATGCCGAACAGCCGATCTAGGCTAATGCCGGCGTTCTGAATCAGGGAATCGGCAAGGTTGATGGCAAGTCGGCCTTCCAGTTCAGCGATGGCCGCCACGGACCGTCCGGGAAATGCTGAGCGGAATAGCCCGATTAGGCGGCGCGTGTGCGCAGAACGCAATGCGGTCAGCTCAGTCGATCCCAGCCGTGTAGCCGAGAGGGAGTTGGCAATCGCTGCTTCAGCCCCTAAACGTTGTGACTTCTCGGGGTTCCTTTCGACCAATCTCTGGCTTTCGCTCCGTTTGGCTTCGGCCTCCCGGGACAGCAGCGCGGAACCCCCATCACTGATCCGCAGCAAGGTCCATCGATGGGCATCGTTTGCTTTGAGGTCGCCCAGGCCCCACAGCTTGTGAAAAGGGAACTTGTCGAGGAGAAGACTGCGGTTCTCGACTCGCTCGGCGAATGGCCCGATCGCGTCCATTAAGTCGCCCGAAATGGGAATGCGTACCATGATCAGCCTTTCTTCACGAAACGGCGGGCAAATTGTAACCAAGCCATGGTTTCATTCGTGGCTAGTTTCAGGGTTTCGCTGTTGGTTTCCCTTGACGTCAGGTAGTCCACCAGTGTGACGCGATCCTTGACTCGATCCACTGGCAGGATGGCAATTGCAGGATCAGCCAAGTGGCGAGCGATCGCATCAAACGTCAGTTGCCAGCCAGCCTTTTCAGAAAATGAATAGGCGGCAGTGGCCAACAGGCCGTGGTTGAGGATAAGAGGTGCCAGTTTTTTGATAACCTCACCGCCTTGAGGTCCGGTGACTCTTTCGCCCTCCCTCTTGGCAAATTCCAAAGCATTGCGGGCGCGGATTTGATCGAGATTGTTCATGGTGGCGTTCTTTCTTCAGGCGAGTTTGACAGTGCAGAAACCAAGCCCGGTGGTTCCGTTGCCGCCGAATTGAAGCAGTTGCTCGGTGGCGAGCGATTTGAACACCTCGTTTCCACCGTTCGGTTTCCGCGTTTCAGTGAGGACGCTGTAAAGTAGGGTCTCGCTAGGGACCGTCTCCTCATTGAATAATCCGCCATCCTCCGCTGTTCCGGTTTCGTCGTTGATGCGGACGTGCTGGTTGACCTGGCAAGCATTGACCGAGAAATGGGAAAGGTCGCCATCGGGAAGCAAGACGAAGCGCCCTTCCGCTCCGGCCAGGACGGCGTCGCCCAAAAGAGAGCAAAGCTTCTGTTCCCAATCCTTTGGAAAATCACCAGCCACGCCAAATCGATACTCTTCCAGCACTGCGACACCCTTGCCGGGAATCACCACCTTGTTGCCGGCCAGACAGGACATCTCTTTAGGCATCGGAGGAACCGTAAGGGAGAGGTCGGCGTCTCTCGCGAACCTCTGGAGGGCCAGCGGCGATGTTGCTAGAGCGAATGCGCCCTTCGCAGAACGCACTGGAAACAGCAGCAAACGCGCTTCGCCAAAAGAGATTTTGCCTGCGGAGAACACCTCTCCGTCACCGCCTTTGCCGAACATTTCGTCCGAATGATCCTTGCCAAGAGTAGCTAGATGATCCCTTAGGACGCCCTTGATGCTGCTGCCAGGAATGATCGGAAATCCCGTGTGCCGCTCTCGCTGCACCGGTTGGTCAATCGCGCCGACGCTGGCGCCGGCGCCAACGTGGAGTGGGGTACGCGTGAAGACGTAGAGAATACGTTTGTTGCTCATGGTTTGATGATTCTTGTTGGGTGCTTCAAAGTCATGGTTGCGGACGTCCGGTCAGGTCCCGAGGAACCGCCAGGTGCTGCAGACGCCGAGGCCGAAGCCTTTTTCACCCATAAGCGTGCTGCGGCGGTTGCGGATTGTTTTTTGGTCCTCCTCATGGCCGTGCCAGTTGAGAGCGGCTGCAAGATTGCAAGCGTCCTGCTCGGAATGGGCTTCGAAGTAGTAAACGGCCCCCGCAGGGACGGCGAGGTGGGTGGATTTGGCACCCGCCTCCTTTCGGTCAGTTTCATTGGCCAAAGCCCATCCAGTGACCGGAATGGGCTTGGGTACGATTGCAGCGACGAGTCTGGCGGCGATCTCCGTGGAATCATCCCCGAAACCCCTCGTGTGCTTCCCGGAATAGCTGCGGTTCCTCCGGTTGCCTGAGCGCAGCATCACCTTTCCGTGGGTCTGGTGCACCCAATTCGGCAGCCACCCACCGTGATGGGGGGTCATGAGGCGTCCATCCTTGGACTTTGCCGGAATCTCGGGCCACACGGCGGGTGACAGCAGGATCCACTTCACCAACCACCGTTTTTCTCCGCCGGCTTCCCTGCAATCGAACGCTCTGATTTTGCCCCGCGGCAGCGGTAGCGGCATTCCTTCAACTCGTGAAGCGGTGCAGAGCCGTTGCTGTCCGCCCACGAGGATCTGCTCAGGTCCGTGGAATAAATCCAGAATCAGGTCCTTCCGATCGGAGGTTCCGTTCTTTTCCTGAGTCTGGGCAAAGACCCCCAGTCTCCAGTTGTCGCGCAGGCGCAAGTAGCGTGCGGAGTAGATTTTCCCGGCAGCCTCTCCCTGCCCGGTGGTGCCGGTTTCAGTATCGATGGCGATGCCGATGCTCGCCTCGGCGTCGGAGAAGGTGGATTCGTCAATGGACTGACCGTCCTCCAATGTGCAAGTAGCTCCATCTAGATACCGTTGGAATGCGTCGGCGCGCAGCCAGGCTTTTGCCTTGGCCTCTTTGGAAGGCGGTAGGCGGTTGGCCACGGCATAGTCCAGAGGTTCGGGCAGGCTGGAGTGGGCTGCGTCGAAGATGTTTACCGGCGCCAGAGCGGGTTGGAGCGTATCGTCAAGAAGGTCCAACGGGCGGGGTAGATACCACTGATCGGTTGCAGACGGACCGGTTTGAACCGGAAACGGACCGGCCGTCACCAGCGAGCCAAAGCGCCGGTTGTCTTGGCCATGACGTTGAGCTCCATGGCGCTGGTCATGTGCGTGGCTTTCTTGCGCAAGTCCGGATCGGTGCAAGGCAGCGTGTAATGCAGCATCGGTGACATTCGGGAGTGGCCAGGCGGCACCATGTCCGGCCAGTGAGCCTTCCATGGGCCGTCCATCCCGGAAGAACAGGATGTCAGTGGGTCGGAGCAGGATCGTGTTCATTGATTGTTACCTTTCGGCGACCAGTCGTTGGCGGTGCGGTGGGCGAAGGCGACCGTTTGGCATAGGCCGACGACCGAGCGAAGAACCCTCTCGGAGGGGGGCGTATCGGATGGGTTGTTTGTGCACTTATCGCGCAGCGAACCGAGGTAAGCATCTAGGGCGGAGCGGAGTTTGCTACGGAGCTCGTCAGCTTCTTCTGTGTTGCGGGGAAACTCTGCTCCGCGCTGACGCGAGAGGCAGTGCTCGAACTCGCGGCGGACGATGTCGTCCACCGGAAACTCGCCAACCGGAGACAGGCTTTGGTTAGCCCTGCTCAATGGAGTGGTATCGGTGACGTATACTTCGATCAGTTCGGCGAATCGGTGCGGAAACTTGGAACTTAGCCAGTCCTTTTTGAGGCACATCGCCAGTTGCTGAAATAGATCGAGGCCGTGCTCCCATTTGGCACCCCATTCGATGATCTCACCCGAACGCTTCATCAGGGTGACAGCGACTGCGCTGCGGCCCAATCCGCCGTGGTCGGGTTGGCGCTTGGCCCGTTTCTCGGCGACCTGTGCTGCCCGGACGACATCCTGAAGCGGTGATTTGAAGTGGGCGATTGCGACGCCCACGGAGCAGTCGGCCGCGGGTCCAGGAACCAGGAAAGAGATGCTACGACCTTGGTCGTCCTTGGAACCTGAAGAAAGAAATCCCGGGGCCGTGCTCGAAAACAGTTCTCCCTTGGTTCGATGAATGACCGTGCGACCCTGAAAGGCATTGCGCAAGGAACGAGCACACTCCAGAGCCGTGTCGGCTGGAAGCAACGCCAACACGTCGTCGCCGCCGGCGTAAATGAGCCGGCCGTCGAACGCCTCGACGATGGTCCGAGCGCAGTGCAGGGCGAAGTTGCCTAGAGCTTCGCTGAACTGTAGATGGTAGCTGGGAGAGAGCGGGCGTCGGGCCTCGAGGAATTGTGCAAAACGACTGCGCAAGTTTCCTCTGCCGTCTGGATCGGAATCCCGCTCGAAATACTCTTGTGATCCCTGCCTCGCCTGACCGCCATTGCCTTGGTAGTCCGCCAATTGGCTTTTGAAAGGAGGTGTCTTAACTCCGCTGATCCATTTCCCGATCTCGTCGCCGTCCAAGGCGAGCACAGCGAAGTATTTTTCGGACGAGTCCTTCTGGAAGTCCTCCTCGCTCTGCTTGTCATCATCTTTTCCAAAAGGGATATGCCGCGCAATGCTGCGCGTATCCGGCATGGGGAAATCCTGGGAACTGGTCTTCAGCTTCCAAGGTTCGCCACTGAGATAGGCCAAATGCCAGACCCGCTTGATCAATGTGGGCGCGCTCAGCCAGTCGTCATGCTTGAAGAGCGAAGCCCAAGGCCCGTGATTAAGCGCTCGGGCTTTTTCCCCCCAAGCCTTTCCACCCGCCACAGCTTCCTCGCGCCCGGACATCGAGTCCTTGTTGCTGAAGGTGCCCACCGCCCAGCCGCCCACGTTGACGGCCTCGAACGAGCGAGTCTGGCGCACTGCGTCCAGTTGCCAGCCGTTGAGCGCGAGCATCACAGACCAGCCGAGGCCAAGATTGTTGAGCGTGGTCTTGCTGGCATCGGTGTAGAACCGACCGTCTCGGTGATCGAAAGGCATTTGTTGCTGTGCCATCTTAACGACAGCTTCGACCCGTTTCTTGGCTTCGGAGACCGGTGTGCCCTCATCAAAGCCGGTGGCCAAGTTAAGCGCTGCTTGCAGGTTCTCCGGCCAAGGCGTCACCTGCCAAGACAGGGAGAGAAATCGTTTCACCTGGGATTCAAAGCGCTGTTTTCGTTGGGTGGCTGTGAATTCTCCTTCATCGGCGGTAAGACCAACCTGCTCACAATCGTTCCACACGGCGTCAGCGATTGCGTGCCACTCGGACTCGATGGCCGCTTTGACGGCGTCGGCCATTTCGTTCGCGCGGTGGGCGGGAACAACAGCGAGGAAAACGTTCGGCAGATTCGGCGTCAGCAGTTCGCGGTCGGTGGACCAATCCAACGACTCCCAAACCGTCTTCGAACCGATGTTGACCTTCGACCAGAGTTCGTAACGCCAGTGCAGGTCGAACAGCGGTTGTTCTCTCAGGTTGGGGAAGATTACGGCATCAGGCCCGATCCGCGCTGAAAGAGCCTTCAGGCCAGCTGCCATCAGCCAAGAAAGCAGGTAGCTGGAGCTCCACAGGTCACGGATGCTCCGGGCGGCCGCGATGAAGTCCTGCACCGGACCGAGTTGGAATTTGAGAAACGCGGGCCTGAGCACTGCCTCCCTGCCTGGTTTGTCCGCACAGGCATCGAGTGCGGATACCACCTGCATGTGCGTCCAGACGGTGTGATCGGGGATGCGGGTATCCGCTGGCAGGAAGGCGAACCGATAATCTTTGGCGGTGCTATGTCGCGCCCAAAGCCGCCAATGGGCGAAGAATCGCGCGCGCCAAGCATCCGGTTCACTCATTGTCTTGAGCGATTCGTCCGTGAGCACCGGTTGCACGCCTTGATCCGTCTCGCGGGCGACTTCAGCCGTGGAGAATGCGGCATGGAACGGAAAGAGCGCCGCCCCGTCCGCCGAGCCGAGGGCGTGGTGGAACTGGTTGCGGACGCCATCGAACTTGCAAGTCACCCCGGCAACCCGCCCCTGCGGGAACGGCAACCGGTCGGCGGCGGCGGCAACCCAGTCCGATGGCTGTGCAAAGTGTTTGGCGTAATTCTGCGCCTCTTCGTCGCTGAATCCCGCCTGACGGAATAGAATTTTTGCGTGGTCCTCATGCGAGGCGATGTCCACGCACTTGCTGGGCGGGTCATGCAGATAGGCGGCAAGTTTTCGTTTCCAGTCGGTCATGGCATGAAGATTCGAGGTGTTGAGGGAACGCACCTCATTTTGGACATCCGCGGATGTCCCGCATTGCGGCCTTTTGACGTTGCTAAAGGAACGGCGGTTCGCATGCAGGGCAATCGCGGCTAATTAAGCAGCTCAATAATTCAAGGCGACCTATTTTGTTGGAAATCACTTGGTTGGACGGCGCTGTGATGCGAACAGGCGATTCAGAGCCGGATCTATTCTTGAAGGATGCAAAAGAGCTAGCGGTTAGGCGTTCCGGAAAACCGCGAGGATGGGTTTCTTTGGTGTCATCCTAGATTGGCCAGAACCGGTTCTCTACCGCTATCCGCAGCTAGGTGGGATTGCTCCGATTTATCGAAACTAGATCGGCACCAAGACCGTAAGCAGGGCGTTTAGGGGCGTGCTGAAAAAAGGAAGGCTACACTGGAGCGCCTCCACCGGGTCGCCCGTGTTTGTTGCGCAGCCCGTGTGATGCACATCCATCTGGACAACCCGCTCTGATAAAGCGCCGCGGACGCAACGCCGCCGCGTCGGTCCAGGCACAGCTGTCGGTGGATGTTTGCGTCGAACTGTCGACCAAGAGTTCGGGCCAGCAGCAGCCACCTCAATGGTCTGGTTCATAAGACCGAACGGCCGCTCCGCCGCTCACCGCCGCATCGAGGCCGAGGCACCGTCGGCGAGGGCTTGTATCTCGGCGGCCCGGAACTGCGAGGTGTCTCCCCGGGTGGTGTGGACGAGTGCGGCATAAGCCAAGGCGAAGTCCAGTGTGCGGCCAAGCGGTAGGCCCGACAGGAGTCCATGCAAGAGGCCGGCGGAGAACACATCGCCGGTGCCCACACGATCTACGATCTCGAGGTCGCGGTATTCCCGGCCCCGGCCGAATCGCGGGCCTATGCCGACGAATCCGCTCAGGTCGTGCCGATTCCCTTGATGCACGGTGCGTTCAGTGCCGGCGATGAGTTTTAGCTTCGGGAAAGCCTGGCTCACGGCAGCCACCAGTTCGGCTGTGCCCGATTGTGGGTCCGGGGCGGTCGAGTGCAGCAAGGCCCGGAACCCTTCCGGACTGCCGATCAATACATCGCTTTGCTCCACGAACTCCCGGTTGATTTCTGCCGCGCGCTCCGGCGTGGCCAGCGAAGCCCGAAAATTGAGGTCGTAGCTCACCAGTGTTCCTGCTGAACGAGCCGCGGCAACGGCGGTTTGCAAGGTGGCGCGGGTCGATTCGGACAGGACGGCGAAAATACCGCCGCTGTGCAGCAGTCGCACGCCTTCCCGTTGAAAGACGTGTGTCCAGTCCACGTCGCTCGGAGTCATTTGGCTGGCGCTAGAATGCCCCCGATCGAAGAGAGCCATCCCTCCGCGCACGCCCACTCCAATTTCGGCGAAATACAGTCCCACGCGATTGGCTCGGCCCAGACCGTCGTGAGGTTCGAGAGCGACGTGGCTCACATCCATCCCAGCGGCCCGGGCGTGGTTGAGAATAATGTCGGCCAAGGGATTGTCGGGCAGCTTGCTAGCGAAGGCGGCTCGCCACCCCAGGCGTGCTGCTGCGTAGGCCGCATTGTATTCGCCACCGCCGACGTCGATTTCTAGCGACCGAGCGAACTCCAATCGGCCGTGACCCGGGGGTGACAAGCGGACCATGCACTCGCCCAGGGCCATTAAATCGTGCCGGGTGGAGGCCGTCACCCGCAGGGGCAAGGACAGGGGTTGGTCGAGGGAATCGAGTTCAGGGCTCATGCCTAGGGGTTCCAGTGGGCGGGGATCGGTCAACCGCGATGGGTTCATCGGTGCCGTTGGCCTTAGAGTCTGGCAACCAAATGGAAGGCGGCCAGCGAGAAGAGCATGCCGGCGATGCCCACGATGGTCTCGCAAACCGTCCAGGTCTTGAGGGTTTGTCCGACGCTGAGACCGAGGCTGTCCTTAACGATCCAGAAGCCGGCATCGTTGAGGTGACTCAAGAAGAGTGATCCGCAGCCCACTGCACAAATAATCAACGCCACCTGATGGGGATTCATTTCCGGATGGGCCGCCAGCACGGGCACCAGCAGACCCGAAGCCGTGGTGATGGCCACAGTGGCCGAGCCCGTGGCCACACGGATGAAGGCCGACACCAGCCACCCGTAGAGCAGCGGGCTCAGGTGGGCCGCGTCGCCGGCGCGGCCGATCGCCTCAGCAACTCCGGAGTCCCGCAGCACGCGGGCGAACCCGCCGCCCCCGCCGATCACCAAGATGGTCAAACCCACGGCACCGATGCATTGCTCGGTAAATTTCAGAACCTCCGACCGGGTGTAGCCGCACCGGGTCCCGAGCGTCACCGAAGCTATTAGCACGGCCAAGAGCAGCGCCAGGGTGGGGTGACCAATGAATTGGGCGGCCTCGCGAAGTGAGTGACCCTTGGGAAGGAGCAGTTCGGCCACCGTGGCCAAGAGCATGAGGATCACCGGGCTGAGGATGCTGAAGAGCGTCATACCAAAGCCCGGCAATCGGAACCGCGGATCGGTCGAGGTGGCTTTTTTCGGAATGGCTGGCGGGTTGGCTTGGACGCGGCCGACCACAAATTTCGCATAGATGGGCCCGGCCACGGCAGCGGTCGGAATTCCAATCACAAAGCCCCAGAAGAGCACCAGGCCCATGTTGGCTTTGAGCGCCTCAACGGCCACCACGGGGCCCGGGTGCGGCGGCATGACTCCATGCATGACCGATAGGCAGGCCAGTAGCGGCAGCGCCAACCTCAGGAAGGGTTGGCGGGTCTCGTGGGTAAGGGTGAGCAGGATGGGCAGCAGCAGGACGAGGCCGACTGCGAACCAGGTGGTCAGGCCGATCGCCAACGCCAGCGCCATAATGCACCATTGGATGCGATTGGGGCCGAAGATCCGCGCCATTCGGGAAGCCAGTACTTCAGCGCCGCCGGACTCGGCCAAGAGCTTGCCTAGCATGGTTCCTAGGGCGATGACTCCGGCCGTTCCCGCCAGTGTGGCTCCCAGGCCATCTCCGAAGGACTTCATCACCCCAAGCACAGTGTAGGCGGCCGTCTTGCCTTCCGGAGAGGTGAGGACCTTACCGGCGGTGTCGCGCATCGGCACGTCCAGCAGCAGTACGGCTCCCAGGCCGACAACCAGAGACGCCATGAGCAGCGATAGGAACGCGTTCACCTTGGCCTTGGTGATGAGCACGATCAGGGCGGTGATCGCGATCAACGCGAGGAGGATCAGTTTCCAGTCCTGAGGATTCATGGGCTTGGCCTGCAAGGCTGGCAGGGAAACGGGACCGCGGGCAAGGGAGCGATCGGTGGGAAGTGTTTCAGGCCAAGACCTGAGGCTTCCTCGGTTCTGCCTCTTGTCATCGCGACGTCTGCCGGTAATCTGTCCGCCGACGTGCCGGATCGTTTCCAACAACTCTACCCCTGGTTTTTTGCCTTGGTGGTGGCGCTGAGCCGTTGGCCGGGTCTTTTCCCGCCCAACTTCAGCGTCGTGTATTCCTTGTGCCTGTGCGGGGGCATGTTCTTTCCGGGTCGATGGGCGATCGCCCTCCCGCTAGGCACGCTGCTGGTGAGCGATGTCGCCCTCAACCTGTGGTACCAATTTGGCAAGGGGTACGATGTCTGGGACCCGGCTTCGCTCCTTTACATGGTGGGCAACTACGCCGGCTACGCCGTCTTGTTTTTGTTGGGACGCGGGCTGAAACCCCTCGTGCCGGGCACCCGCTGGCTGCGACTGCCTCCGGCCATTCTAGGCAGCCTCCTCGGGGTGATGCTGTTCTACGGGGTCACCAATACGCTCTCGTGGCTGCGCGATCCGGCCTACGCCAAGACTCTGGCCGGTTGGTGGACCGCATTGACCACCGGTTCAGCCGGTTGGCCAGAGACTTGGAAATTCCTGCGCAACAGTCTGTTGAGCAGCGCCCTCTTCAGCGCCCTCTTTGCCGTGGCTTGGCAGGCGGATCCCTCGGAGTCTCCGCAGGAAAAGGGTGAATGCACCCCACCGGCCGAGGTCGATGGCGAGGCCGAAGAGCAGACCGCTTAATTAACGACGCCATGACCGTGGGACTGATTTCCGACACCCACGGGTTTTGGGACGACCAAATCCCGGCCCTGCTTGCTGGGGTTGATCACATTCTCCATGCCGGTGACATCGGTGACCCCTCAATCCTCGCGAGTTTGGAACGGATCGCCCCAGTCACGGCCGTAATGGGCAACTGCGACGGCCTGCCTCTCGATGCACGCGAGACGGAGGTGATTGACCTCGGGGGATATCGCTTTCTGGTTCATCATATTGTCGATCCTCGCGCTCCGCACGACCGATTGGCCCGGAGCATCGATCACCATCATCCCGCCGTCGTGGTGTTCGGACACACCCACAAGCCGCATGATTCCCGAGTGGATTCCATCCGTTACCTCAATCCGGGCTATGCCGGGCGGATCCGCTTCAACCAACCCCGCAGTCTGGCCATCCTCGATTTGGGCGATCCAGCCCTGCCGATGCGCCTGATCGATTTGGGAATGGTGTGAACCTTTGCACGCTCTCGTACCCGACCGATTGAATCGCTTTGACGACCCCGTCGTCCGCTTGCACGTTGATCGCAGTTCAACTCTGAGAATTATGAGCCTGAAAATCGCTTCCGCCGCTGTTCTGTCCGCCGCCTTGGGTTTGTCGGCCGCCGACTTTGATGCCAGCAAATTGCCGCCGGTTTCCACCAAACAGGGCGTGACCTATGAGAAGGACATCAAGCCCCTCTTCGAACGCTCCTGCTTCAAGTGCCACGGGCCTGAGAAGCAAAAGGCAAAGCTGCGGTTGGACTCCCTAGAGGCCACCCTCAAAGGCGGCGCCGACGGAGCGGGTTTCGAGAAGGGTGCCAGCGCCAAGAGCACCTTCGTGGCCAGTGTCGCACGATTGATGTCCGAAGACGAAAACATGCCCCCGGAAGGCAAGGGGCAGGCCTTCAGCAAAGAAGAGGTCGGTCTGCTTCGGGCCTGGATTGATCAGGGCACGAAGTGAGTCGAGTGATTGGGTTATTAATCCGCCTTCGGTTCGCCGCTGCAGGGTTTAGTCTCCAGCAACGGCGGGCTGCTCCATTCACCGTTCCTTTCACCGTTCCTTCATCCATCCCGTTGTTCGTTTCAGCCTGACAATCATATGCTCGCACTTCGGGAATTTCATGCCGAACAGGATGCCGTTTTTACCGAACTCCAATCCATGGAAGCGGTGGCGCACTACGGCGATGTCGCCGCCGAATACTCGGCGATCCAGAACTCGGTCGGTGTGGCTGATCTGAGTTTCCGGGGTCGCCTGTGTCTTCTGGGGACCGATCGGGTGCGCCTGCTGCATGGTCAGGTGACCAATGACATCAAGGCGCTTCAAGCGGGGCAGGGGTGCTACGCCGCCTTTACCTCGCCCAAGGGACGGATGCAGGCCGATGTCCATGTCTATGCCCTGGCTGATGAGTTGTTGCTCGATGTTGAGCCCGGCCTGACTCAGAGCCTCATTGAGCGGTTGGATCATTACATCGTCTCCGATGATGTTCAGGCCGTTGACGTGGCCGAGCACTACGGACTGTTTTCCTTTCAAGGTCCCAAAGCCCTGGAGGTTCCCGGTCTTTTGGATCCGGGACTGACGTTGGCTCTGCAGAGCCACGGCATCGTTCACCGGCCAGATCCTGAACTGGGCGATCTTTACTGGGTGAACCATGCCCGCACTGGCAGTCAGGGGGTTGATGTGTTCGTCCCGACCGCGGCTCTGGGCATGGTTTGGGACAAGCTTTGTTTGGCCGTGCGATCCGTAGGAGGCAGGCCCGTGGGGTGGTCCGCCCTAGATCTGGCCCGCATCGAGGCGGGGATTCCGCGCTTCGGTGTGGACATCGATGAGAACTACTTGCCGCCGGAGGCGGGGCTCGACCGCGACGGCATCAGCTACACCAAGGGCTGCTATATCGGTCAGGAGACCATCGCCCGGATCCGGACCTATGGCCAAGTGACTAAGGCGCTGCGGGGTTTGCGCTTTGAGTCCGCTGCCCCGATGCCCGTCCGAGGGGACAAGATCCTCCACAATGGCCGTGAGGTGGGTTCCCTCACCAGTGTCATCCAATCCCCCCGGCTTGGGTGTCCCATCGCTCTGGGGTATGTCCGTAAAGAATGCAACGCCCTGGGCACCGCACTCATGGTCCGTTCCGCCTCGGGCGCCGAGATCCCGGCGACGATCGTGCCGCTGCCGTTTTCGGCCTGACTATTCTCCACCCCTGGGTCGAGTAGTCGGGTTCGATGGTCTGACTTGGGATGGCTGGCCTCGTGAAAAACTTGAGGGCTAGCGTGCCGCTTCGCTTGACCGAACGGCTGGTTCTGGCGGAAATCTTCTCCGATGCCTATTCGTTCCCTCCTCCGCGCCGGTGCTGTGGCCCTGGCGGTCGCCTCCTTGGCCTTCACCGGCTGCAAGGCCACCATTAAAGATCCTAAGACCGAAGGCTACGTGCCGATCTTCGATGGCAAGACGCTTGCCGGCTGGGCGGGACGTTCCGACTTGTGGACCGTCAAGGAAGGACTCATCACGGGCACCACCCACCGGGATCATCCGATTGCTGGAAACACCTTCCTGGTCTGGACCAATGGCACCGTGTCCAATTTCGAACTGCGCTTGCAGTACCGCATTTTCAACGGCAACTCCGGCATTCAGTACCGCAGCAAGTTGGTGGACGCCGACAAGTTCGTGGTGGGCGGATACCAGGCGGATTTCGAGGCCGGCAAGACCTACAGCGGCATCCTCTATGAAGAGCGCGGCCGTGGTATTTTGGCCGAGCGCGGTCAGCGCACGGTTATCACCGACGAGGGCGGCAAGACCAAGGTCACCGTGGTGGGCAAGCTCGCCGACTCCAAGGAACTCCAGGCCAGCATCCATGACGAGCAATGGAACGACTACCTCATCGTCGCCGATGGCAATCACCTCATGCATTTCATCAATGGCCGCATGACCGTCGATGTCGTCGACCAGCAGTCCGCCAAGGCCGCCAAGGAGGGCATCCTCGCTCTTCAAATCCACGCCGGCCCGCCGATGGTGGTGCAGTTCCGCGACGTGAAGATTAAGAAGCTGCCGTAAGACGGGCACAGACACGGGAAACTCCTCGTGTCATTGAGAGTTCGTTCATCGGGGCGAGGGAAACCTTGCCCCGATTTTTTTCTGCTGCGGGTTTGTTGAAGAAGGACGAGTGGTGGGCCCAACAGGATTTGAACCTGTAACCAAGGGATTATGAGTCCCCTGCTCTAACCGTTGAGCTATAGGCCCGACCGTGAAGCGTCCTGTCCAGATGAAACGGGGGAGTGCAACCCTGGACCGTTCTGCGGACAGAATAGGTATCCCAATGTCCAGCGCTCCTGCAAGCATCCCGTCCGGTCGTATGGACCGGTCGGTTAACGGTTTATGGATTCGGAGAGGCTTGGGTCGACCGTGTGTCGCGGCTGCCGGTTTGGAGCAAGTGATGCAGCACTGCACCGGCACCAAGGGTACCCAAGGCGGCCAGCAGCACTGCGGGGCGTTGAACGATGACGAAGACAATCATCCAGCAGCTCAGTGCGGCGAAGAGGGGGCGATAGGGTTTTGGGCCTCTCGGTCGAAGCGGTTCAGAAGACCGGGCCCAAGGGCCAGGGGGCGAACTCCTCGTCGCCAATGCCAGCGTGCTCGCTCTTGGTGCGCTCGCCATTGGCCGCAGCGAGGATGGCCTCGAAGATGCGTTGTCCCACTTGGGGAATAGTTTCCTCGCCATCCAGAATCGTGCCGGCATTGAGGTCGATGTCGCCTTCCATCCAGCGGTAGAGCGGTGTGTGTGTGGACACCTTAATGCAGGGAGCCGGCTTGCAGCCGTACACACTGCCGCGACCCGTGGTGAACACTCCCACGTTGCAGCCGCCGGCCACCAATCCCGTCATGCTCACCGGGTCGTAGCCGGGCGTATCCATGAAGCACAGGCCGGGCCCGGTGATCGTTTGGGCATACTGCAGCACCGACATGAGCGGGGCTTGGCCGCCTTTGGCCACGGCGCCGAGGCTCTTTTCGAAGAGGGTCGTCAGGCCGCCCTCTTTGTTGCCGGCCGAGGGGTTGTTACTCATCGAAGCCCCGTGCTTCCGGGCATGGTCTTCCCACCAGCGAATCCGTTCGAGCAGCGCATCGGACACCTCTCGGCTCACCGCGCGACGGGTGAGCAGGTGTTCGGCCCCATAAATCTCCGGGGTCTCGGCCAAGACCGTCGTGCCGCCGTGGCGAATAATTTGGTCGGAAGCCCATCCCAGGGCCGGGTTGGCGGTGATACCGCTGTGGCCGTCGGAACTGCCGCAGTTCAAGGCGACGAGCAGGCGGCTCAGTGGCTGGGTCGAACGGCGCTGCGCGGCGACCGCCGGCAACAGGCCGGCAACGGCCTTCACGGCGTCCTCCACGGTCCGGGCCATCCCGCCCTGTTGCTGGATGTTCAACACCAGCGGGGGTTCCCCACCGCCCTCCGGTTGGTCGAGCCCGTGCCGGCGCACCAGCGCGGCCGCCTGGTTGGTCTCGCACCCGAGGCCGATGATCACGTAGGCGCCGATGTTGGGATGGCGGGCGATGCCGGCCAGCACGCGCTGGAGGATCTCCGTGCCCTGGTCGGCGGTGGCGCAACCGGCCTTGTGGGTGAAGGCCACCACGCCGTCCACGCCGGGGAAGTCGCGTCGCAGCGCCTCGGGCGTGAACCGCCGAGCCACGAATTGAGAGACGCTGGCCGAGCAGTTCACCGACGAGATCACCGCCACGTAGTTGCGCGTGCCGGCCCGGCCGCCCGGGCGCGTGAAGCCCTGGAAGGTGCGCCGTTCCGCCTCGGGCAGGAGGTCCCATGGCGCGGTGGGAGCCACGAAATGGTCGCCCGTGGCCAGTTCGCCGGTGTCGACATTGTGCACATGCACATGGGCCCCGGCCGGGATGTCCACCGAGGCGCGGCCGATGAACTGCCCGTACTTGCGGATGGGGCTGCCCTGGGCCAGCGGATGGAGCGCCACCTTGTGCGCGGCCGGGATCGCCCCGGTCAGCCGGAGGTGGCCAGCCTGCTCGCCGGCCAGCAGCCGTCGCCGGGCCACGGCGACGTCGTCGTCGGGATGAAGCCGGATCAGCACCTCGTCTTGGTTCGCGCTCATGGTGTAGGCTTTCACCTTGAGCCGGCCCCGGACCCGGGGCCAGAGCGATTCCTCGGACGGCGACGGATCATCAGTTCGCCTGTGGATTCGGGGGGGGCGTGTTGAGGTAGAGTTTTCCGGTCTCCGAATCCTCGGTGTTTTCTGCGAGGAGGGCAGAGATCAGGCGCAGGAGCGACGCCTTGTTTGGGAAGACCCGCACGACGCGGGGGCAGCCCGCTTGAACCTTGAATCTTAAGACTCGGGACTCCCGACCGGTTGGTGGGGACACTCGCCCCCCCGGAGCGGAGGTTGGAGCCTAGCGGGCTTTGGCGATGGCCTGACGGAACTGCTCGGTCAGGGGATCGTGCATCATGTTGAGCATGTCGACGACGACCTTGTCCGCGGTGGCTGGATTGCCTCCGCCTGGGAAGGGAGGCTTCGGGTCGTATTCGCCGAGGAGTTGCATGCCCTTGGCGTAGAAATCGCCCCGGAACCGGCGGATGAGTTCGACGCCCAGATCGAGTCCGGCGCTGACACCGGCGGCGGTGATGCGGTCGGTTCTGTCGGTGACGATGCGTTCGCTGACGGGAGTGGCGCCGACGTCCTTGAGGACGTCGATGGTTTGCCAGTGGGAAGTGGCGCGTCGGCCCTTGAGAAGGCCGGCGGCCCCGAGGATCAGGGAACCGGTGCAGACGCTGCCGGCGAGCTTGGCCTTGGAACCGCGGTCGGCGACGAACCGCCGGGTCTTTTCGTCGGCGATGGCGGCGAGAGTGCCGGTGACGCCGCCGGGGATAAGGAGGAGGTCCAGCTCTTCGGGGCAGTCGGCGAAGGTCATGTGAGGGCGGATGCAGAATCCGCCGGCGGTGGCGCCTTCGCAGGGGACGATATCCTTGGTCTTGGCGACGAATCGGACAGTGGCTCCCATCATGCCAGCGAGGAAGTAGTGGGGACCGAGGGCATCGAGTGCGGTGAACTCGGGATAGACGAGGATGGCGATCTGTTCGGATCCCATGCGGAGCTGGGGTTGGGCGGCGTGGACGGCGGCGTTGTGGGTGTTGGTGGGGGCGGCCTGGGAAGGAGCGGCGCAGGTACCGGCGGCGGTGAGCGCGAGGAGGCGGATCAGGTCGCGGCGCGAGAGGGAATGGTCTTCCATGGTCATCAGCATTGAAGGTTTGAGCGCGTTCGGGTGCGGGGTCAGAAGTAGTAATTGCCGAAGATGTGGACGATGCGGAGGTCCGGGCTGGGAGAGTTGGTGAGCTGGAAGCGGTTGCCGGGGACCCATTCGACGGAGCCATCGGACCACGCGCGATGGATGCCATCGAGTTCCTCGGCGTGGAACCGGAAGTCTGGATAGCGGGTGCTGGTGCGGCGGTGGAAGAATTCGAACCGCCGGGGCTCGGAGATCAGGAATTCGTCGAGGATATCGGTCCAGAGGGTGCCGCGCGAGGAGTTGAGTTTGTCGGCGGCGGAGCCCGGGTTGGCGAGGGTTGCGAATCCACCGGAGACCATGGTGGACTGTTCGATGGCACCCACGTAGAGGTATCCGGTGTAGATGCCGCCGCCGAACGCGGGGCCTTCGGCGAGGCCGGAGTCGACTGCCATTGGACAGTTGATCCAGCGGGGTTGATTGGCGCGCTTTGGCCAGGTTGGGAACTGGCCGGGCGGTAGCGTGGTCCCTAGGTAGCGGGCCATCGACTGGAGACGTTCGAGCCGGATGCCACCGGGCACCGAGGCGTCCATGGGTGGCAATTGATGGAAGTCGGAAAGGTAGGTGAGGTCGGCGATGGCGAACTGCCTGAGGTTATTGAGGCAGACAAGTCGGCGGGCCTTGAGCCGGGCGCGGCCGAGGGCAGGCAGGAGCAGCGAGGCGAGGAACGCAATGATCGCGATCACGACCAACAGTTCGATCAGGGTGAAGGCACCCGCGAAGCTGGGGCGCGGGGTGCGGATCACGGCTGGACGACCCGGAAGTAGCGGGCGGCGACGGTGGCGGAGATTTCGATGGGGATCGAGGCTTTGCCGGAGTCGTCGATGGTTCCCGAGGCCACGGTGCTCCATCCGTTGAGGGGCAGGGCGAGGTCCGTGCTGGCGACGAGAGTGAAGGTGGAACCCGGGGTGCCTTCGGAGATACGGATGCGCAGGGAGTCGCCCGAGGTTTTGGTGCCGGAGAGGACCGGTGGTTGGGGACGGACAGAAGACCTGCCGGTGAACGTGAAGTCTCCGACGTCGCGAAGTGCGTCGGCGGGGGTGGCGTACAGGAAATTGGCGATCTCGAACGACACGGCGAGGTTGCCGGACAGGGTGAAGCCGTCCGGATGCTCGGTGACTTGGACGTTGAGGATGTCGAAGTTGGCGACGCTGGGGGCGATGTTGCCCTTGAGGTGCCAGCCTGAGCCGCCGAAGCGGTGGCGTGCGGCGCTGTATAGGAGCGTGTAGTCACCGTAGAGCAGACCGCCCCCGCTGCTGACCTTGAAGCGGACGATGCCCCCGAGGCCGATGCTTCCGGTGTGGCTGGTGAGTTCGCCGGAGGTGTACTCGAAGGTGGTGGGCTGGGTGGTCCGGCCCATCTGGTTCGTGACGGTGGGCCCGTTCATGAGCAGGACCAATCCGGAATACGAGGTGGTGGGAAGGGGGTCCGACAGGATCTGGTCGTAGTTGCGGGCGTTGCCGGCGGCCTGATCGAAGAAGGCGTCCAACCGGAGCACGGGCATCGCGGCACCGAGGCCGGAGGCCAGGGAGTCCCAGGCAGATTCATCCAGGTCCAGTCGGGCCTCGCCCGACATGAGGGCGTCGGCGAGCAGGCTCGTGGCCTGGGAAAAAAGTGCGACTGCCGGCAAAAAGGCTGCCCGGATGAGGCGACGCGCGGGATAGATTCTGAAGGCTTGGGCCATGGCTCAGCGACCCGACATGGAACGGTGGGCCCGGCGTGAGAACGGCAACAGTGCAGCGAGCGAGAGCAGCGCGATCGTGGACGGTTCGGGAACCGCATTGACGCCGGTGAAGGTGAAGGTTCCGACGTTTCGGAGGGTGTCGGTCGGGGTGTTCAAGAGTAAGTTGGCCACTTCGAAGGTGACACCCATGTCGCCGGACAGCGTGAACCCGGCCGGGGATTCCGCGATGCTGACGCTGGTCAGGTCGAAGAGCGCGGCGGCCGGAGGGATGTTGCCCTTGAGGAACCATCCACTTCCGCCGACGAGCGTGCGGTTGATGTCGTACTGGAGGGTCAGGTCTCCCATGAGTAGGGATCCGCCGATGCCACCGAAGACGTCGAAGCGTGCGACGCCGCCGAGGCCGATGACACCGGTGTGCCCTGCAAGGTCGCCGGCGGAGTAGGAGAAGGTGGTAGGCTGGGCGGTGCGGCCGTCGAGGTTAACGACGGATGTGCCATTCATCCCGTAGATCTGACCCGTATAAGTCGAGCCGGGGATCAGGTCGGTGCCGAGTTGGGCGGCGGTCCGGGAGGCGGACTCGGACTGGTTGAAGTAGGTGGAGAGGGTGAGGACGGGTGCTGGTCCTAGGCCGGAGCCGAGGGCTTCGACGCCCGACTGGCTGTAGTTGAGGATGGCGGAGCCGCTGGAGAGGGTTGCGGCGAGGGTGGTCAGCCCGGCGAGGGCGGCGGTGGCGAGGGTTAGGGCGGCTTTGTTCATGCGATCCCCGGAAATGGGGGATCTGGTAGTGTGTTGCCATCGACGGTGGTCGCATCAAGAATGGTACATGCGGCAAATTGCCGCCCGCAGGTGCCCCTTCCAAGAGATCATTCAGAGAGGATCGCATCCCATCGGTAACCGTAGACCCAATCGATGAGGAGATCGCGTTCGGCCGGCGGTATCTTCGCTCCGAGCGCGGGCATCGGGACCGTTCCCCATTTTCCAGAACCACCGTTCATCACTTGAACCATGAGGATCGCCCGGGCATCAGGAGCATCTTTATAACGCGCTGCCACGTCCCGTAAAGCCGGGCCAACTGCCTTAATGTCCGGGTTGTGGCAGTTCATGCAGGTATGCTTGCTCGCCAGCGCAATGCTCGCCTTGTTGTTGGCCGACAGGAACCGTGAAGCCATCAGTTGCCACTCTCCTGAAACCTTCAGAGGAATTCCGAAGACGTTCACCTGGCCTGGTGGTACATCCCGATCCCTCAAAGTCCGAGGAAGCACCAGCGTCACCTCGCCTGAATCACCTCGGACGACGGCCTTGCCTGAACCATCGAATCTGGGCGCTACGAACGAGACGTTGGTGAGCTGCACATACTTGTTGGCCAACGGTAGTGCATCCTTGAAGAACGATGCACCGCGAGGTTCGGACGCTCCGAAGGCTCGGTTGGTCGCATTCACCGTGACCGCCCCTTCCCGCGCTATCAGCGCTCCGAATCCCATCGGGCCCGTGCCGAGTTTTCCGGATAGCGACAGCTCGTTCCGGACGACTACCTTTGCAGCATCGGCCTTGGCAAAATGAACGGGGACCGCCGCTTCACCGGGTGCCTGGACATAGGCCAAGACCGAACCGTCCTGCAAAGTCGCACGTGCACTGACAATGCCATTGATTTCGTGGGTCGTGTCGGAATCGGTGACCTTGGAAGAAGCTGGGTCGAGACTCTTCAGCACCGTGGCGATGTTCGCCGCCTCAAGACCTCCCGCGAGCACGACTCCTGACAGCGCGACGATCCATTTCTCGAGGGCGTTCCGACCGATCCAATTGTTTCGCTTCATGGGAGAGAAGCATAGCGGGCACGCACTGCGATGATTCAAACGTTTAGACTGCGGCAAAATGCCCTGATCAGCGAGCCAACGGAAGGACATGTGAGGTCATGCATCAACGGATTGGGGGATATTTGCCCAGCTTGCGTTGGAGGGTGCGTCGATCGATCCCGAGCCAACGGGCAGCCTGCGAGACGTTTCCGTCGCAGTCGGTCAGGACCCGTTGGATATGCTCCCACTCCACCCGGTCGAGGGAAGGTGTCTCCGGCGGAACCTCCTTGGAGTTGCTCTGGATGAGCCGCTCCCCCCGCAAGGCGGCGAGGATCTGTTCCGCGTCTGCCGGCTTGGTCAGGTAGTCGCGGGCTCCCCATCGGACTGCCTCCATCGCAGTCGCGATGCTGCCGAAACTGGTGAGCACCACGACAGGCCTCTCGGGATGCTCGGCATGGAGTTCGCGGACCAGACTGAGCCCATGACCGTCCGGAAGGCGCAGGTCGACAACGGCGGCATCCGGTCCGTCTTGTCTCCATGTCACCATGGCCGCAGCGCAGCTGCCTGAGACAAACACTTCGCATCCCCTGGCGACTAGAGCTTTGCGGAGGCGTTCTGAGAAGACTTGGTCGTCCTCGACCAGCAGGAGCGAGGTGTGATTCTTCATGACTCGCGGATCGCAGGATGCGGGATGAACAGGACAGCGTCGGTTCTTCCGTCGGATGTGGTTTCGAGGTTGAAGGATCCTCCCAGCCGATCGGCAAGCAGGCGCACGAGGAACAAGCCGAGGCCGGTTCCCTTCCCGGGCGGCTTGGTTGTGAAGAACGGTTCTCCTGCACGGATACGCACTTCTTCTGGAATAGGGGTGCCTCGATTCGAGATCCGGAACAGGATCCCGTTGACAGGCCGTTCCACGGAACACTGGACATCTTGACCCGGCAGACTCGCGTCGATTCCGTTTCTCACGAGCGCCACCAGCGCTTGGATGAGGGCTTCCGGGGGTGCATGAACCTCGATCCCGGATGCCTGGGCTCTGCAAGACAATCGATCAGGAAACCGCTCGCCAAGTTCCACCAGCACCTGATCCACCGGGATGGTATGTGGTTGATCCCCGGACTGGGTCTGTAGTCGGTCGAGAATCCGCCGACAGCGATGGGATTCTTCACGGATCAGGTCGGCGTCCTCTGCAAGATCTGGATCCTGCGGATACCTTCTGGCTGCCCGAGCGAGTTCACCCGCGGCGATGGTGATCGTTCCGAGAGGAGTGCCCAATTCATGAGCCGCACCGGCAGCCAGCGTGGCCAAGGCGGCGAAACGTTCATTGCGGACCACCGCCTGACGTGCGAGTCCGAGTTCCAAGCCACGCCGGATTAGCGCCTGTTGCAGCCTGCTGGCAAAGAAGACGATCGCAACCGACGTCAGGATGAATGCAGTGAGCATTCCTTGCAGGTGGGTCTTCAGGGGGAGGCCGGGACCCACGCCACAAACAGCCTCGCTCAGACGGGGCAACGGCCAGAGGCCAAAGAATAGAGCAGCGAAACCGGAGCAACAGACCCCGGCCACCAAAGTGGTCCAGAGAGGTGGCAAGGCGACCGCGGCAAGCGCGAGGTGGGCCAGATAGAAAGTGCTGAACGGATTGTGCGGACCACCGGTATAATGCAGGACGGTGGTCAATTGGAGGGCATCCAACACCATGCACGATGCGAGAAACGGAGGGGATTCGCCGCTTCCCACAGGAACCCTGTGAAGCACCAAATTCGTGAAGACGGTGAATCCGATGCAGATCCAAACGACGAGCATCGGCAGAGGTATTTGGAGCACAAGATTGACCCAAAGGACCGTGGCTGCCTGTCCTCCGGCGGACGTCCACCGGAGTCGGCGCAGCCAAGGTAGCGTCAACTCGGATATCCTTGATGATTGAGCCTCCATCATCTGCTCCTGCTGGCTTCAAGCAGGGTCTTTGCCAACTCTGTCGCCGTCCAACCATTGCCGTCGAATTGACGGTGAATTCTTCCAGTGGCATCGAGAACCACGGTTCGAAGATTGTGCGAAAACCCGTCACTGTCAGGGACTATTCTCAGATCGAGGCGTGGCGCGATATTCGACAGGGTGTTGGCGCTCAGCACTCCGAACGACCATCCGGTTGATACGCCCTCCCTTGAGGCCTCTGCATATCGGCCGAGTACCTCCGGAGTGTCGAAGCCTGGATCGAAGGAAAGAGACAGCAGTTTCCAACGGGTGGACCCGTCTGAGTTTTTTAGAAGGAGTTCCCGTGCATCATGGAAGTTGCGAGTCATTCTCGGACAAAATTCCGGAAGTGGACAGCGGGTGAACACGAAGGTGAACGCCACCGAGTTTCCCCGATAATCGGAGATTCGCCGGATACTTCGGTCCTCCGCCAGCCATTCGAAATCGGGCATCATCTGCCCGTTGGTCAACTCGGAACCGGTTTGGCGGATGGATGCAGAAGCAGGTGCTTTCGGCGTCTGATGCCCGGTCCTCTCGATAGAATCTATCCAATGTTCATCGGCTCCGATGTGGATTCGAAAACGCACCTCGTCGCCCTCCCTGAGTCCATTCAACGAATTGGAATCCCGAACATTGAGGGTCATGGTCATCTTTGGCATCACACCGGGGATCTCGTCGTGGCGGATCACGACAGAGTGTCCGTCTGTCGAAAATTCACGGATTATGCCTGTCGCGTCATGGGACCTGACCGTCTTCGGCGACACAGGCGCTCGATCACATCCGACGATGATTAACAGGAGCGCCAGGAGAGGTGATGTGATCCTTTGCATTCGGTGGTTGGAATACGGATGTCGAGGCCTTGTTCCGATTTCGGGTGTCAACGTTGTACGTTTGTTCGAAGGCGCACCATCGACTGGACAACCTCGGCCGGCATGCCCCTGTCCAGTCCGTCGAAGTGGAATCGAAGTGCACCCTGCTTGTCGAAAAGAGCGACTTTCCTGAGATCCTTGAAATCTGAGGGATGGCTCGCCGGAATCGAAATCGCGGATTGATGGAGCCCGATCTGATCGATCAATGGATAGATCGCGGTCTTTTCCCCCGTCAGGAACAACCATCGGTTTGGATCGGCCCGAAAACGAGTGGCGAACCGGTTCAATACCTCCGGGGTGTCGGATCTTGGATCCACCGTAAGTGAAACCAGGACCGCATCTTCGACACCGGAGATCATGGACTGTAATTCTGCCATCCTGAGGTTTACTTTGAGGCAAGCGCTGTCACATCCGGTGAACACGAGGTTCATGATCACGAACCGGTTCTCCAGATTCGTTCTAGAAATCCGTCGGCCGTTCCTTTCGATGAGATTGAAATCGGGGATTACGTGGCACCCTTTGACCGGCATCGTCATCTCGTGTTGCTGGGTCTGCTGGATGTGGGAAAGCCACGAGGAGAGGGTGATGAGGGCAACCACCGCCCCCGTCCAGAGGAACACTTGCCTCGACCGGCCAAGTGAATCTTGTTGATGATTCGAGATGGTTCCTTCGGCTGAACTTGCCATGGGTCGGTGATTTTCCGGGGTGGCCGGCAGGTCTAAACTTCCTTTCGAGGCGAGTTGGTATCTGGACTGTGTTATTTCGGACATGTGGTGATGTCGTAGCCTGATTGCTGGATGACCTTGACCAGGGCGTTCGATGAGACGGTGTTGGTGTCGAAGCGGATGATCGCCGTTCGGTTGGAGAATGAAACCTGGGCGTCGACCACCCCGTTCAGTCGACGGAGTTCAGAACGAATTCCACCTGCGCATCCCTCGCAATGCATTCCATGGATTCCGAAAAGATTGGTCGCGTTGGGAGGGCGTTTGCGGGAATCAGCTGCGGTCAGACACAGAGCCATTCCGCCAACGCCCAAGGTAACCAGGATCCATCTCATGCTGGGCTCATGATGCGAATGATCCTGATATCCAAGTCGAGGCTTGGAGGTGCGGCAAAATGCCGCCGACCATTTCTCCGTTTGCTCGTCTCAGAAGACCGGCCCGAGTGGCCAGGGCGCGAACTCCTCGTCGCCGAGGCCGGCCTGCTCGCTCTTGGTGCGCTCGCCGCTGGCGGTGGCCAGGATGGCCTCGAAGATCCGTTCGCCCACCTGGGGGATGGTTTCGCAACCCTCGAGGATCGTTCCCGCATCCAGGTCCATGTCGTCCTGCATCCAGCGGTAGAGCGGCGTGTGGGTGGACACCTTGAGGCAGGGGGCGGGCTTGCAGCCGTACACGCTGCCACGGCCCGTGGTGAACACGCCGACATTGCAGCCGCCGGCCACCAGGCCGGTCATGCTCACGGGGTCGTAGCCCGGGGTGTCCATGAAGCACAGGCCGGGCCCGGTGATCGTTTGGGCATACTGCAGCACCGACATGAGCGGGGCTTGGCC
>CAINWP010000330.1 GCA_903854475.1 uncultured Verrucomicrobiota bacterium
GACGCGATGTCGAACCGTGGTCACGCATGGCTGGAGGTGTCTTGAAGGACGCGATGGATGAAGCGGGCATCCGTGGTGGCAGCAAACCGACCGACGAGACATTGGCGTTCGATGAACGGCTTCGCCGCCTGAAGCAATTGCGCGACGACGGCTTGGTCAGCGAGCAGGAATACGAGAGCACCAAGAAGAAGATCCTGGAGAGCGCCTGAGCGATCCATCCTCTCGGAAATCGGTGCTTTCGGAGAAATCGCCCTACCCTCAAAGCTGCCTCGAACTTCCAACGCGACCCGGCCGCCCGGACCGACGGAACGGCACTACCCAATCTCCCCGACACAAACCGTCTGAGGACGGCGAGGGTTTTCCGTCGCGGGCAAGGCGAAGCGGAGGGGGTATTTCTTGGCGGGCCGAGGTCCGCGGGCAAACTCCGGGTTCGCCTTTGCAGGCTGGGTTGAGCTTCCATTGGGGTTCGGCGCACTAGGCCGTTGCGTACAATGAGTGAACACTGGGATGTAGTGGTAGTTGGGGGAGGGGCGGCGGGGCTTTTTTGTGCCCGGTCGGCGGGCCTACGCGGGCGGCGCGTGGAGTTGCTCGAGCACAATCCGCGGCCCGGCAACAAGATCCTGATCTCCGGCGGAGGGCGCTGCAATTTCACCAACCTCGGCGCGACGACGGCCAACTACGTCACCTCGGGCAGCCCGCATTTCCTAAAGTCGTCGATGGCCCGATACACATCGGCCGATTTCCTCGCACTGGTCGAGCGTCACGGGATCGCCTGGCATGAAAAGAAGCTGGGGCAATTGTTCTGCGATCAGAGTTCCAAGCAAATCCTGCAAATGCTGGAGCAAGAGTGCGGGGATGCCGGGGTGCGGATCACGGTGAACTGCAAGGTGGAGGGGGTCGAGCGGCTCGCGGAGGGCGGGTGGCGCATCCAGACCTCGCAGGGCGAGCGCACTGCCGATTCGCTAGTGATCGCCACCGGCGGGCTTTCGTTCCCGAAGCTCGGCGCGACGCCCTGGGGATACCACATTGCCCGCCAATTTGGGGTTCCGCTGGTGGAGCCGCGGCCCGGTTTGGTGCCGCTGACACTGCCGGCCACCCGCTACTCGGCATTCACAGCATTGAGCGGATTGTCGATCGATGTCGAAACCTGGGCCAGCGCTGACCGGCCGCGCTTCCGCGAGAATACGTTGTTCACGCACCGAGGCCTCAGCGGTCCATCGATCCTGCAAATCTCGAGTGTTCTCAAGCCGCGCGAATCGTTCCGAATTAATCTCCTGCCCGGCGTCGATGCGAAGGCATTTCTGATGTCGCACCGAACGGGCGGGAAGGAGCTAAAATGGGCGCTGCGCCAGGTGCTGCCGGAGCGCTTCGTCCAGGCCTGGCTGGGGCCGAATGCAGCTCCACGGCCGCTGGCCCAATTACCACAGCGGGAGATCGATGCGCTCGCAGCCGATCTGGCAGGTTGGGAGCTCCAACCGGACGGCGACGAAGGCTATCCGAAGGCGGAAGTGACGGTAGGCGGTGTGGACACATCGGCGCTGTCGTCCAAGACCATGGAGTGCCGTGAAGTGAAGGGGTTATTCTTCATCGGCGAGGTGGTGGACGTGACCGGCTGGCTAGGCGGCTACAACTTCCAGTGGGCTTGGGCCAGCGGATACGCAGCCGGCCAGGCCGTCTGAGTGCGGCCTAGGCCTGGCACCTTGCCTGGGAACCTCGTCTGGGAATGGGAACTTGGGTTGGGAACTGTATTGGGCCATCGACCCAGAGCCTTTCTGCGATGGCAGCAGCGGGATCGAGCCGCAGTGAGCTTTGGAACGTCGACACTCCGACCCCCTCGCGCGTCAGCGCGAAAGCCCAGCCTCGCCCAACGTTCCCTGCGAACGCAGGACCTATCCCGCGAAGCCTCACGAGGCACCCACCCCGGGCGCCAGCTTCAGCAAGTCTCCCGCAGGTGATATGTTAGAGTGGCTCTTTTTGTGTAAATAGGTGGGACCGACCCCCTGCCCTTCAGGTAATTCACTTGAGAAAGCCTGCGAACACCGGCTAATCGCAGGACGGTGCGCCGCGTCCAAACATTGCTTCTCGTTCTCATGGCATGGACCACGGGCGTCCGGAGTACCAGCGGTGCGGTCCAGACCCCAGAACCGGCTATCCCCCAGGTGCTCCGCTGGGCCAACGATGCCGAAGGTGGTGCCCCATATATTTATCACACACCGGACAACCCCGACCAACTCGTCGGATTCGAAGTCGAACTGGCCCAAGCACTGTGCGACCGACTGGGATGCACCTCTCAATTCGTTCAGTACAACTGGGCCAATTTAATCCCCGGCCTTCGCCAGGGAGGTAATTACGACATCGTCATCGCCGCCTTGGAGCGCACCCCAGAAAACCTCGCCCAGGTGGCCATGAGTCGGCCTTATTTCGCGTTCGGACAACAACTCGTCGCTCGCACAGGCGACACAAATATCCAGAGCCTCAGCGATCTGGCCGGGCGTCGGATCGGTGTGTTGGCCTCGACCTTGTCCCACCGCTTGGTCACCCAGCAAGGCGGCTTGGAAGTGCGGGTGTACGACGAAAATGTGAACTACTTCCGGGACTTGGAACTGGGCCGGCTCGACGCCGTTCTCACCGATTCTCCCATCGCCACGGTCCAACTGCGCACTAGGCCGAACCTCCGAGCGGCCGGTCCACCCTTCGCACCCGCACACTACGCCATCGCCGCACCGATCGGCTCTTCAGGACTACTCACCCGCATCAATGAAGCCCTTGGATCTCTGATCCAAGACGGCACCCTCGAACGCATCTACCGCCGCTACGAGTTGTGGGGCCCACAGCAAGCAGCCCTGGCCACTTGGACTGCAGAGGTCGTTCCGACAACAACTTCCGGGGCGGTCACCGCTGCAACAAAATCCAAGCCCGTGCCGACACTGAGGTATCTCACCATCCTGATAGAGGCTGCGGTAACCACCGTGTGGGTAAGCCTAGCGTCCATGGCTCTGGCCATGACTTGGGGACTCGGATTGGCCCTGGCCCGTCGCTACGGATCGCGACCCGTCCGATGGATGGCCATGAGTTACATCGAAGTGTTCCGCGGTACCCCCCTGCTGTTGCAGTTGTACTTCATCTATTTCGGGTTGGCCCAGCAATGGGGTTGGAAACTCTCAGCCGGGGCCGCGGCCGTACTGACACTCGGGCTCAACTACGCCGCCAACGAAGCCGAGAACTTACGGGCCGGACTCGAGGCCATTCCCCGCGGCCAGACCGAGGCAGCCCTCGCCCTGGGCTTGTCACCCGTCATGACACTGCGACGCATCCTCTTGCCCCAGGCCCTGCGCATCAGCCTCCCCGGCATCACCAATGACCTCATCGCCCTCTTCAAAGATTCCTCCATTGTTTCGGTGATCGGCCTCGTCGAACTCACCAAAGAATTCCTCATCCGCTCCCTTGATGCGGGCGATTACATCGGCTTAGGAATCCTCACCGCAGCGATCTACTTGGCCATGGGCCATGCGGCTTCGCGGGGAGCCCGGGCCCTCGAACGGAGGTTGCGGACATGATCGAGATCGTAGGGCTCCGAAAGCGTTTCGGTGCGGTGACGGTGCTGGATGGCATCGACCATCAACAAGCCGCCGGGGAGGTCGTGGCTTTGATCGGACCGAGCGGTTGCGGCAAGAGCACCCTGCTCCGCTGTCTCAATTGGCTAGAAACACCCGATTCGGGATCACTGCGCCTGGGGGATGTTCGCATCGAGGCGGGCACTCCTGAGGCGGCCGATCGGCGGCGGCGTCAGCAATTGCGAAGACGAACAGGGATGATCTTCCAGCAGTTCCATTTGTTCCCCCACCGAACGGCCCTGGAGAATGTGATGGAAGCCCCGGTGCACGTGGACCGCCTGCCGCATCCCGAAGCGCACGCGTTGGCGATGGGCCTGCTTTCAAAGGTGGGTCTAGCCGATCGGGCCCACCACCTGCCCTCCCAACTCTCCGGCGGCCAACAGCAACGCGTGGCCATCGCACGGGCTCTGGCGATGAAACCGCAGGTCCTCCTGTGCGACGAGCCTACCAGCGCCCTGGACCCGGAACTGCGAGGCGAGGTTTTGACGGTGCTGAAAACCCTGGCGGCCGAGGGCATGACCCTGCTGCTCGTCACCCACGAACTGGCCTTTGCTCGAGACATCGCCCACCGGGTTGTCTTCCTTGAAGGTGGCCGCGTCGTGGAATCAGGGCCGACACGGGCGGTGCTGGATCAACCCCAGCATCCGCGCCTTCAAGAATTCCTTGGGAAACATCGGGCGAGGCCCCTGTAAAATCCCTGCGGCCGGGCGCGCTTCATCGAGTCAGACCATCAACGACAGCACCCAGTTCCCGTCAACTCCGCTAGACCTTCGGGGCCGAAATGAGCGCGAGGCGACCGTCCTGGCAACCGGCGACCACTTGGGTGTCTCCCGGCAACCATCCGAGGGCCGTCACAGCACCGGCCAAGGCGGTGGCCCGCAGCGGTTGGGAAGATTTGCCCGCATTCCAAAACAACACCCGCCCTGCCTGGCATCCGCTGGCCAACAAATGACCCGTCTTTTGGTAGGCAAGGCTCGAAACCCGGGCCGGGTGCCCTTCCAAAATCCGAGGCGTGGAACCGGCCGGTCCCTTGCCGCTGCAATCCCACACCATGAGTTCCTGACCACCGTCGGTGGCGAGGTAGCGACCCGAATGATGCCAGGCCAGGCTTCGCACCTTGGCGTCGTAACCCGACATGGCCAGTTCTTCCCCTTCACGGAACGGCAGCGGCCAAATTTGTACGCTGTTCTCTTGAGTGCCGGCCACCACCCAGCGTCCGTCCGGCGAAATCGCCAGCGAAACCAGACTCGTCTTCCACGGCAACTCCGCCGTCACGCGGCCGGTTTCCGAATCATACACGCTCACTCCGCCATAGCAGGCGACGCCCAACGATCGACCGTCGGCCGACCATGCCAATGCCGCCACCGTACTGCGATGTCCGCCGAGGGTGTGAGTCCAGCCGGCCCCAGCGGCGCCACTGGCTCCACCGCCCCCACTGGCCCGCCCAATGCACGCCGTCTTGCCGGAAGCCGCAGCCAACCGATCTCCTGAGGGAGAACCCGCAAGCTGCTCCACCCAGGCCGAGGGCATAGGCAAAGACTCGACTTGAGTTCCAGTCACCGGATCCCAGAACCGGACTTGCCCATCCTGACCCGCGGTTGCGAAGCAGGGGGCCGTTGGGTTCCAGACGAGGCGAAACCCTCCACCCTCATGGGCCTGGAAGGCGTGAATACGGCGTCCTGATGAGGCCTCAACCACCCAGGCCGAACCCTCAGTTCCCAAAGCCGCGATAAGACTCCCATCCGGCGAGCCCCCTAGGGCGGCGATGGGTTCAGAAAGATCGAGAACCCACTCAGCGGGTCGAAGC
>CAINWP010000331.1 GCA_903854475.1 uncultured Verrucomicrobiota bacterium
CCGATCCAGCTCCTAGGTAGGGACCGATCTCCGAGCGGTCCGTGTGTGCCGACGCGGCGCTTTCGGAGAAATCGCCCTACCATGCTCAGGTAGAGCTGGATCTTTGAGACGGCGGTACGTTCCACCTTACCGGCGGGACGTGTTCTTTCAGGAGGACCAGTGCCGGGTGAAGGACAGAGTCGGGGCCGAGATGCGGACGGTGAATCGAAACCTGGTGGTCGGGCTCTACGAAATGGAATTGGAACGAGGATGGACCGAAGCCGATTCGTTGAGGAACTGGATAAATGGTCAGACGTTCAGCAATGCACACTGGATGCTCCGGCGTTGAACGGCGGCGGCGGTCGAGCAGAAAGAGGTTAGAACCCGCAGAGAGGAGCGTGTCGGACACCGTGAAAGGGCCTCACCAAGCTCATCTGGCATGCCGACGAATCTAAGATTCAGCAGTCGACCAGAAAACCGGCCGATTCGTCCGCCTACCCAAATGTAGATGAATCCGCCCTGCGTCAACTCTATCGCTCTAAGGGCGGATGTTTTCCTTCATCCGAGGATTAGGCGATTTTCAAAGCGGTCGTCTGCCGCGGTATCCCATCCATACCAGCAATCCCATTCCCAGCATCGACAGTGTGGAAGGTTCAGGAATCACGGCCAAAGCTCTCACTTCCCAACCCGTCAATTTGGCAGTTCCACCCGCCTCAAGATCTGCAACGAACAAAGTCCATTGACCGTTCGGATCTATCTGGCCCAAAGGGGTTAAAGGAGCTGATCTGGGCGAGGTATCCAGCGCCGCGCTTGGATCCACCCGCCGCCCGTCGGGTTGCCAGATCCCGGTCACCGCACCAACCGGCTCACCCCCCAAAGAGATTCGATACTTATGAACATCATACTGGGCCGAATCACTGAATGTTAGTTGAAAGCCCGAATCACTATACCCATTGGGTGAACCGCTCGAGGAACCCACCCGATTCATCAACACCGCCAAACGAAACTCCGAACCGGACGGGTTTTCATGAATCAGATAGGCATAATAGTCTCCATTGAAGGCGCCAAGATCGCTGCCCTCAACGGAGAGTCTAACGGTCAGATCATAGGGAATCCCTACCATGAGACCACTGGTCTTGAATGATCGGGCAATCCCCGATGGATCATTGTCGGGAATCGCCATGTTCATTCCCGACTCACCATACGTGAAACTCAGATTCTGTTGGGCTTGCAACGGGTGATAGGTAACTCCAACACCGAAAATTAGAACCCAGGGGAAGATACGAGACATGTTCATGGAATGGTTATCAAATCGGTTGTTCACTGGATGATCGCTTGCAAGCGATAGAATCGAACTTGGGAATTTGTCTCCGGATCTAGCAAATCCAAACGGCCCACCTCATCGGCTGTCGCTTCGCCGAGATCGGTCCAAGGCAGACTGAAATCCAATGAAGATCGACCTATGATCCGATACGTTCTACCGGGAACGGCAGCAAACCTCAGTTGGACACCGCGGGCTAAGGGCAAAACTCGCACGAGGTTTTGACCCAATCCGGTCATCCACTCCCGAGCAACCAGGTTCACAAGGCCGCGGGACGTTTCCTTGCCATTCCCCATTTCATAGCCGAAGGAATCGACCATAGAATCAGCCAAGCCCGCGGGCGGTGTGTAAATGATCCACCCGCCATCGACTCGGACGCTTCCCCCGTGTGTTGTGAGGGGATCCACTCGAACCAGCACAGCGGATCCCTCGACTACCACGTCATTAGCCAGAATTTGTTGTGCCTTCCATTTCAGAGGTTGTCGGGGGATACGAATTAAAGAATCGGCGTTGGCGATCACTCGATTCTGAATCACCAGATTGACTCCATTGCTCGGGAGACTCGAGACAGCGGCACTGTTCGAGGCCACCGCCGTGAACACATGCTCGCCCACAGACAGCGGTGATGTTGGAGTCAACGTCCAGACGCCTTGATCATTGGCCAGTGTGGTTCCCAGAAGTTTGGAACCGTCATACACGCTCACCGTAACTCCAGCCACCGCCGTGCCCGAAATTTGCGGTTGTAAGTCGGCTGTGGGGCTTTGCAACGCATTGACCACCGGCGGTGCAACCGTCGCATTACGAGTCACATAGGCGAGGATGCCCGGGTCGGAAATTGATCCGATCTTGGAATTATCATCGCCCCGCTCATTATCGACAAAATAGACCATCACTTCGTCGTACTCCGAATCCGCATCGGTATTCAGGAATTCGGCCCCTGTATAAAGCGCATTACCGCCAGCATCCCGACGAAGGACCCCAATCGAATTCGTTAACGCTGTCTTGAGAAACTCATACCGAGTTCCGTCCGAAGCAGATTTTACGAAGGTGTTCACTCGGCTTCCCTCTGGCAGGAGGAACCTCACGATATTCTGCTGAGCAGCAAATTCTGCACTCACCGCCGATTTGAAGGCCACCTGCTCCGAGGCAGACACAGAACCCTTCACCTCGATGGTGGGTTCCAGCGAAAACCCGAGCAAACCCAACTCGGTCCGGAGCTCTGTCACATTTGATCCTCCAAGAACCGCATTCACGGCGTTCCGTTCATTAGCAGAAACACCACCCACTTCGACGCCGCTGATCTTAACCGTTGCACTCAATTGCCCGCCGTCAGATGCGGTCTTACTCATCGCTGCCAAATACGGATTCTCCCGACTCGTAGCCGTAATGGATAGGTAGGTTTCTGGATCACCCGGATCCGAGTTGAGCACAGGCAAAGAGGCCACAGAGTTCTGCTTTGCGTCATTGATACCGTCCTTGTTGCGGTCGGAGGCAAAGGATTCGGTGAAGTTGTCCACGCCATCGCTATCAATATCCACGGTGATTCGAACGAAGAAATCCTTGCCCAGACCATTGGCCTGAACCTGCAACTTCATATCCACGGTGGAGACAAATCCTGGGGGCAGAGTCACCTGCACCGAGTCACCTTGAACCCCGGCCACAATGCCTGCGGCCGAAAGCCCCTCAGGGTTGCCGATCGAGGCGGATACGGTTCCTCCCTCCGGGTCGACGAAATACTCGGTGATGGAGAACACACCAGACCCCCCCTGCTCATTGGCGGTGATCGACCAATTCAGATTTTTACCGGGCCGCAACTCCGCGGGTCCAACCACATTTGAGACCAACACTTCCACCGGTTGGATGGCCTCTCCCCCTCGACCATCCGTCACCACAACAGCCAACTGGTAACGACCTATGAGCTGGGTATCGGTGGGATGTTCAAAGTCAAAACCCTTCCGGGCATTCACCCGACCCGAGTTGCTAATCTCAAACAAGGCTGCATCGAGACCCACCAAACGATACGATATCGAATCTGAGTCAGGGTCTGATCCACGGGCCGCGAACGCGACAATGCGATTTTCAGGAAGGACGATGGAGACTGTTCCATCAACCACCTCTGCGGGAAGCGATCCATCCGGGTTGGATGCATCCGCAGCCCAGAGTACGACCGTGGGTGTCCCGTTCGGTAGGAGGACTGAACCCCTCAATTGCACCAAGAGCGTTGTCTGCACCTGGGCACCCTGCGTATCGGTGGCGGTGACCTTGATCTCCGCCGTCGATACCACCGCCGACACAGCGGTGATACGGAGCTCATCGGTGACGGCGCTGGCGTTCACACCAAGTCCGACAAAATCCACCGAAAAAGACAATCGAGCCGCGTCCTTCCATTCCAGATGACTGAAAAGTCCAACCAGACTCAATGTTATGCTCTGGTTCTGAGCCAATGAGATTGCTGGCACCGTCAACGCTCGCGGCGCGTCATTCACATTGCGAACGGCGATGTAGATGAATCCCGACGCTGTATGAAGGACTGAACTGCCATCCGCGCTCAATAAGTCCACACGGTACGGCAAGGTTGCGTACTGGAGTGCGTACTCATCGGCCGCCGGAATAAACAGGACCTGTCCGGACACAAAGTCCTGCAGCGATACCGTGACCGGATTGTTAAGACTCGGAGATACCACGGTCTTCACACCTTGGTTCTGGACGAATAAAGTTCCCTTTGAGTTGCCCTGGGAATCCACGGCAGGACTCGTCAGCACCATCCGTCCGATCAGATTTTGGGTTCCCAACTGGTCGACAGGAAGCGTCGTCCCGTCTCCAAGAACGAGCGACACCGGTTGGCTGGCACCTGTCGCCAAAGGTCCACCCACGTCTTCGTTCAAGATCAAGAAGTAGTTCGAATTCAGGCCTAACTGAAGGGAAGAGCGAACTACTGCTACCTCGAAGGTGGCGGTTGCCGACAAGGGCGAAACACCGGAGTCCGTAGCCGCCACCTGAACCGTATAAGTTCCCAGAGTCGACGGGGTTCCGCTAAACGTCCGCGTCTGCGATTGGAACGCGATACCAGGAGGCAAGCCGATGACGGAATAGGTCAACGATTGGCCCGCATCGACATCGATGAACGTTCCAGCCGTCAGCGACCAACTCGCCGCCTTTTGCAGCGTCAGCGTCTGTCCCGAGATTAATGCCGTAATTACAGGGGAATCGTTCTGATCCAAGACTCTCACCACTAACTCTCGAACCGTGACCAAACCACCGTCACTCACTTCAATGCTCAGTCGGTAGGTTTGTTGACTTTCATAATCCAGACTCTGGCTGGAACGCAGGACACTGCCGTTGAGATTGAATGAGTCATTGTCTGCAACACCCGCAACCAAACGGTACTGGAAGACCGTGCTCTGATCCGGATCGGAACCTAGAAGCGTTCCAACGACCGCATTCGGTCCCAAATTCTCAGCCACCGAAGCCCCGCTGAGCAGGAGCCCATCCGGCGATTCATTTACATTCACCACAGTCAAAGCCAGAGACTGCTGAGAGGCATTGGCAGATCCGTCGGCCGCGCCGATGATGACCTCGTAGACATTATCGCGATTGGTATCGAGTGGTGTCTCAAAATCTGGCGCGTTGATAAAGCTCAGGACGCCCAGATTGCTCAGGGTGAATTTAGCCGCATCCCGCCCGCCGACCAAAGTCCAGGTGACCGATTTATTGGAGGTGAAGGTATGGACCGGGGTGTTGTTTTCGCTGATGGATTGTATCGACGACAATCCAATCGTTCCGCCCGGACCAGATATCAGAGGCGCTATGACATCGTTGAAGGTAACTACCACCTCAGTTTGGCTGGTCCCGCCATTTTTGACTTCAGTCCCTCCGAGGGTGGCGACCACGAGGCCTGCACCCGCGCCGACCGGAGCGGTCAAGAGAGCGGTGTAAGTGCCATTCCCATGGTCGGTGACCGTTCCGATTTGACCCACGCCCGATTTCAGTCGGATGACCACCGTAGATCCACCAACCTCCAAATTGTTTCCAAGAGCATCCTTCGCCGTGACCGTCAGCAGTTGTGTGCGTTGGCCGTCTCCGGGGAGCAGAACCGTGGCTGGGGTTAGCGTCGAAATCTGAGCATCGGCAGCACCCGCACCGACAATGAAGGTACTTGAAGTACTCCCCGCCAGTGTTCCGCTAACCGAAGCCAGAGTGTATCCGGTCCCTGCCTTGTCCACCGACAGACCGCCGAAGGTTGCGACACCCGCCACAGCATTCACCGATGAACCACCGGTCACAGTTCCACTACTCGAATTGTTACTCAGCACCAGCGAGATGGATTCCGTCGAGGTCGTCACACGGTTCCCGTATTGATCACGCACCTCGACTGTGACCGAAGGAATCATCGTCACTCCAGCCACCACGGACGACGGCTGAGTCACGAAGCCCAGCTGCGTCGCCGCTCCAGTCGTACCTGTGGCAGAGAACCTCACCGGAGAGCCGGTCAATTCGGCCGAGGTCACCGTCAACGTGTTAACGCCCGCGATCGTTCCCAGCGTCCAGGTCGGGCTAGTTGCCACGCCCGTGCTGTCGGTGGTCACTGCTCCATTCGAAGCCAAGGAACCTAATCCACTCGCCACTGCGAACGTCACCGACACACCGCTCACCGCGTTGCCCTGGGCGTCAGTCACCTTCACCGTCGGAGCGATTACCACCGAAGTCGCCACGGTCGCGCTCTGGTTGTTACCGCTATTCACGGCGATCGTCGTCGATCCTCCGGAGGCCACGGTCACATTGGATGAATCAGCAACCGTTAGGGTCGGAGTCGAGCTGAACCGCATCACGTAGTTCTGACCCACCGTGCCTGCCAAGGTCACTCCGCTGAAACTCGCCACGCCGCCCGTCGCCGTCGCGGTCTGTATTCCACCCAATGCGCCACCGGTTCCACTGGTGATCGCCACTGCGATCTGGGTCAAGTTGTCAGTGGTCACCGTGTTGCCGTACAGATCACGCACCGTCACCACAGGTTGCACTGTCAGCGCCGTTCCACTTGCGCCACCAACAGGTTGCGTCGTTACCGCCAACTGCGTCACCGCTCCGGCGCTCACTGCAAACGCGTTTGAGTCCGTGGTCTTTCCGTCCAGATTCGAACCACTCCCGGTGCCCGTGGCAGCCAAAACCACTCCGCTTTCCGCCTTTGTGTAAGTAACCCCGGTGATCGCAACTGAACTTTGGCCGACAGATATCGACCCACTGACAGACCCTCCAAGCGTTCCGTTTCCGGTCTTGCGACTTAACGTCACCGTACCGATTGCACCCGCGTTGTTCACCGCATTGCCCTTGGCATCAGCCAAGGTTACCACAACAGCAAATCCCGTCCCGGCAGTCTGATCGGTAATCGTGGATAACAAAAATTGGCTGAGCGTTCCGGCACTCAACGTAACGGTCGACGAGTTAACGAAGGTCAGTGTTGGGATCGATGTGAACTGCAGAACATAGTTTTGCCCCACCAATCCAGCCAAACTCACTCCACTGAATATCCCTACTCCGCCAGATACTGTCCGTGTCAGTGTTCCGGCCAAAGTGCCACCGGATCCGCTCAGAATAGAAATGCCGACCACTGTGCTATTGTCCGCCGTCACCGTGTTTCCATACGCATCACAAATCCTGACCACCGGTTGCACCGTCAGAGCGTTTCCACTCGCCCCACCTACCGGTTGCATTGTAATCATCAACTGAGTCGCAGGATCATTCGCTCCCGTGACACTCACCGTGTAGGTCTGAGTTACCAACGAGCCATCACCGTCGCTTACCGTCACGGTGAACGTGTCCGTTCCCGTTTCGGTGGCATCCAGGGCTTCAATTGCTCCCGCGTTTTTTGTGAACCCATACGCGCCCGTCGCTGCTGTCACCGTCAGCGTGCCATAGGTTCCTGCCTTGCTCACGGTCAAGCTGTCCCCAGAAACCGTTCCGCTGCTGATCCCGTAGGTCAGTGTCTCAACGTCTACGTCGGCTCCGATCAGTGTCCCCGTCAGTCCGGTGTCCGTAGTCGTCGCAGC
>CAINWP010000332.1 GCA_903854475.1 uncultured Verrucomicrobiota bacterium
GGGCGTTGGAGGAACGGCGCGGGACGGAGGAAGGCGAGGAGTTCAAGCCGATTCGGCGTGGTTGGTGTCTAGGCGAGGAGAAGTTTCGGGAGGAGTTGTTGAAGCAGATGAGCGCGCGGATGGGGTCGGAGACGACAATGACGGTGGGGTGGATCGCCGAGCGTCTGGCGATGGGCACACGCGGTTATCTAAACCATCGCTTGTATCGCCAGAGGAAGCTGGGCGGGGAGTATCCAATATCAAGAACTGACCCCTTTTCCACCGCGAACCGACACCCTATTAGTCCCCTTCATCCTGCGAGATCTCATACTCGTACCGATAGCGGGCCTTCGGAATCCAGGCGACGCTTCCGTCACATTTCGCCACGTTGCCGCCATCGGCGCCATGATTGTCCGCTTCATCAGGGAAATTTTGGATCCCCTTCCCGGCATTACCCGAATCTGCGTCGATGACCAACCAAATGCTGGAGGGAGGCGTGATGGTCCCCTTCAAGCCGTACGAATCGGACCGCCGTTGGTAGTGATTCACCGTATTGAGGGTCTTCTTGATCCCCGGAGATCGAATTTCCAAACCACGGACGTTGAAGACCGTCTTTTCGGTCCCGGTGTAGTTCATGAAGCCGAATGGTTCGTATCCGCTGCCAAATCCACCGCGCTGATACGCGATTTCGTAGAGGTCTAAGAGGATACGGTTATCGGTGACGGGATGCGTCACGAATAGGTCGGACCGGAGCTTCTGCCGTCCCGATGGACAGGAGAACACCTTCAGAGACGGTACCCGGTCTGGAAACAGGTTGTTGAGATCATTGTCCTCGTCCGTGAAAACACCGGTCAGTGCGCCGTCCTTGTCGTCCTCCGCATAGGTCAGCGATGCGATGATGATCTGCCGGAGATTGTTTATGCACGCGGTCCTGAGCGCCATGCGTTTCGACCTGGCGAGGGCGGGCAGCAGCATTCCGGCAAGCAAACCAATGATGGCAATCACCACAAGCAGTTCGACCAGCGTGAAAGCTTGGGGACCTCGCCGGGACCGCAACAATGAACGGGAGCCAGGTACTAGGGTTGAAGACGTTTCCATATATCCGTTTCGCCGAGGACCTCGGATACTATCCGACGCATCTGGGCTAATTTTGCGGGATCGATCTCCCCGATGCAGTTAGTTGCCTCGAGGGAATCGGCGGCGAGGTTCACGAGGGCGTCCCGATTGCGTCCTACTGAATGCACCAACTTATAGGGGTGGTCGACGACGGCGACAAATCCCCCGCTGTAGGGTTGTACGAACGCCGCAGGACGACCGGCGGCAGAGACGTCCAAAATGGATTCGCCAAAACGGGATGCGAGGCAGCGGTTCCCCACCAGGCTCAAGACCGTCGCCGGAACGTCCTTCTGGGCGTATTGCCCCGACGAGATCTTTCTGGCCGGGAGGTTCCCCGGCCATTGGATCACCAGCGGTATGCGAAAGGTGCGCTCATAGAACGAGCGTTCGACGTCCGGCTCTCCATTCTCGCCGAACGAGAAGCTGTGGTCGGCAGTCACGACCAGCAGACAGTCCTTGAGTCGAGGATGCCCTCTCAGCTTCTGGACGAAGGCTCCGAGAAACTCATCAGAAGCCCGGATGGAGTTCACATACCGCTGCATCATGTTCGTCGGATTTGGGTAGGCGGTCCAAAGGCTCCGGGGCAGCTCGGCGAACGGCTGGTGGTTCGAGATCGTCGCCACGAAGGCGAACGCTGGCTTGCCAGAGTTCGTCAATACGTTGCGGCTCAAGTCGTCGAGCACCATGTCGTAGAACACGTCGTCCTGAAGCCCCCACCCCCAGACGGAATCCGCATGGCTCCAGTTCACGAACTCGCCGTCCATAGCCTTGATCCGCCCGAAACCCGCCCGCTGCAACAGCAAGTCAGTCCGGGCGAACCGGATGTTAGCGCTCGCCTGGTAGAACGCCGTCGCGTACCCGCATTCGTTCATCGCGGAGGCGAGGGAGGCGATCCCGTTCGAGCCGGAATTGACCGCGACCGGTCCCCGCAAGGACGGCGTCACGCCCAAGATGAGGGACTCGTGCCCCTTTAAGGTGAACATCGAGCCGGCATAGAAGTTCTCGACGTCCACCGACTGGGCCGCCAACGAGTTCAGATGGGGCATGATCGGGCGTCCATCCTCCCCCTTGGCGGTTCGAAACTGCGAACCGAAGGACTCGATGGCCACGATCACCACGTCCGGGTAGGTGTTTGAACCAGGAGGGCACTCGATTCGGCTTGAGGCCATGTCGGGAAAGTTCGGTGACTTGGCAGCCCACAGCGGAAAACCGTGAAGGAGACCAGAAACGGGATGTGCCAGTTGCCGGCCGAGGAAGATCTCGCAGGTAAAAAACGCTACAACCAAAACCACGGCGGTTCTGAGGCTGTATTCGCTTCTAGCGCCATGAGTCCGCCGCGTCCCTATCGCCACAACTCCGAGGATCACGGGGGCCAGGGCGAGGACAAGAAAGTGGGGAGAGATCCTGGCCCCAACGACCTGGAGGAGTTGGCCGAGGTCGGCCTCCTGGGCGAGGAAGAGGCTGTCCGGCGACAGGTAAGCTCCACTGCTCGCGAAATAGGCCATCGGCGGGGCGACGACGAGTCCGACGATCAGGACAACCAGAATGGACAACACCCTTCCGGGAAGCCGCCCCCCTAGAAGGAGAATGCTCGTCAGCAGGCCCGTCGTCGGCACCGACTTGAGAACGGCGACCACCAGGGATTCGTCGAACAGCTGCGAGGTTCGATTTTGCTGATAGGCCCCAACTGCGACGAGAGCCGTCAGGAGGACCGGGTATGCTGTCAGGAGGATAGTGGATCTCATCCCGGTTCGGCCGGTTACCGGGGTTGACAGGCTCATTAGGGCCGGCTCACGGGGGTTACAGACTCCAAATGCCGAAATCCCAGAGTCATAGCGGCAACAAACAAGAGAACTCTCAACGGGAGGCCTCCCTGCGCTAAAAACGGCAATGCGCTGGAAAGCTCTCCGAAGCAAGGACAACTCGACCGTGGGCGCAGGATCTCGAAGAGCAGGAACACCGCCGTCAGTGCGATCGAAGAAACAATACCGGCAGCTTTCGTTTTCCTGAAAAGCAGTGCCAAGCCAGACCCGAGTTCAGAAGCAATCAGAACACCTATCAGCAATTGAGCGGATGACTCGGTGATGCGTAAATTATCCAACAAGAACCGGTACACGGCACTAGGAGCGGAAATCTTTCCTACCGCGGCGAGAAGCAGCACCGAGGCGAGGATGTAACGCATCATTGAATATAAGCTTTCCATGTCCGTTGGTTACTGTGGCGATCCAGACACAGAACCCGCGGGAAAACTTATCTCCCGCGGGTCCGATAAAGAAGAATTCAAATCAGGAATTGGACCCGTTTTTCAGGCATTTGCTTACCACGAAATCCCAAGTATAACCAACCCCCATCCCTTCTAGGCAGCAATAAAGAACGCCGCGAAGCTTTTTTCTATTGGCAGTTTTGACTTCTACGCTATCACCTGCTACAGCGTTAACAACAGTGCAACTCGCATAGTACTTCGCCTCACAATTTTCCGGCGTCGGTTTAAAATACTCCGACTTGACCCACTCGACTCCGACACCTCCAACGATAGCTATAGTTACCCCGACTCCAATCGCTACGAGTATTTCTACCAACAGCGCTCCGGATTCGTTTTTATTTTTTATGTTTATATTCATATTATTTTTATTTTGCTGTTTTTTCTCTCCGAAAATAAAAGATCCACTTGAGAACGAGTAAACTTATTGGTAAAATTACCATCGAAGTAAGAATAGTTGATTTAAAATTAACTCCCTGACTGATGTTATGTTTTTTTCGAATGAACCCCGCCACTTTTTTGTCGTACTCTAAGTCAGACGCGGCGAAAAAAAATTCAAGGCCGTTAGTCGAGATCGAATGAAGCGGCGTCGTTTTAAATCGGAATTCATCTAATATCACAGATGAAATCAGATTATTCGATGAAGTGTAGCTATGCCTCTGACGGAATACCCCCCTGCTATCAAACAGCACGACCTCCTTGTATGGGGTACGAAACAAGCCCGCAACCAACATCTCTGGGACCTGAGAGGTGCGTTCAAAAGCCTGAAAATCTTCTCCTAACAGATTTGTTGTGTACCTGATGTAGCCACCGTAGTGATTAGTGGTCGGAGCAAGATAGTAGTCTGCGAACGAACGCAACCGCGTGGTGGCGGGATGACGTACCAGTATGCCTGGAAATATAGAATCCACATGGGTCGGCGTATAGACATCGATGTTGCTCAAGAACGGTTCACTTTCACCCCGTGGACTGATAACGAACTGGTAACCGCCGATGCTTTCCTTCCAACTTGCATCGGATGCAGTCACAGCACCGCCTTCGATGTGGCGCTCACGGTACTGGAAAGTGAGGCCCCGACCGGAAACCTCACACATTTTCAGGAAATCAACCTCAGAAGCCGTAATCCAAAATACTCCCAAAAAGCAAAACAAAAAGGTGAACCGATGAAATATCATTGTAATAATTTTAACGCTGTAAATTTAGTATACCGGACCCACCTGTTTCGAAGCCTAGCACCGTTTAAATACTGCCGATCTAGAGAGGTTAGCAGGTATTTATTTATCAAAAATTCCCAAGAGCCGTATCCATCCCGGGGCGATATTTGGCTTCTCGCTACTATTAGTGAAAGGGGCTTTACGAGTGATAAACGATGCCGAGCAAAGACACCGGAGTAGTCGTTTGGACAGTTTCTGGGGCTTGGGAATGACTGTCGTGTTCTCAAAACGCGGCTTGAGGCAAAACCCTCGACGTTGGTGTTGAAGGAAAAGGGAGCGCCTAATCTGTGGCCGGAGGTGAGTGCGCGGTCCGACACCCTGGTGGTTATCCTCCAGCAAGTCGGCAAGTCGGCAGTGGACGTCACCCTGCCCGCGAGAGGTCCAGCGCGATGATTGAGCTGGGATCACCAGGGCGGCGATGCCTGCTTCGGGCCATGATTGGTTACCAACGCACACCACGGGCTGACTACCGAAACTTCGGCGCAGATTCCTTGGGTGGTGGTGATCTCTCATTGCGGTGTATTACGTTGATCAACTTATCATCAATTTAAGTCAATCTTTTAATATTTTTTAGGTTTTTTAATACCAAGACAACTTGATGCGAAGGATAAAAATTTTGGCGCTTTTAGTGCCGTTTTGCGTCATATATCTCCTGTTTTGGCACACTCCACTGACGCGTTGATTATTTTCGATCTACCCACCGGTGACCGGCGGAATTTTTCAGAACTTTCACGTAGTGGCGTTCCAAAAAGTTCGGGCCGGTTAATGGTCTGTGGATTGTTGCGATGGCATGGGTCTGGTCGTGGATCCCCACAGCATCGGGCGGGGTCGTTTGCAGGATCGCAAGGGCCGAGGCCGGACTGAGGGCACCGCTACCGCGGCGCTTTTCTAGCACCAGTTCTAGACCCTTCACCGGCAGCGCCCCGGAACGGGACAATGACAGGCGTCTCAGCAACGTTCCGGAATTCCCGGAAAGTTGCCGGTTTGAAATCCACGGTTTTGCCAGATCCTCGGCCCCGTTTTCTTTCCGGATGAACGCCCGCGTTTCTTCCTTCTTCCAGATGAGGCCGAATGCGTTCCGGGCCCACCAGATTTGATAAGAATTCCCTCGGGCAACCGACAAGCTGAGGCCGGATTAATGATCCGTTGAGTTTCTGGGCTCAGTAGTTTTCACACCGGCAGGTTCCATCGGTTTTAACCCCGTCGCTGACACAGGCTGGCACTGCTGACGAAGACCGTTCCCTCTTGGGGACATTTAGTTCCGAAGTCGCCAACATCGCCTCCGTGCCCAATGACACTTATTCTTCCACGTGAGAGTAATCATCGCCGAACACCTGATCATCGGTCCGGAGCGAGCTCTGGAAGCGAACTCCAAACGCCTTCGCGAGCAGCGCGAAAAAGCCCATTATCCCTAGAGCTTCCCTGCGAGCGCAGGCCTGATCCCGCGGGATTCATCCACGAAGCTTTCGATCAAAACAACGAGGCGGCCCTGGTGCTGGAATCCGTCGTCGCCAAGGCGTCGGAGGGCCAGTGCCGGAACGCGAGAGGCGAGGGTGGGGACCTTGTGCGCTGCCACTTTCAGCCAACCACTCCGGGGATTGGCTCAAGTGCTCCGAGTTGAGACGACTCTCAGCCAACCATGTCAGAAAAACTGTCAGGAATCGTTGGCTGCCGCCAATTCCACGGACTTGTATTTGTCTGCAAATCGGTTGGGCTGAACCAATGCAACAACTCCTGTCCACAACGCACTCCGGGTCAAATCGGTGGTGGCCCATTTGCGTGGCAGCTGCCCTCGCGTTGCTGGGAACGTGGACCGATAGCGGACTCCGCGCCGATGACTGGCCGCAATGGCTAGGACCCCAGCGGGATGCAAACTGGAGGGAGACTGGAATCCTGAAGGCATTTCCCGCCGGCGGCCCCCGACGGGTGTGGCGCACTGCCATCGGATCCGGATACACGGGACCGGCCGTGGTCGGAAATCGGGTGTACTTGATGGATCGCCAGGTCGCAACTAATGCGGCGAAAGCAAAAAATGCGTTCGACACATCGTCGATCCCCGGCACCGAACGGGTCCTTTGCCTCGATGCCGCCGATGGAAAGGTGGTCTGGCAACGATCCTACAATTCCAGCTACACGGTCAGCTACGCAGCGGGTCCGCGAACGACACCGGTCGTTGCCGACGGACGCGTGTACACACTGGGAGCCATGGGCCAACTCGCCTGTCAGAACACCCGGGACGGATCTGTGGTCTGGAGCCGGGATTTCGTGGCCGATTACGGGCTCAAGGTTCCGATCTGGGGCGTTTCGGCGCATCCGCTGCTCGATGGAAATAAGCTCATTTGCATGGTCGGTGGCGAAGGGAGCGTGGCCGTTGCTTTCGACAAAAACACCGGACGCGAACTCTGGCGAGCCCTGTCGGCCAAAGAGCCCGGTTACTGTCCCCCCGTCATTTACAAACTCGGCGGACGACGCCAGTTGATCCTCTGGCATGCCGAGGCGGTGAACGGACTGGATCCGGAGACTGGCCGAGTGCTCTGGAGCGAACCTTGGAAACTCAACTACGGGTTGGCCATCCCCACTCCCCGTCTGCTGGACGACGGGCTCTTCCTGACCTGTTTCTACAATGGATCCATGCGTCTGCGATTTGAACCCGGACGCGAAGTGCCTGTGGTGGCCTGGAAGACCGCGAAGCAAAGCGAGCGCGACACCGTAAATCTCAATTCCATTATGGCCACACCGTGGGTGGAGGACGGCTATGTGTACGGCCCTTGCAGTTACGGACAGTTCCGCTGCCTGCGTCTGGATACCGGTGAGCGCCTCTGGGAGACCTTCCAGCCCACCGTGGGTAAGGCCGAGCGTTGGGGAAACTGCTTCGTGGTAAAAAACCGCTCGCAATGGTTTCTGCTCAGTGAACAGGGCGACCTGATCATCGCCCGCCTGTCACCGAAGGGGTACGAGGAACTCAGCCGGGCGCACGTCATCGAACCGGACAACCGTGACCCCGGTCGTCCGGTCGTCTGGAGTCATCCGGCCTTTGCCCACCGGCGAATCTACCTTCGAAACGACAGCGAGATCCTCTGCTACGATCTGGCTGCCAAGTAACCCGGCCTCTGGAATCACTCCTCACGATCCCCACCACCCCCCGATCGGCGGCCACACCGATGGCCGAGGTAGACAAGAACGAAGCCCCCATGACTGCAACCCCAGAGTCTCTCCGAATGCTCCGCGGAATCACCGTGTGGCTCATGCTGCTGTGGACGCCTCGGGTTCTGGCCACTCCGCCGGACTGGGCGGCTGACGCCATTTGGTACCAGATCTTTCCCGAACGGTTCCGCAACGGGGACGCGAAGAACGACCCGGTCCCTGCCAGTCTCGAAGGCACCTGGCCCTATGAAGTACCGGTCGGATGGAAGGTCTCACCCTGGACTTCCGACTGGTACACACTCCAACCGTGGGAGCAGGCCAGCGCAAAAGACTTCTACCACAACGCCCAACTCCGCCGCTACGGAGGCGACCTTCAAGGCATTCTCGACCGACTCGATTACCTGAAAGATTTGGGCATCAATGCCCTGTACCTCAATCCGGTCTTCGACTCCCCGTCGCTCCACAAATATGGCGCGGCGCGATACCATCACATCGACCGTCATTTCGGTCCGGATCCCGCCGGCGATGCCGCCCTGTTCGCCGCCGAAGATCCCGCCGATCCGGCCACCTGGCGCTGGAGTGCGGCCGACCGGCTGTTCCTGAAACTCATCCGCGAAGCCCACCGCCGGAAGATGCGCATCATCATCGATGGGGTTTTCAACCATACCGGAACCACCTTCTGGGCCCTGCAACAGGCCCGACGGGAAGGCCCCAGCAGCCGCTTCGCCCGCTGGTTCCACATCACCCGCTGGGATGATCCGGCCACGCCAGCCGATGAGTTCGACTACCAGGGATGGTCCGGCATCAAAGACCTACCGGAAATCCAACGGGATGCGGAGAATTTGCACCCCGAAGTACGCCAGCATTTCCATTCGATCGTGCGCCGATGGATGGACCCCAATGGCGACGGCAACCCCGAGGAGGGCATCGACGGGTGGCGCGTGGATGTGGCTGCTGAGGTGCCCATGGGATTCTGGAAGGAGTTCCGAGGATGGGTGCACACCCTCAACCCACAGGCCTACATCACCGGTGAGATCTGGTGGGAGGACTATTCAGCCAACACGTTCCGCAATGCCCGCCCTTGGCTCGATCAGGCCTTTGATGGGGTGATGAACTACCGATTCGGAGACGCCGTTTTCCAATTCCTGAATCAACCCCGATCCATCACACCGGCCCAGTTCGCGGAAGCTCTGGAACTCCAGCACCGGCACTACGGCTACGACCGATGCCTGGCCCTCCAGAATCTCCTGGGCTCCCACGACACCGCGCGGGTCGGATCGGCGGTAGTGAACCCGTCGGCACGCCAAGACCACGGAGCCTCACTCAAGGAAGACCGGAGCTACGATCCGCGGGCCCCCAACCCAGCCGAGAAATCCCGATGGCGGCAAATGATCGCCCTGCAGTTCCTCTCGCCCGGAGCCCCGTACCTGTATTACGGGGACGAAGTCGGAATGTGGGGAGCCGATGATCCCGATTGCCGCAAACCCATGGTCTGGGCCGATCTCCACTACACGCCGGAGAAGCGACTGCCCTCCGGCCACGAGCGCCCAGCCGACGCGGTGACCGTGGACACGGCTCAAGCGAAGTACTATCGCGACTGGATCCAACGCCGGCGCGCGCACCCCGCCCTCCGGCGCGGAAATTATCACACACTGCCCCTTGAGCAGCGGTTCGGCCTCCTCGCCTTCGAACGCCGCTGGCAGGAAGATCGGATCATCGCCCTTTTCAACCCCCGGGACACGCCCGTACGGATATCGCCCCAAGATCTCGGCCTCCAAGACCTGCGCCTCTGGAAACAGGAACCTCCCCACCCCGCAGACTCCACAGCCATCGAAGTCCCCGCCCATCAATACCGCATCCTCACCCATCGGTGATCCGGCACCGACAAGGACAGCCACCAGATTTTTGGGTGAATAGGTTCATTTACCGATCACTGCCATTGGCTTGAGGTTCCGCCCGCTGAACTGCTTCAGGCAGTCGGCGACAGAACGGCCTTGGGCATCCTTGAGTTCAAGATTTGCCCCTCGAGACGCGAGCACCTCGATCATGGATACAAATGAGTCTCCCACCTTGGGATTCCGGACTCCGGCCTTAATTGCCGCGACGTGAGCGGGGCTATGACCGTGCTGGTCAGAGATATTTGGGTCGGCACCAGCACCGAGAAGCGCCTGAACATCCGATGGGTTGCCGCTCTGAACCGCCACGAATAATGCAGTCCGACCAAATTTGTTTCGGGGCTTAGCCCAATCTTCCGTTGCCTCACCGCTTCTTCTGAGTCGGCTCGCCCAAAAGCACCTTCATCAGCTGATACACTCGGGTGCCGGTGTTCTTGGGCCAAAGCGCCTTCAGGTCTTCTTCTTGGCGTTTGGCTCGCTCGATGGCTTTGTGCACGCCGGCCTTGAGCTTCACCAGGTCGAAGTTGTCCTTGGAATACTCCGGAAGGTGTCGCCTCAAATCCCGGATCACCTTCTGCCCATCCGTGAAGGATCTTGGGTCTCGGAAATGCAGGTAGAACCAGTACTCCACACAAGGGTTGCTGAGGGCCAAGAAGTGGTTCCGGTGCTTCGCCTACTCCCGAGCCACCTCGTTCAAGTCAGCTTCTGATCACTGGTCTCGGTCGATCATCACCCAGAGTTGGTCATCACCGGCCAGGTTCTTGTCCTTGGCATGTTGGCGCAGCCGTTTCAGGCACTCCCTGGGATGGCTCTTGTTGTTCCGGTTCGGTAGCACCGTCAGTTGGAGCACGGCGTCTCGCGATGGCTTGAAGGCGCTGAGGTAATGCTCCTCGGTGACGCGCCCCTCGGTGGCCACCACGATGAAGGTCTTGGGCTCCCGGAAGCCGGAAGCTCGTGGAGCAAACGAGGGCTTCGCCATGGGTCAGGATCTGGTGGCCGTGGTTGCGAACGCGGGACGACGCATCGCCAGACGACGAGTCCGAGGCACCGCTCCGAAGCGGCCCTGCAGGTAGTCCTTCATCAAACGCTTGTCCGTGCGCACCCGGTAGTCGCCCAGACTACGGATCTCCGTGTCACCGCGGTCGGTCTTCTCCAAGAGCCAGACTTCGTCCCGCCGGAACAGGTCTTGATCGAGCAGGGTCGCGTCATGGCTGGTGAACAGGAATTGGGTAGTTTGTCCTGGTAGCCAATTCTGCAGGTAGCTCTCCACTACGGAACGGGTCAAACCGCTGTGCAGACTTCGGTCCAGTTCATCCACGAAGACGACCTGCTGATGGTTCGGGCGACCAAGGTTGTACAGGGCCGGCAGCAGGTCCATGAATCGCTGGGTTCCCTCGGATTCCTCGGAGAATTCAAAGCGCACCCGCTCGCCATCCGTTCCCGGATGGTAGCTCACCACACGAGCCACCTGGACTTCACCGTTGACCTTCGAGAAGGAGAATCGCTGCCCGTCGCGCGTGCCCATCAGCACCCCATCGACATCCGTCAGCCGACGCATGGCCTCCTCGCGCACGTGTTCGGGAACAGTCGAGTCCTTGATCGGCAACCCTTCGGGTTCAATCGACTCGATGCCTGCACCGATACGTCGCACCGAGTCGCTGCAGAACGAGCGGAAATCATCCCGTGCGGCCAACTGGAAACCCATCGCTGGCGACACCGAGCGTGGGTCCAGCAGCAGGAGGATCTTGCTGAACCATTCGAAGGCCGGCTTGAGCGACTCGACCGCCCGGTCGAGCGCCTGGTGCAGGAAGAGCTCGTTGTTGCGCGTGCCTTTCCCCACGAAGTTCAGGAACTGGGTTTGCTCGAGATCTCCACCGGTGAGCTCGTCTTCGAAATGGAAGGACGGGCGATCTGTTTCCAGCATCCGACGGAACAACAACACCTTGCCGCTGGGACGGACCCGACTCAGCGACTCCTCCAACACTCGGGCACTGGTGACAGTCACTTCGTAGGCGAAGGCCGTCCCGGAGGACAGGAACTCGATATTAAACCGGCTGGGTGCAGTGCGCTGGGCAGGATCCAGGCGGAACGGAGTGACCGGAATCGCGGCCTCGGGTCGAACCCCATCGACAACGAGCCCCCTCAGGAATTGGAGGGCGCGGAACAGGTTGGACTTGCCCGAGGCGTTCGGCCCGAACAGCACGGAAACCGGGAGCAAGCGCAGGCCGTCTGGACCCGCCGAGTAGGTGCGATCCCGATGATGCATCTCTCGGGTCGCGACGGTGGAGAATTCCGCCCGAGCACCGAACGACAGATAGTTTTCGACGGAGAAACGAATGAGCATAGCAACGAAAACCTCGTTGCGAACCGGGTTTTCAAAGACATATTCGTCTATGGAAATCTGATAGCAACGTTTTTTTCGTCACAATTACCCACCGCCTACGATCCGTAAAGAGGTCACGGGGGCGGGGTCGGTTCTTGATATTGATACATAAAGCGGCCAAAGCCACCCCCCGTCACGGCCCGCAAGTTGAGAGTCAAGTAGGCTGGCGCGATTTATCACGTCATGAATCGCGGTGACCGGCGCGAACGGATCTTCGTGGATGATGCGGATCGCCAGCGCTTCGTTGAGACGCTGGGTGAGGTTTGCGCCAAGACGGGCTGGCAGGTTCACGCCTATGTCCTCATGCCGAATCATTTTCATGTCGTGGTCGAGACGCCGCAGCCCAATCTGGTCGCCGGGATGAAAGGGTTGCTGGGCACTTACACGAGTCGCTTCAACCGGCGTCACAAGCTCTTCGGCCACTTGTTCTCTGGGCGCTACAAGTCGCTGATCGTGGACGGATCTGGCAGCGGTTATCTCAAAAAGCGTGGGCGATGACGTCCACTTGAATCCGGCGCGAGCGAAACGGGTGGTGGCGGATGTGCCCTTGAAGAGTTTTGCCTGGAGCAGTTGGCCGGCGTACTTGCTCGCACCGTCGAAACGTCCGGCGTGGTTGCGGGTGGATCGGTTGCTGGGCGCGTGGGGCATCCCCGAGGACAGTCCGGCGGGGCGGCAACGGTTTGAGCAGGCGTTGGAGGAACGGCGCGGGGCGGAGGAAGGCGAGGAGTTCAAGCCGATTCGGCGCGGTTGGTGTCTGGGCGAGGAGAAGTTTCGGGAGGAGTTGTTGACGCAATTGAGCGAGCGGATGGGGGCGGAGCATTACGGCGAGGAGCGCGCGGAGACGGCGGAGGCGCTAGCGGAACTAATCATCGCGGAGGAGTTGAAGCGGGGGCGGTGGCAGGAAGCGGATGTCAAAACTCGGCCCAAGGGGGATTCAGTGAAGGTGGCTTTGGCGGCGCGCTTGCGGGCGGAGACGACGATGACGGTGGGATGGATCGCCGAGCGTCTGGCGATGGGCACGCGCGGTTATCTGAACCATCTCTTGTATCGCCGGAGGAAGCTGGGCGGGGAGTAGCCAATATCAAGAACTGACCCC
>CAINWP010000333.1 GCA_903854475.1 uncultured Verrucomicrobiota bacterium
ACCGACGCGGCGCTTTCGGAGAAATCGCCCTACCTCGGAAACGCTTGGGTGAGGTGGAGTCTGCAGCAGGAATCCGCGATGTAGCCCGGTGAGCCTCCTACGCCGATGACCTCCTAGGTAGGGACCGATCTCCGAGCGGTCCGCGTGTGCCGATCCGGCTCCTAGGTAGGGACCGATCTCCGAGCGGTCCGGCTCTACCGACGCGGCGCTTTAGAAGAAGTTACCCTACCTGGGAAGCTTCCCGTGGAATGCTAAGCCAGAACGATTTGAGTGGGATCGATCGTGCTGGCTTCTTCTTCCGCTCGAGCGTCGTTGTTTGCTTGTTACTGGCCTTCAATGGGCCACGCCTCGCTCTCGCCTTTGACTTGCGAAAGAATTCGTCACGCCGTCCCTTACTTCCCAACTGAATGGTTGCGGCTTAGGCTAGGGGGAATGCTCGGCTTGATTCACGATTTGATGCAGTTGTCCCTGGAGAACCCTCTCCTGCTCATCGGGGCTGCGTTCCAGCTTTGGATGATGGTGGATGCCTTGCGCCGCGAAGAGTGGATCTGGGCGGCGTGCATCCTCTTCTTCAGCGTCTTCAGTGCGGTGTTTTATTACTTCATGGTGTATCGCACGCAGGCATCAGCCAGCGGCGGAATGGGACTCAGAGGCTTTGAATTGCCGGGTGCGTCTGATCGCCGCCGGATTAAGGAACTGGAGAGCCGCATTCATCACCTCGATAAGGCCCGCGATCATTCGGATTTGGCCGATCTGTATTTTTCGCAAGGCAAACTGACTAAGGCCGAAGCGTCTTACCGTCGGGCCTTGGAGCGGGATCCAGAGGATGACGACACCATTAGCCATTTGGGGCAGTGCCTCCTACGACAAGGCAAAGCCGCCGAGGCCAAGCCCCTCTTGGAGAAGATTCTGAAGTCCGATCCGCGACACGATTTTGGCTACACACTCATGGCCTTAGCCGAGACCCAGACGGCCCTTGGCGAAGTGGATGCCGCTCTCCTGAATTGGAAGCGCGTGCTCGAAAACAACAGCTATCCGAGGGCCCGCGTCCAGTATGCTGAGTTGCTCGCCTCGCGAGGAATGGTCGATGAGGCCCAGGTCGAGATCGATGAAGTACTGGCCGACCAGAACCATTCCCCGGCCTTCGAGAAATCTCGCAATGCAGTGTGGATTCGCCGCGCCCGAAAACTGGAGAGCCGATTGTGAAAGATTCTTCACACTGGAAGCTCTGGTGGGTGGCCTTGCTGTCCGCTGTGTTTCCCGTGTGGTTGTTGGCGCAGCCCCTCCCGCCGACTATCCTGCGCGAGTCGATTCAGAGTTCCGCTGGCAAAGGGTTTGTTTTCGAGTTCACGGCCAATTCCGATGACCCGAAGGCCCATCGGGTGCAAGTCGCCGCCGGGTGGCAAACCCCGATGGTGTGGTCGCTGGACTCCACGGCCACGGTGAACGAGTCGGCACTGGGTCGCTTCCAGGTGCTCATTCCTTCAAGCGCAGCAACAACGCCCCTCTTCTACCGCATCCTGACCGAGGGTTCCGTCGCGGGGTTGCTTCAGATCACCGAGGTGATGAGCGACAACTCGGCGGTGTTTCCTGATGCCTCCGGAGCCTTCTGGGATTGGATCGAGGTGTCTAATCCCCAGGACCGCGCCCTCGCGTTGGTGGGATTTGCTCTCTCAGATGACCCGCTGAAGCCGGGGCGATGGCGATTCCCGGACCGGTGGATCCAGCCCGGGCAATCCCTCGTGGTCTATGCGTCGGGTCTCGATCGCATCGGGCCCAGCAACGAGTTGCACACGGATTTTCGCCTCGATGCCGCCGGCGAGACGGTGACGTTGAGCGATCCCATTGGGCGAACAGTAGATCAGGTGGTGGTGCCTCGATTGGGCCCCAATGAGTCGCTGGGCCGACCTCCCAATCCAGAAGCTGGGGAGTGGACGGTGTATTCCAAGTCGCAGGCGACACCCGGTGCTGCCAATGGCGTCGTTTCGCTGGGGCCTCCGGTGCCGCCGCCGGTGTTCTCGGTAGATTCGGGTTTCTACGCTGCGGGGGCCGAGGTGGTGCTCAATTTGCAAGCCTCACCGACCAATGCCCTGATCCGCTACACGACCAATGGCGATCCCGTCACGGTTGTCTCGCCGACGTGGACAGGTCCGCTGCGCATCCAACGCTCTCAGGTGGTTCGGGCTAAGGCTTATTTGGAGGCGCGTTCCAGCGCGGAGTCCCTGCGGAGTTATTTCTTCGGCATTTCCCATGACCTGCCGGTGATCTCGCTGGCGGCGGCGGCCTCGAACTTCGACTTCAAGAACGGCTATCTCATTGGCATGGGCACCAGTGTGCTGAACACCAGCGGGCAGGTGCTTCAGAGTTATCCGTACTCGGGGTCCAACGCCTGGAAGGATCGGGAGATCGAGGTGGGTTTCGAATTCTTCGACACCGATCGCCAGTCGAAGGTTCGTCAAAAGGTGGGGATGTCGGTGTATGGCGGATGGGGTTCGCGGGGTTATCCGCAGAAGTCCTACGCGCTTTCGGCACGGGCCAAGTACGGGGATGGCAACCTGGCGTATCGCTTCTTTCCGGACCGACCGATGGAGCAGTTCGAAGCTTTGGTGCTGCGCAATTCCGGCAACGACAACCAGAGCACCCACCAGACGGCGGTGCGGTCGCCCATCACCCAATTCGGGCCGGTGACTTCGTATGGCAGTTACTTCGTGAACGGCCAGTTCACACTCATGCGCGACGCGATGATGGAGCGCCTGATCGCGGACACCGGATTGGATACTCAGGCCTACCGGCCGACGGTGGTGTATCTCAATGGCGACTACTGGGGGATTCACAACCTGCGGGAGAAGCTCAATGAACACTATGTCATTGGGAACCATGAGGTGCCCCGCGGCGGGCTCGACCTGATCGAGGGCTACGGCGCGGTGATTGCCGGTGACAGCCAGACTTACACGGCGATGCGCTCGTTCGTGTCCTCGAAGGACCTGACCATCCAAACTAATCTCCAAACGCTCCTCGACCGTTACCTCGATCTGGACAACTTCCTCGATTACCAAGCGTCGCTCGTCTACTTCCAAAATTTCGACATCGGCAACATTAAGTGCTGGCGCCCCCGGGTTCCGAACGGGCGGTTCCGATGGATCGTCTACGATCAGGACTACGGCTTCAATTTGTGGAAGCCCGAGGTCTACGTGCCGGCCATGGCCCGCGATTACGGGAACTATGACAATATCTTCGCCTTCTCGACCGCCAGCACCGGTTCCGGAACGGGTTGGCCCAATGAAGGCGGCCGCACCTTGATGCTCCGCCGGTTGCTCACCAACGCCGGGGTGCGAACCCGCTTCATCCAGCGTTGCGCAGATTTTCTGAATGGTCCGTTCCGGGAAGAGCGCGTCGAGGCAACCCTTCGATCGATGGCCGCGGTGATCCGGCCCGAAATCCCGCGGCATCTCCAGCGGTGGAGCTTCGCCGAATTGCAGAAGCGCGGTTACGGCAAGCCCTACCAACTGGAGTACGAACCCTTCACGGCAGCGACCTGGGAAAAGAACCTCGATTCGTTGAGCGACTTCGCTCGCCGGCGCCCCTCCAAGCTCCGGCAAGATTGCCTCGATCACTTCGGCTTGAAGCAGGGGTTGGCGCAATTGCAGGCGGTCGTTTCGCCGGCCGGTGCGGGGCAGGTGAGGTTGAATCGCACGGTGTCGGCACCATCTCCCTGGGTGGAGACCTTTTTTCGGGACGTGCCCGTGGTGGCCACAGTGATTCCCGCACCGGGATTTCGAGTCGTCGGTTGGAGCGGCTGGGGCAACGAAGTTTCGCTGGCTCGTTGGGAGTTCAATCCGCCATCCGGCACCAACACTCTCACTGCCCATTTGGAGGCCTACTCACCGGTACCCCCGGCGCGTCCTCCGGTGATTTTGAGCGAGATCCAGTATCACCCGGCCTCTGCGGCTGATTCGGGCGATTGGTTCGAGTTGCACAATCCCGGCACCGCACCGGTGGATCTCACTGGGTGGATTGTGCGCGATGACACCGATTCGAATGTGAGCGTGCTGAGCAGGGGAGTGATTCCGCCGGGCGGCTACGTCGTCCTTTGCCAGGATTCCCTTCGGTTTCAACGGGCCTTTCCGGCAGGGCCCACACCGTTGGGTGAGTTCAGTTTTGGTCTGGGCAATGGCGGCGATACGCTGCGGATCCACGCCGCCGACGGCGCTCTTGTGCTCAGCCTTGCCTACGACGACACCGCTCCGTGGCCGGTGGACGCCGATGGCGGCGGGGCGACGTTGGCGCTCAAGAGTGTTGGAGCCTACTCTGATCAACCCACTGCGTGGAAAACGTCGAGTCGGCTCGGAGGCTCGCCGGGGGCTGCCAATCCGTAGCCGGGCGGGTAGACTCCCTAGGTCTCTCCGAGCTTCAGACCGTGTAGCCCAACCGGACCGCCCATGTCTGGAGTTCATCCGCGCCGAAGTCGGCCAACACATGGCCATCCCACTCCATGGACGGGGCTTTGGTCTGGCCAGTCAATTCACGCATCTCCGCGCGGGCAGCGGCATCGTGGGTCACGTCCAGTGTCTCGTACTGGATCTTGCGTGCATCGAGCCACTCGATGGCTTCATCACACCAAGGGCAACCGGGTTTAATGAAAAGACGAACGTGCTTGGGGGTCATGGGGAGGTCGGGGTCGAAACGGGGGATCGGTTGAATTCGACGCAGTCGGTGTAGCGCACGTCCGATCCACCGAAGAGGTCCAGGGCTGAGCCGATGGTTAGGTGTATGCGACCGCCACCGACGCGTTCCACGGTTTTGAGGTCGTCGATGGATCTGGCGCCGCCGGCGTACGTCGCCGGGATGGGACACCAGCGCGCGAGCGATTCGACCAATCCAAGGTCGATGCCCCGGCACAAGCCTTCGACATCGACGGCATGGATGAGAAACTCGGAACACGATTTGGCTAGGTCGTGGCAGACCGCCTCATCGACCTCGAGTGAGGTGAATCGTTGCCAACGGTCGGTCACCACCCAATAGCGGCCATCGCGCTTCCGGCAGCTCAGATCGAGCACCAGGCGGTCCTTGCCCACGCGTTGAACCAGGTCGGCCAGGCGCTGGCGATCAAGGAGTCCATCGCGGAAGACCCATGAGGTGACGATCACCTGAGAGGCTCCGGCCTCAAGCCAGGTCGACGCGTTGTCGAGGTTCACGCCCCCGCCGTACTGCAGGCCGCCGGGCCACGCGCCGAGGGCCTCGCGTGCGGCGGACTCGTTGCCGGGCCCTAAGGCGATGACATGCCCGCCGGTGAGGCCGTCCTTCCGGTAGAGTTCCGCATACCAGGAGGGCGGGTGCTCCGATTGGAAGCGAGTGAGCGTCGAAGTGCCCGCATCGTCGAGGGTTCCCCCCACGATCTGGACCACCTTCCCATTGCGCAAATCAATGCACGGCCGAAACACAGGCGCGAACCCTAGGCATCAAACGTCTTGGAGGGAAGGATTGGGGAGGAATGGATCGCAGGGAAATCGATCCATTCTTCCGGTCGTGTGGATGGGGACGATCGAAGGCCGATTCAGTTGCCCCGAAACGGCACGATTTCAAAGCGACCGAAGCCACGGAAATCCTGGCCGTTATTGGTCACGATTCGGGTCACTCCAGCTTGAGCCATCAGGGCGGCCAGCATCGTGTCCAGCAGTCGTTTGCGCCCGAGGGAGTGACGGTTCATCCAAGCCAGGAATTCCGTGACCGAGGGGCCGTCAGGGAAGACCCGGATCACTTCCGCGGCCTGCCACCAGTGCTCCGCCCGTTGGAGGGCTTCGGACATCGGCAGAGGGGTCGGCATCCGTTTCCCATCGGTCACCACATGCAGGAACTCCGCGAGGGTTTGTGGTGCTAAGGCTAGGTCATGCCCGCCATCCAGCAACGATCGGAGCAAGGCGTCGGCTTCCCGGTGGAATGGGTGATCCCGGATCTCCAGCGCGACTAGGAAGTCGGTATCAATCCCGTAGGTCATGCAGCATTTCTCCCAGCAAATCGTCTTCGGAGGTGATGGGTTGGATGGGGCCCCCGACGCTGGCGGGACGCCGATCTCGTAGCGAAGTTCGACGCAGCATGTGCTGTTGGCGGTAAGCTTCCATGGCCTCTCGGATGAGTTCGGAGGCCTTCCGATCCATTTTTTGGGCGAATCTCTGGAAATCCTCGTACACCGGTTCAGATACATTGATTGTGATGGTCTTCATACATCGATATTAATGTATAAAATCCATCCCGTCGTCAACGTGTTCGCCCATGCAACCGGACTCAGCGGAGGGTTTGGTTCCAGCGATGGGAGTTTTTCCCGCGTGACATGGGCGCGGTGGCCTTGTCCAAAGGAGGTGATGATCGCGCCCGAACCCAAGGAGATCGCCTGCGAGGAGCAGGGGAATGCTCCGGAAAATGGGGGCAGCGTGGGTGGACGGGGAGGGGTGCCGGCCGATTTTGAGGCGATTTATGCCGCCCATGCGCAGCCGGTGTATTATCTGGCGTTGCGGTTTCTGGGGGATGCGGCGCAGGCGCAAGACGCCGCCCATGACGTGTTCGTGAAGGCCTTCCAGAATTTGGGATCCTTCCGGGGCAACTCCGAGATCCGGACCTGGCTCTACCGGATCACGCTCCACCATTGCACCAACTTGCGGCAGCGATGGTCCGCACGAAATATCCACGTCACCGACGATACCTCGCTCTTGGAGTCTCAGCCTTCCATGGCTGGGGATCCTCTGCGGGCGCTTGAGACCAAGGAACTCGGGCAGCGAATTCAAACTGCCTTGGACTGTTTGCCGGAGGAGTATCGGTGCCTGCTGCTCTTGGTGGCGGATCAAGACTTGAGCTACGAACAGGTCGGCGAGATTACCCAACAGAGTTCCGATGCCGTCCGGGGTAAACTGCACCGAGCCCGCCGAGCCTTCTCGGCCGTGTTCGCAAAGACCGGCTGAGTGCTTCATTTTTTACCAATTTCTTTATGAGTACCCCGTCCCAACGACTTCAAACAGTCACTCAGGCGAACTTGGAAAGTGCGTCCACTCAGCACACGGAGGGTCGGACGCCAGTCGACTTCGAGACCCCGGAAGCCTTGATTGCTTGGGACCGGTCCCGGACGCCGGTTCCGGAAGAATTGCGTGCGCGCGTGACGGCGAGCCTGGCGCATCCGGCGGGCACCACTTTGCCGACTGGCGACGACGTAAAACCCTGGTGGAGGCGACTCTTTTGAGCCTCGTTGCGTTCCATAGGCCGGGTTCACCTGAGAGGGATTTTACCTCAAGCGTGAGGCCGGGTCTGAGCCCGGTCCGTTTGCTGGGTGTTGAAAATCTTGGAAACGGATCACGCGGTGCGTTGGCATGCCAACGGGCTGTCACAGCGCGCGAACAATTGCGTCATTGTCATTGGTGCGCGCATCGCTGCGGGGTGGATCGTCTGGCGGGCCAAAGAGGGCCCTGCCACGCCGGTCCTGAGGGGCGCATCTTTAGTGCCGGGATCGAAGTGGGGGATGAATCCGATTTGTGCCCTGTCTTCGCCGTGGCCTTCAGTGGGTGTGATCTTCGTTGCGATTTCTGTAACACGGGTCGCGAAAGTTGGGATGCGTCGGCGGGTTCCATTCCAGAAGGAGTGGAGCGGGAGGCGTTGCTGGGGCGCATTGGTCGGGCTTGGGAATCCGGTGCGGTGCGCAGCCTGATGATCCTCGGGGGCGAGCCGACGATTCATTTGGCTTCGGCCTTGGAATTGGTCGCGGCCCTGCCGGTCGGATTGCCCGTGGTGTGGAAAACCAACGCCCACGGTACTTCGGAGTCCAACGCGCTATTGGAAGGGGTCTTCGATTGTTGGGTGGCCGATCTCAAGTTCGGCAACGACGACTGCGCCCGGCGCGTGGCTCGGGTGGAGAATTACTGTTCAACCGTCCATGACAATTTGCGGTGGGCGGCGGGGCAAACTCGCCTAATTGTGCGGCACCTCCTACTGCCGGGGCACCTGGAATGCTGCTGGCGCCCGGCCGCGGCGTGGATGGCCGAGCACCTGCCGCGAGTCGAGGTGAGTTTGCGGACCGGCTTCTGGCCCGGTTGGTTCAGCAGCCGTCATCCGGAACTGAAGGCCCCGGGGAGATTGAGTGAGGCCCAGGAGGCCACTCGCATCGGGATTGAGGCCGGACTGCGACTCATCCAATGAACTTTCGAGTTCCAGAACTCATGAATCCATTACTTGAACGCTCGAACGATCCCAGTCCGTCGGAACCGTCCGGCCCACCCGTTCGCGATCCGGACTCGGTTCCGGTGGTTTCGGAACTCATGTTGCTGCCCGATGGGCGCATTCTGGCCCATCATCTCACCCCAGAACTCGCGTCTTTTCTTCGCACCGTGCTGGATTCGGAAGACTCCACCCCAGATCCTGAATCGACTTCTCCATGACCTCCAACACGTTTGCCTCTGAACTCGAGGTGCTCATCCGAGCTCGGTATCCGCTGATTTACATCCAAACCAGCGAAGAGTTGCGCGTGATCCCCATGGTGATGGACATCGCCGCCCGCCGGGGCAAGAAGGCCTTCGAGTGGTCTTACTCCACGGGCATCATAGCGGCGGGCACGAACATCCAAAGTCAGAAGGGGCGCTCGGGTGCCACCAAAGACCCGCTGGCCGCCCTGGATCAAGTGTTGGAGCAAGTGGAGCCGGCGATTTTCCTCTTCAAGGATTTTCATCCGTTCCTGGCGAAGTCCAATTTCGCCGTCATCCGTAAGCTCAAGGACATCGCGCTGAACCTGAAGAACAGTTTCAAGACGGTCATTCTGGTGTCGCCACTGCTGGAGATTCCCGCGGAATTGGACAAGGAAATTACCGTCTTGAGTTTTCCGTTGCCCACCAAGGAAGACTTGGGCGCGTTGCTGGATCGAATTCTGGATGATGTGCGATCCATTAAGGAGGTGAACATCGATCTGGACGCGGCGGGTCGTGACCGGTTGCTGCAAGCGGCCCTGGGTTTGACGCTCGGCGAGGCCGAGAATGTGTTCGCCAAGATCATCGTTAAGGACGCCCGCCTCAGCGGAGAGGACGTCAATGAGGTGTTCGCCGAGAAGCAGCAAATTATCCGCAAGAGCGGCCTGCTGGAGTATTACGCCACCACCGAGAACTTCAGCAGCGTGGGTGGCCTGACCATTCTCAAGGACTGGCTCGTTAAACGGTCATCGGCCTTCTCGCCTGAAGCGCGGATCTTCGGTTTGCCGTTCCCCAAGGGAGTCCTGCTACTGGGTGTGCAAGGCTGCGGCAAAAGCCTTTGCGCTAAGGCGATCTCCAGCCAGTGGCAACTGCCGCTGCTGCGCTTCGACATGGGGCGGATGTTTGGAAGCCTCGTGGGTTCGTCGGAAGAGAACGTGCGTCGGGCCATCGCGGTCGCTGAGTCGGTCGCTCCGGCAATTTTGTGGGTCGACGAAATCGATAAGGCCTTTTCCGGTTCCCAGGGGAGTGGCTCGAGTGATGGGGGCACGGCCGCCCGCGTCTTCGGAACTTTTCTGACCTGGTTGAGCGAGAAGAATGCGCCGGTGTTCGTCGTTGCCACGGCCAACGACATCTCGCACTTGCCGGCGGAGTTGCTCCGTAAAGGCCGCCTCGACGAGATCTTCTTCGTGGATCTTCCGGCGGAACCCGAGCGTGCCGACATCTTTAAAGTACACATCGGGCGGCGCGGTCGTTTTTCTGAAAACTTTGATTTACCCCTCTTGGCTGCAGCCTCAACCGACTTTAGTGGTGCCGAGATTGAAGAAGCCATCAACAGCGCTTTGTACGAAGCCTTTTACGATGGCGGAGATCTAACCACCGAGCATGTCCTGAATTCCATCCGTCAGACCGTCCCGCTGGCCCGGACCATGGATGAGCAAATCAACCGGCTCCGCAGTTGGGCCGAGGGTCGGGCGCGCAACGCCAGTACTCCCCGCAACGCAGGGTTGGGGGAGCATCAGGCCAGAAAGATGGAGTTCTGATCATTGGATCGATCCTGCGTGACGAATCTAAGTGAGCCCGGTCCAACCACATAACGTCCTGACATCCCCCCAAAAACTATGAGTGCCGTCGCCATCATTGCCCCCATCGTCGTTAGTTCCTGGCCTGCCATCAGCGCCGCGGTCGCCTCGGCTGCGGTCTCCATGGGCTTCAGCGTGGCCCGAGAGGTCGCCCAACAAGGCCTGAACCAGGACCTCCGTACCGGCTCAAACACCGTGACCCTCGATGTGCCGAACTGCTCGGCCGTGACGGGCACGCTCGGGCGGGATCAGCGAATCCAGATGGCCCGCGACGCAGTGACTGTCGAGTTCAGCCGCGATGCTCGCGGGCGTGATTCGGTGTGCGTCACTGGAGAGGGACTCTCCGAGGTGCAACTGCGTGCCATTGGCGACGAGATCGCCGGTCGGACGGTTCAGCACTATGTTTTGGCAAAGCTCAAGTCCGAGATGGCTGGGAAAGGAATGGATCTGGTCGAGGAAACCGTGGATGAGAATCAATCCATCCGCTTGCGCATCCGTCATTGGCAGAATTGAGGCGCGGTCTTGACGTATCCATCCCACAGAAGTTCAAACCGACAAACAAATCCATGAAAGCGCGCGAATACGAGATCACCATCGGACCCACCGGAGAGGTGGAAATCCATGTCGAAGGGTTCCAAGGTAAAGGGTGTGTTGAGGTCCTCCGGTTCTTTGAGCAAATGATCGGAAAAACCCAAGAATTGCGGCATACCTCTGGATATTACGAACCAGAGGAGGATGTGACCTTGCACAACCAGCAGCGGCACTGACGTTCCCAACTTTTTTTGGCGGATGGATTCCGAGTCCTCAAGTTATTACCCGCCGCGCGCCGGGCGCCGGTGGATATCCCCGCGACTGGGCCAGTCGATCGATCGTTTCGGGCTGGCGCTCCGGCGGATGTGGAGGAGTAGCCCGCTCGGTCGTGGGGTTGGGCTGGAGTTGACGGGCTTCCAGTGGTTTTTGGCATCGCTGATCCCGGGCCGGGGTTATGCGCTGTTGGGTCAGCGGACCTTGGGCCGGGTCTTCTTGGCGGGTTGGTGGCTGAGCGCGGTGGCCACCGTGATCCTGTTGTGCCATCCGACCATGGGATGGTTTTTGGGAGGCATGGCTTCCTGCCATTCCAGCGGACTGGCCTTCCTGATGCTGCGTCAGCATGAAGCGAACCAGGGCCACCCGGCCAGCCTCGCCGAGCGGATCCTGCTGCCGCTGGTGTGCTGGGCGATTTATTACTGGTTGGTCTACCTGCCGGGCTTCGATCAGTTCCGGCTTCGCGTGGCCACCCCCTTGCGAATCACCACTGAGGATCGGACCGTGGTGTTCAACCCGCGGGTGCGTGCCACTGAGGTGCAGCGCGGAGATTCCATCGCATTCCATCAAGAGGGGTTCCGCATCCAGCCTGCGGGTGACAATCCTTGGGTTTTCGCGCAGGGGCCGATCCTGGGGCGGGTGTTTGGGCTTCCGGGGGATCGGATCGTCTTCACGACGAAAGGGGTGAAGGTCAATGGCCGGGATGTGCCGCGCTTAGAGGGCATGCCGATCGAGGGCGAGCAAGTGGTGGAACCCGGACAGTGGTTTGTTTGGCCCACGGTGCAGGTGCCCCGGCAGTGGGGCGTTATGGTGGGCGGAGTCCGCCGCAATGCCGAGGCGCCCTTCGCTGAGGCCTTTCACCGCATGTCGGCGGTGCGACATTCCGATTTCCTGGGCCGGGTCTATGGCCGATGGTTTTTCCACGATCAAACACAGCCATGAGCCGCTTTGGGAAACTGGAATTCGAAACAGGGCCGGACTCTTCGGCTCAGCAGTCTCTGCGGCCAGCCGCGGGCGAGGCACATTGGTCGTCGGAGGCCGCGCGCGCATTCAGCCTGGGTGACTTCGAATTAGCGCTGCGGCTTTTCGCCCGCGTGCTCGAGCACAATCCGACGAGCGTTCCGGCCTGGGCGGGGCAGGTGAGGTCCTTGATTGAGTTGGGCGAATTCCGTGAAGCCCGGTTGTGGGCCGACAAGGCTCTGGAGCGATTCCCGCAGGCGCCGGAGTTGTTGGCCGCGAAGGCCGTCGCTCTCGGGCGCTTGGGGGACCACGACAATGCGATCGCGTTTTCTGATGCCAGCATCGAGGAGCGGGGTGATTCGGCCTACGTCTGGTTGGCTCGGGGCGATGTATTCTTGTCGCGCCGCGAAAAACAGTCTGACCACTGCTTCGAACGAGCCCGCAGTATTCTTCCGTCCGACTGGACCTGCCTCTGGCTGATCGGGCGGATCCGCCGATTCCATGGTCAGTTCGCCAAGGCGCTGCAATCGGCCCGCGACGCCTGCAGTCTGGCCCCGGGTGAGATTTCGCCATGGCTCCTGGCGGGAGACTGCCAGCTTCTGCTGAGTTTCCATGACGAGGCCCGGGTTTCCTTCACTCAGGCTTGGCAAATCCAGCCGGATTCCCTGGCAGCGAGCGACGGGTTGAGCCGTTCTCAGCGCCCCAGCTTCCTGGAGCGGTGCGCCGGTGTTTTTCGACGATTTCTTAGATCATGAACCCTCATATCGCCGACGCCATTCATTCCAGGATGGATCGACTGCTCATTGAAGCCGTGTCGATGGGTGCCTCCGATTTGCATGTGATCGTCGGAGTTCCGCCCGCCTTTCGGGTGACCGGCGAAATTCTCCTGGCCGATGAAGATGCCGTATCGCCCGAGGAGTGCGAAGTCATGGCCCAATCGCTCCTGACTGACTTGCAGCGGCAGAAGCTCGATCAGCTTTGGGAACTGTGTATTTCCATCCGCCACGCGGTGGCCGGTCGGATCCGGGTCACGTTCTACCGGCGCAATGGGGTCACCGAGCTGAGTTGCCGGTTCTGTGGAAAGCTCTTTCCGACTCGCGAGGAACTTGGCCTTCCGTCTCGCATCGATGAACTGGCTCGTAAGACCAACGGGCTCATCCTGATCACGGGCCCCACCGGAGCGGGTAAGACCACGACCATGAACTACATGGTCGACCTCATCAATGGAGAGCGGCGCTGCAAGATCCTGACCATTGAAGATCCCATCGAACGAGTTCATGAAAACCGTCGGGCCATCGTAGTGCAGCAGGAGGTGCTGACCGATGTGCGTTCTTTCAACCATGCGCTCATCCATGCCTTGAGGCAGGATCCCGACGTGATTTGTATCGGTGAGATGCGCGACCACGAGACGATCCAGACCGCACTCACCGCAGCGGAGACCGGGCACTTGGTGCTGGCCACGCTCCATGCCCCCAGCGCGATGCATGCGCTGGAGCGGATCGTCGGGATCTTCGAAGGGAGCGCTCAGAAACAGGTCGTGCTGCAGTTGGCTAATTCTCTTCAGGGCGTCATTGCTCAGGATCTCATGCCTTCCATCGATCGGACTCGCCGAGTCTTGGCTTACGAACTCTTGATGATGACTGCGGCCGCTCGGTCGGTGATTCGCGAGAATCAATTGCATCAACTGTACACGATTATGCAGTTGGGCGGCCGGGACGGTTCGGTGTTGATGGACAACTGTCTCTACGACCTCTATTCGAAGTGTCTAATTTCTTACGATGCCGCGATTTCCCGGGCCCGAGACACCGATCGTTTCAAGCCGAACGGCGAATGAATCTTGTTGGCCCGGTGCCCTCACCGGGCGGTCGGTGATCCGAAAACACCAATGTAACGTGCGGGCGTCTCGGAGATCCGCCCCTTTCCGGAGATGTCGGCTGAAGTCGGTCAAGGATTGGCGGGTTGGGTGCCTTTTCCCCCTTTACGCCAACGGGGCGGTGGCTAATATTCAAATTCTGCTTCGCATGGATAAAGAGCGCAAATTGATCGTTGCTGGTAACTGGAAGAGCAACAAAACCAACTCCGAGGCTGTGGCCTTGGTCATGGACCTGATTCGCGAGTTGGCCGCGGTAAAGGAAGTGGATGTGGTGGTTTGCCCCGCATTCACGGCCCTTTCCGACGTTTCCAAACTCGTGCTGGGTTCGAATATTCGTCTGGGGGCTCAAAACCTCAGCGACTCTGTCTATGGTGCCTTCACCGGAGAGATCGCCCCGGGCATGCTTCGTGAACTGTCGGTGCGCTATGTGATCTTGGGTCACAGCGAGCGACGCCAGTTCCAAAAGGAATCCGACGCTCTAGTGGCCAAGAAGGCTGCCAATGCTCACGCGAACAACCTCATTCCCATCGTTTGCGTCGGCGAGACCCTCGCAGAGCGCGAGGCAAACATCACCGAGATGGTGGTTGAGACCCAGCTCCGCGGCAGCTTGGCAGGACTGACAGCCGAGCAAGTGGAATCGACAGTTCTTGCCTACGAGCCGGTCTGGGCCATTGGAACTGGCAAGACAGCCTCCAGCGCTCAGGCCCAAGAAGTTCATGCTTTCATCCGCAAGGTGCTCGTCTCGATGCACGGTGAGGCCATTGCCCGCCGCGTTCGCATCCAGTACGGCGGCAGCGTGAAGGGCTCCAATGCCCGCGAACTGCTCCAGCAGCCCGACATTGACGGCGCGCTGGTCGGTGGCGCTTCTTTGGAATCCAAGGGTTTCGTGGATATTATTAAAAACTCAATCTGAGTCTTTCCTCCGACTTCAACTCCTCCCCCAACTTTTTTATATCATGGGTATTCTGATTGGTCTTCTGAGTTTTATCCTCGTACTGGTGTGCCTTCTTCTGGGTCTGCTGGTTCTGATCCAGCTTCCTAAGAAAGAGGCTGGCATGGGCATGGCGTTCGGTTCCGGCGCAGTGGATACCCTTCTGGGTGCCGGTGCTGGCAGCGCGCTGACGACCATCACCAAGTGGACCGGCGGTGTTTTTCTCGGCCTCTGCATCCTTCTGGCTTGGTTGGGTAACATGAAGAACAGCTCAGGTTCCGCGGCTAAAGCGGTGCGCGAGGCAGTGACCCGCTCTGAAGCCGCCGCTCCTGCCTCTTCAGCTGCGTCCGCGGTCAACACTCTCATCACCCCGACGAACGCGGCCCCGAAGGCGCCGGTTTCTGCCCCTGTTGTTGCCCCTGTTGTTGCCCCTGTTGTTGCCCCTGTTGCAAAGTGATCTCCAGTTTGGTTCAACAAAATGCCCTCGTCCGCAAGACGGGGGTTTTTTGTTGCCCGGGTTGGTGGGCCCGGCTGTTTGAATCCTTGAGGACCTGGCTTGCGGTTCGCGCTCTCGGTGGGGTTTTAATGGTGGGTGCCTGGGTTCTCACGAGTTGCTCGCTATTGGAACGGGCCGATCTGGTCCTGCACAATGGTCCGGAGCCGGAGACCATCGATCCGCAAATCCTCACAGGGCAGGCCGATGGGCGTATCGCCTCGGCGCTGTTTGAAGGTTTGACCCGGTTTAATCCCACCAACGGCACGGCCATGCCGGGGTTGGCCTCGCATTGGGAAATCTCCGGCGATGGACTCAGCTACACCTTCTTCCTCCGCCCGGAGGCCCGCTGGTCCACCGGTGAGCCAATGGAGGCCGATGAGGTGGTGTGGTCGTGGCGGCGCGCGGTCACTCCGGCGACGGCGGCCGATTATGCCAGCCAGTTTTTCTGCGTCCGAAATGGCCGAGCCATCGTGAATGGTGAACTTCGCGATGCCTCCCGGTTGGGAGCCGAAGCACTGGATGCTCACACGGTCCGCGTTCATCTGGAGAATCCGACGCCTTACTTCTTGGAATTGATGGCCTCCCGGGTGTTCTTTCCCGTGCCTCAGCGGGCTGTGGAACGGTGGGGCGATCATTGGATTCGCGCTGAACCGTTGCCTTGCAGCGGTCCTTACGAGCTCCTGAGTTGGCGAGTGAATGATCGGTTCCGCTTGCGCCGGAATCCCCAGTATTGGGATGCCGCTCAGGTGATGGCCGAGCGCATCGACATCCTCAGCGGCGACAATCCGTCGACTGCGCTCAATTTGTTCCTCAACGGCGAAGTAGACCTCATTTCTGACCGGAAGATCATCCCTGGCGAGCTGGGCCCAGAGTTGGCCCGTCGTCCCGACTTCCATCGGTTCGATTACCTGGGTCAGGACTTCATCCGCTTTAACACCACGCGCAAACCCTTCTACGATGCTCGGGTCCGTCGGGCCGTGGCCATGTCGTTGGATCGATCCCGGATCACAGCCCGCATCACCCGGATGGGCGAGCGACCTAGCGCTGCGGTGACGCCGGCCGGAACCGGAGGATACCAACCCCCAGCAGGGCTTTCCTACGACCCGGTGACCGCACGACGCCTCTTGGCCGAGGCCGGTTATCCAGAGGGGCGGGGGTTTCCAGCCATTGAATACACCTTCAATGTTGGCTCGAGGATCTACGAGCAGACCGGCGTGGAGATCCAATCCATGCTCCGGGAACACTTGGGGATCCGGGTCGAATTGCGTCCGCTGGAGTGGAAGACCTACCTCGCCGAGATGTCGGCGCTGAACTACGACTTCATCCGCGGATCCTGGGTAGGCGATTACGATGACCCGATGACCTTCCTGGACTGCTTCCTCTCCGACAGCGGCAACAATCGGACGGGATGGAAAGAGGTTCGCTATGATCGATTACTCCAAGCGGCAGCGGCGGAGGCCGATCCCCAGCGTCGGCTCGAAATCCTTCGCCAGGCTGAGACCCTTCTGGTGGAAGAGGCTGTGCCGGTGACGGGCCTCTACAGCCATGTGGGACTCTATGCGGCCGATCCCCGGAAAGTTGGTGGAATTTGGCCCAATCGGATGGATGAACACCCATTCTTTTCCATGAGGAGGATCCGCCCATGAGACCCTGGATGGCGCGAGTGGCCTTAATTCCTGTCCTGCTTTGGGTGGTGGCGACGCTGAGTTTTTTTCTCCTACGGGCGGTTCCGGGCGGTCCCTTTGATCGAGAGCGCGCGGCGGCTTCCCGCGAGGTCGAGGCAGCCCTGAAGGCGCGCTATCACTGGGATGAACCCCTCTGGCGACAGTACGGGCGATATTTGGGGAGTGTCATGCGCGGAGACCTAGGGCCCTCGCTCAAGTACCGGAACCATTCTGTTAACGACCTGCTGGGTCAGACAGTGCCGGTATCCTTGTCGCTGGGGGCCATGGCCTTTGGCGTGGCGATCGGTTTAGGAATTCCATTGGGGGCTCTAACGGCGTTGAAGCGGGGCGGTTGGGCAGATTACGCCGCAGCGGGACTAACTCTGGTAGGGGTTTGCGTGCCCGTGTTTGTTCTGGGGCCTCTTTTGGTATTGGTTTTCGGTCTGTGGCTCGGGTGGTTTCCCGTGGCGCTGTGGGGGCCTTGGCAAAACGCGGTGCTGCCCACGCTCACCTTGGGCCTCTACTTTGCCGCCCGCGTGGCGCGATGGATGCGCGAGGGGATGTTAGAAGTTCTTCGGAGTCCTCATGTGCAAACTGCTCGTGCCAAAGGGCTGAGTGAGACGGCGGTGATTCTGCGGCATGTGGTGCCCGTCGCTCTGGTGCCGGTGATTTCCTACACCGGGCCGATGCTGGCTGATTTGCTCACGGGTTCTTTTGTCGTGGAGAATGTTTTCCAGATCCCGGGAACGGGAGCCTTCTTCATCAACAGCTTTTTCAGCCGCGACTACACCATGATGATGGGCATGGTGCTGTTCTACTCCGTGCTGCTTCAGGTCTTGAACTTGATGTCGGATTTGTTGTTGCGGTGGGTGGATCCCCGCATCCGGTCATGAACACGGATCCTTCCAGTCCGGGGCGTCTGGCCTTGCGACGCTTCCTCCGTAACCCAATGGCGGTGAGCGGCGTTGTCTTTCTGCTGTTAATCGCCGCGGTGTCGGTGCTCGGCCCTGGGGTCTTGGCAACCGATCCGAATCAGGGGAGCGATTCGCCCTTCGTGTCTCCCGGAGCCTCGCATTGGATGGGCACCGACATTCATGGCAGGGACCTGTATTCCCGAGTGCTCGTGGGAACCCGCATTTCGCTTCTGGTCGGCGCGGTTGGAGCCGGGGTCAGCGTGCTGATTGGGGTGAGCTGGGGGCTGGTGTCCGGATGGCGGGGCGGGCGGACCGATGCCTGGATGATGCGCCTGGTCGACGTGCTCTACGCCTTGCCCACGGTGGTCTGGGTGATGCTAACCCTGACAATTTTCGAGACCCGCTGTGTCGGATGGCTTTCGGAGCGGTGGCCTGCGTCGATTCCTGCCTTTCGATTGGCAGCGATGATGGTGTCTTTGGGTTCGGTGTCCTGGCTCACCATGGCGCGCGTCGTCCGGGCTCAGGTGCTCAGTCTTCGGGAACGACCGTTCATTTTGGCCGCCCAGTCCATCGGGGTTTCCCCGGTCCGACTAATGCTCCGGCACTTCCTGCCCCATCTCGCCGGGGTGGTCATCGTGTACCTCACCCTGACGGTGCCGGCGGTGGTGCTCTACGAGTCCTTTCTGAGTTTTCTCGGGCTCGGAGTGCGGCCACCCCAAGCCAGTCTCGGCACGTTAATTGCCGATGGAGCCTCGCAACTCAACCCGGT
>CAINWP010000334.1 GCA_903854475.1 uncultured Verrucomicrobiota bacterium
CGGTATCTGGCAACACGCTGACTTTAAAGGCGGTGCCCACCCAGGGCCAGGCGGTGCGGGTGACGTATTCGTACCGCGCCCAGTATGTCGACCCGGTGACGGGTGAAACGGGTGTCAACCCCGCCTCAACGGTTCCGGAGCCGACCGGATTCCAGGTGATCATCGCGGGTGGTGTCCGGGCCGACCTGTTCGACAACACCCTGTGGGCGCAGTTGGATGGCCAAGCCACGCTGACGTTTACGCCGACCGAATTCCGTTTGGATGTTTCGGCCAAGTTGGAGGTCGCGGTGCTTGGGGTCATCGGCGCTGCCGCGGGCAAGTTGGTGATCAAGCACGGCGATGGTTTTGAGATGTACGGAGCTCTGCGCATCCAGACCGGTGACGGACTGAAGAAGCTCGAGCAGTACGGATTGGTGCTGCAAGGCGGGCTCACGCTGACCATCAACACCACTGGGGCGGACAAGAATATCGACCTGCGTCTGGCCGCGACCAAGCAGTTGACCACCAACGACACCTTCAACCTCACGGCTGGTGATTTTCAGACGCTCTATCTGACGCATACGCCGAAGCCGACAGGCACTTTGACGGTGAAGCAGGATGGTAATCTCCTGGTGGAGTCCACGGACGGAGGTAAAACCGGCGACTACGTGCTAGACCGTTACAACTCCACGGTGCAGCTCTCTGAGTCAATTAGCGCGGACACCAAGGTAGAGATTCAATACGCATCCCAGGACTACCTGGATGTGCATCAAGTGGCGCGGGCCAAGAGCTTCACGTTCGTGATCTCGGCGGTCGGCGCCTTCAAGGTGGGTGACACCGAGATCTTCCGTCTGGCGGCGAGCTTCGCCATCAGCATCGATTCGCAGGGCTTCACTCTGATCGCCTCGGGCCGACTGACCATTGGGCCGCGCAGCTCTCCGTTGTTGTCATTGAGCGTGACCGCGTTGGTTTACCTGGGTGCCAAGGATGGCAAGTTTGGCTTTGCCGCGAGTTTCACCGGTAACCTGACCGCGGGCATCACCGGCTTGAAGCTGGAGGTCGAGGCGTTGGTCCAGATCAACACCTTCGGCAAGGACATTGTCTTCACGATCCCTCAGACTAACCCGGCTTTCGAGACGATGCGGGACGAAAAGGGGAAGGTCATGGAAGAATCTCGGACCGAGAACGTGCCGGCCTTCAATGCCGACGGCAGCCCCAAGATCGATGCCGATGGAAACCGTCTAACCAATCCGACCACAGTCCGGACGGTGACCATCAAGGGGGCCGCCAAGAACATCGATGGCACCTACCAACCGGCTGGCTGGTACATCCTGATCCGCGCCTCGGGCAAGCTCACCATCGCGGGCGGCTTCGAGGTCGAGGCCAACCTGTTCTTCCTGATCGCCGACCAGAAATTCACGTTGAGCATCAACGGTTACATGACTCTGGGGCCGCTCGGAAAGGTGCAGGTCAATGCCTACATCGACATCTCCGACCAGGGCATGGTGGGTGCCTTCCGCTTGGAGGTCGCTTCCGGTGAGGCTCTAGGCAAGTCCATAGGTCTGGAGTTCAACGCCAAGCTCCGCATGGAGTTGAACACGACCTCCGAGGTCAAGACGGTGAAGTTGGATGAGAAGACCACCCTGACCTTGAACCCGGGGGTTCTGGTGCGCGTCGAAGGCACGATTATCTTCGCCGGCGTGCTCGAGGCCGAGGTGTGGGTCCAGATCTCCTACAACAGTGTCAACAAGGTGTTCCGTATGGAGGGCCGGGCTAGGGCCAACCTGGTGGGCATCGCTAAGGTGGATATCCAGATCGGTGTGGAGATCAGCAGCGAGGGCATCGCCCTGGGGGCCTCTATCGAGGTGGAGGCTAACTTGGTGGAGATCATCAAGGTGAAGGCCAAGGGCCAGCTCTACATCAACACGATGAACCGCGATGTGGATCTGGCGGGTCGGAAGATTCAGGCCAAGTCGGTGTACCTGTCGCTGGAGGGCGAAGCGAGCATCGTCGAGATCCTGAAATTCAACATCAAGATCACCGCGCAGGTGGGTGGTAAGTTCACTCGGCCGGCCAGTTCGGTGCCTTCTCATGTGCCGTTGAACGTCCAATTAGGTCGAGGTGAGTGGGCCTTCAGTTTCGAGGCCAGCACGACGCTCTTCGGTATCGCCACCGTGAGTTTGGCGGGTTGGGTGCAGTCCAACGGCTCCTATGGGATCGACATCCGCGGTTCAATTAAGTTCGGTGGCACGTTCTTCGGCTTCCAGGCTTCGATGTCGGCGAGGCTCTATTACATCTTCGAACTCGAGGAGTTGGGTTTCTCGGCGTCCCTGAAGGGGAAAGTGTACCTGATGGGCATCGGTATCGGTCTCGGGGCCGAGGTTTCCTACAATTCGACCGACGGGCGGGTGATGCTTTATGCCGAAGCAGAGTTGAGCTTCTTCTTCTTCTCC
>CAINWP010000335.1 GCA_903854475.1 uncultured Verrucomicrobiota bacterium
GCCTCGACGAATTTTCAGCGGCTCTTTGAGCCCCCCCTTGGCAAGCCCGGGGAATGGACGGTGAGACACCGTCCCTACCGGTTACAGGGGAATGGACGGTGGGTTACCATCGCTAGCGATTGCCACCACCCGCCTTTGCGGCCCTTCCGGGGCCGCCCACCTCCCGGTAGGGATCGAGTCCTCTCGGTCCGCACGCACTCCATCACTCGACGCTTTCGGAAAAATCGCCCGGCCTTTTTGCTGCGAGTTCCTTTCTTCAGGGAGTTCTCCTCCAAAAGCAGGTCTTCGCCCCAAGCCCCAAGCAGTTCCCCTTGTCGGGACTGCTGGGTGCTTCAACCGGTTGAGCGCTGCCAATCAGGCCTTAGCGACCCCAAACCTCATTGATCATTTCGAGCGTTCCTTCAGCACCTCGAATTGCGGGGTGCCATCGCGGATGAAGCTCACAAGAATACGACCCTTTGCCTTGGATACTTCGGTCTGGAATTCCTTCGGAGTGCGAACCGGTTCGTGATTGATGTCGGTGATGATGTCACCGGGTTTGATTTCGTAGCGATCAGCCAAGGATCCAGACTGAACCTCGGTGACAATGACGCCCCCGGTGACCTCGACCTCAAATTGTTTGGCCAATTCTTTGGTCAACGGTTTGACGGTCATGCCCAACTCCATCACGCCCGCGGGTTCTTTGGAGGATTTGGGTTTGCGGCCCGAGGCCAACATGTCGCGGGTGGGCTTCTCATCGGGCTTCACCTTGACGCGAATTTTTTCGTCGCGACGAAACACATCCATCACGACCTCGGTCCCGGCCTTTTTGCGAGAAATGAGACTGCGCAGTTGCTGGGTGGTGGCCACGGGCTTGCCGTCCACCGAAACGATCACGTCGGCCGGCTTAAGCTCAGACCCATAGGCCGGGCCGTTGGGTTCGATGGACCGCACCACCACGCCATCCTTGGCCTTGGTGTCGATGTCGCGGAACCGGCGATACTCGCGAAGATCCGCGATGCCGATTCCCAACCAGGATCGGACAAACCGACCGTCTTCGATGAGACGGTTGCCGATTTCACGGGCCAGGTTGGAGGGGATTGCAAAACCGATGCCCACTCCAACTCCCATCGAAGTACGGATCATGGAGTTCACGCCCATGACCTCACTGTTAATGTTGACCAATGGGCCGCCCGAGTTACCGACGTTGATATTGGCGTCGGTCTGGATGAAGTCTTGGTCGGACAAGGTGCGCATGTCCTCTACCTGCCGGCCCTTGGCACTGACATGGCCAAAGGTGACGCTGTACTCGAGGTCAAAGGGAGCTCCGATGGCGATGGCGAACTCACCCACCTTCACTGAGTCCGAATCAGCAAACTTCACCGGAAGCAGGCCCGGAACCTTCTCGGTCACTTGGATCACCGCCAGATCGGACTCCGGATCGCGACCTCGCACCTCGGCCTTCACTTCGCGACCGTCCTTGAAGACGACCAAGATGGCCTCGGCGTCTTCAACCACATGGTTATTGGTCAGGATATACCCGTCTTCGCGCATCACCATTCCGGACCCACGTCCGTTGTAGAAGGGATTCCCCTCGAGATCGTTGGCTTCGGGTTGGGGCCGTTGGCGGCGGGGAGGCTGCTGTCCGCGAAATTTCTCAAAGAACCGCTCGAATTGCTGGCGTTGCTCCTCAGGCAATTGTTCGTAGAACGGGTTGTTTTCAAGGGCCCCGCCCTCGCGGTCTTCCTTGGTCTTGACCTTGATAACGACCACCGACTTGGAGACCGAGTCGGCCACCTCGATGAATGCCTGGTTGAGTTGCCGCGCCATGTCCAAGGCGGGGCTGGCTGCTCCAGGGGAGGATTCTTTGGCAAGAGCGGAAACGGAAACGAGCGCCGCCAACAGCGCTCCCCGACAGCCAGAAAGCATAGAATTAGAACGCACCATGGACGGAGGATAACGCCTCCTTCGCTGCGCGCCAGTGAGTCTATTGCCTCGCAACAAATATCCTCATCGAACGGCTCTGGGAGGGCGCTGCTGCGTTGGCGGGCATCAGGCGGGCCTCGAGTTTCAGGTTGGGAGTCTGGTCCGGGGCCTTGCCCCGCGGGGAGTGAGCCGATAGATTCAGGCCTCATGCTCCCGATCATCGAGAAACTGCTGATCCTTCAGGATCGCGATCGCCGTCTCCTCCGCGTTCGGGCCGAGGTGGTTGCCGTTCCGGGTCAGCGGCTGGTGATCCAAAACAGGGCTGCCGCCGGTGCGGCCGAGTACGAGGCGCTCAAGAAGCAGAGCCAACATCTTGAGAGCGATCGCAAGAAACTGGAACTCGACGCCGACGCGCTGAGGGACCGCATCGGCAAAGTGCGCGTCCAGCAAAATGAGACGCGGAGCAATGACCAGTACAAGGCCTACGAACACCAAATCGAAACCAGCCAACGCGAAATCTCCCGACTCGAAGATCAACAGTTGGAGCTGATGGAGCAGAGTGAAAGTGCCTCCAAGCAACTCGCGATTGCCACCACGGCTTATGCGGCCCTCAAGGCCGAAAGCGATCGCCAATTGGCCGATTTGGTCGCCCGCGAAAAAAACCTGGTCGAGGAACTCGCCGCTGCCACTGAAGCGCGCGCCAGTGCTGCCACCGGCATTGATGACCCGGTGGTGCTCAACCGCTACGACCGTCTGCTCAAGACCAAGGGCGACAATGTGATCGTGGGTGTGGGCGGCAATGTCTGCGGTGGTTGCCACATGCAGCTCACCACCCAAGCGGTGGTCTCCGCCAAGGGGCAGTCCGAGTTGGTCGCCTGCCCCACTTGCAGCCGGATCCTCTATTTCACTGCCGACATGGGTTAAATCGCCCGGCGAGCCGACAGCTTCAAATCGGATGTCTCCGACCGAGCCTTCAGTTCAGGGCTTGGATTTCAACTCGCTGAGGTAGGCCAACACGTCGGCCACCTCGAGGGCCGTCAGTGCGTCCAGCAACCCCTCAGGCATTGCGGACACCGGCGAGACCGTGTCGGTGAGCACTGTGTTGAGTGGCACGGTCGTCACACCACCCCCTGGGCCTTGCAGGCGCAAATTTAGGGCATCTCGGGAAACCAAGAATCCGCTGTGCTGCAGGCCGTCTCGGGTTTCCACCTGACGCAGGGCATATTCTGGGGCGATTTGTCGGGAGGGCCAGCGGATGTGATCGAGCAGCGTCGCCGGGGTGTACTTGGAGGCAATTCCATCCAACGGTGGGCCAAAGCGTTGTCCCTCGCCTTGCACCTGGTGACACCGGCCGCATTGAGGGCCTGAATCACCATGGAAGAGAGACCGACCGCGTCGGGCATCGCCCGTGATCCCATTGAGCACAGCCGCATCCCACCCCTCACCCAAGACGCGACGTCGTTGGGAGGCCGGGAGAAAACGCCCGAACAAATCCCGAGTCGGCCCGTTGGTCGATCTCAAGGCCCGTTGAACCGTGGCCACATCCGGATGGATCGCCCGTCCCAAATAGGCGAGTGCTCCGGACGTTTCCTCGAGCGGCAGGGTTTCGGAGGAGGCAGACGAAAACCGGGATCGAGCAGACTGCACCGCCCGGCTAGCGGTCGGCGCTGGGGACAGGCTGTCTATCCAACGCCGGACTAGAGCCACCCCATGCGGATCTACCCGGCGCGAACCTTGAATGGGCATCCGGCCCGATCCTTCGGTGCTAATGCGGTAGAGGACCACCGACCGCCACGAATCACCCGGTGCGATGAGGCGCGCATCGGTCAAACCAAACCCTCCCCTCGCGGGCATGACATCCATCAGGCGACTGTCGGACAGGGGTCGATCATAATTCAGAAAGAGCGACACGGCCCCACCCGCACCCCACCGGTGGCAATGAGCGCAATTGGCATGCAGCCAAGAGCGCGCCCGAGATTCCAAATTGGCGGTCTCATCCGAGGGTGAACTCAACCGAGCCAGCGCACTCAGGTCATCGTGGGTTTCAATGACTCCCAGACTCGCCAACCGACCGGCCTCGCCCGGGACGCCGTTGCCGAGCAATTGCTCGAAATTGAAGGCCAGTGGCGGACCCGCCCACGTGTTGTGGCATCGCAGACACTCGGCGCGCGAGGCGAAGCGCCAGGACTCGGTACGAATCCCGCCCGTCTCTCGAGCATCACGAAGAGTCCACTCACCGACCGCACCACCCGCCGGCACCAACTCCGCGTCGGTCCCGGCCTCATTCCACCGATAGCTGTAGGCCTGCCAAGCGTCGCCGCTTTGATGCAGGAGCTGGGTTTCCATCGGGCGAGCGGATTCTGGCCGCCCCGATTCTCGGTCTAAGCTCAAGGTTTTTACCAAGACCGACTGGTCTGGAAATTCCCAGCGCCGTTCATGCGACTCGCGCCCGACCTTGGTCTTCACAACGCCCTGACCCGGAATGGCCGCCCACCGCCGCGCCCGCGCGTGATCCGACCACTGGGAAGCGTTGATGGCGTATTCTACCACGCCCGGTGCTGCGATTTGTCGGGCCACATCGGCAAAGAGCCCGGTCTCGGAGAGTCGGCGCGGGAAAGCTCCACCCGGGCCCGGGCCCTTGCGAGCGCTCAGGCGATAAATTCCCGCATCGGGGCGGTAATCCATCACTAGGAGACCACCGGCGGGATCGCGGGCAAAGGCGACGATCTTCAGGGGCGTGTCACACAGTTCCTCATTCCAGACGATCCGATCTCCCTCCAACCGGAGCCCGCGAATTTTGCCCGTCTCCCAATCTCCAAAAACATACGTCCCCTTGAGCTCGGGCAATCCGTCGGCTCCGTCATGGAAAAAGCCTCCGGTGATGCTGGCAAACTCACTGTGCGGCAAGGCCAGCACAGGCTCTTGGATGGGGGTCGGCGGTTGCTGGGTTGCATTGACCAACTGAGGCCCTTCCATGCGACTCCAACCACCATTGTAGCCGCCGGTCTTAACCCGGTGGACGGTTTCCCAGAGTTCCCATCCCACATCGCCCAACCACAAGGCCCCATCCGGGCCGAAGGACATGCGCCACGGGTTGCGAAACCCATAGGCCCAAATCTCAGGCAATGCTCCGTTGCGGCCAATAAACGGATTCCCCGGGGGGATGGAGAAGGCGTTGGTACCCGAGGGGTGATCGACATCCAGTCTCAGAATGCAACTGAGGCGATCGTCGAGATTCTGCCCCGTGAGCAGCGCATCCGGAGGCTCCGGTGAGGCCGCGTCGCCCGTAGAGACATAGAGGAATCCGTCAGGACCGAATTGGAGCGAACTGCCGTTGTGTCCCCCGCCCATCCAAGTCAGCAGGAGTTGTTCGCTCGCCGGATCCACCCGTGGCGGGTCGGTGGGTTCCACGCGAAAACGACTCAGGCGGGTTCCGGCCGGATCCCGATCTTGAACGACATAGACCAGATACAGGAACCGATTGGTGGCGAAGCCTGGATGGAAGGCGAATCCGAGAGCCTGCGCAAAGGGACTGCGAACCTTGCCCAAATCGAGGGACACATCGGCGGCGGCGGCCTCAGGACGAGGAACGAACGAAACCAAGCGCCCACCGACCTCCAACACCCACAACCGAGATCCCAATGGGTCGAAGGCCAATTCTACTGGATCCTTAAATTGAAGCCTCGGATACACACGCTCCACTTGGACCCTCGGGGGCGGCTCCGGAGAACCCTGAACCCGCCCCGAAGTCCACGGAACACGCGGCTCGGCCGAGGCCAGAAAACCCAGCCAACACCCCAGCCATGCGACAAACCACCTGCGGGAGAACATGGACCAACTCTATGGCGTGAGTGACGCGATTTCAAACACGGCCGAAGAACTCTCCAACCGAACCCAAAGCACCTCGAACACCCATCGGGTTTATCGCGGAGGAATAGGCCCCAAGATGCGGACCTCGAACGGGGTCAGGGCGGGGATCCAGCCGTCGACGTCCACGGCCATCTCTTCTCCGTTGCAAACTTCGGGAAGGCGAACCTCCGACCAGGTCGTGTCGGTGAGGCGAAGTTGCTGAAGGCGTTCGGTGGTATTGACCAGAATCCAATAATCACCCGCCTTAACAAATCCATTACCCCGTTCCACCGTTTTCACTGACCAGAGGATGGGCGGTTCCAAGGCCTCATTACGACGCTCGGTCATCATCTCGGAACGCGGAGGCCGCCTCGAGGTGGCGGGCGCGGCAAAGATCGGCTCCCAGCGGCGAATTTCTTGCACCACGTTGGTTAGGGCTTTCCAGGTGTCCGGATGCTGGGGCATCTCCCAAGTGCCGTCGCGGTAGGGATAATAGACGACTCCGTCGGCCCCCAAGAGACGCGCTCCCCAGGTCATACTGCGCAATTCGCCTTCGGTGGGCGGTCTCGGAGCAAAGGGCGGAGGGAACGGTTCAACTGCTTGATAAGCTCCCCAATCCATAGACTGGATCACCGCATAAAATTGTTTACCTCCGACTCGTGCGGCCGTCGCCCCATGGCGCATGTGCTGAAAAAACGCGGGAACGGGAATCCACCCCACCGGATAGAAATCGACCATCAATAGGTCGGCCGCGTGGAACTTGGCGAGGTTCCATCCGCGGGCCACTACCAGCGCCGTGGGTTTCTGGGCTCCGGCCGATTTCACGGTGTCGCGTGCGAGTGCTACCTGTTCGGCCGGGACTTCATTCAAGTCGGGCTCATCGATGAGGTACCAGCCCGCCAGGGCCGGATGTCGATCCCAGCGCCGCACAGTTTCGCGCACCTTGGCCGCGTCAAACGCGCTCCCGGCCGAACTGCCCGGGCTAGCAATCACTCCCAGTCCCAAGCGGGCCGCAGCGTCCATGTAGGCGGGATCGAGGCCACCCATCACCAACGAAAAACCCGCCGCGTGGACTGCCTGCAAATCGGCAACACCCGGCACCCCATAGACGCCCACCGGAAACGTTTTTGAAACCAATGGAATGGGTGCCGGAGCGCTCGTATGCGGCAGGCGTTGGCAGGCCGACAGCACGCCCAGAATGGACACCAGGGCCATCCATCGAGCCCAACGTGGCGCGGGCGGTAGGCGCAGAAAGAGGGTCATGGGTTGAGAGCGAATCGAGGGAGGATTCAGGCGGCGAAAATCTTATGCCGGAGTTGTTCCACCGAGGCCGTGCCGGTCGTACCGAGTTGATGGATCACGCAGTTGGCTGCGGCCATGGCTAAGTGCATGGCCTCGGGCAACTCGGCTCCGGCAGCCAGTGCGGCCGTGAGATTGGCGCTCACGGAATCACCGGCCCCCACGATGTCGATCGGCCCGCAAACCGGGTAGGCAGGCACATGAGCCACCGCGCCCTCGGCCGAGGCTCCGATCATCCCCCGCTCCGCCAGCGTGATGAAGACGGGCCGCTTCAAGGACATCGCCATGAAACGAGCCGCCGAAACTACGTCCGGAGGATCCGAGAGGCTACGCCCCGTCAGGCGGCCCAACTCCGCCGCGTTCATCTTCCAATGGGCCGCAGGCCAGCCTTCGAGTCCGCGGCGGCTGTCGGCGACAATAGGCAGGTTCGGGTGGGCGGCAGACAGTTGCCCAAGACGTTCGCGGACCCGTGCGGTCACGACGCCGGTTTCCGGAATGTCGACTTGGTCCATCACCATCCAGGCATCGGCGCCGGCGGGATCGCCCGCGATGCGATCCATCGCCGCGATGACGGCCGTCTGGGCCTCGACCGGCGTAGGGGTAAAGTTCTTAAGGTCGAGGCGACTCAACTCTTCGGGAGGCTGACCCACCCGATGCAGCAAAGGCTTGGTGTAGGTGAAGGTGTTCCGCGCCGGAACAGCCAGAAAACCGTCTAGATCGACGCCGGGCCGGGCGGCGAGTGCGCGGTGCAATTCAAAGCCCTCACCGTCGTCGCCCCGCAGTCCCAGGCATCGGAGAGTACCCACCCCGAGCGCCACCAGGTTGTTGAGCACGGTGCCTGCCGCCCCAGGCAAGCACCGGACCCCGGTGATATTGTGCACCGGCAATCCGGTCTCGATGGAGATCTCGGAGCGGGCCGGATCGATATCGAAATATCGATCGAGGCAAAAGTCACCAAGCAGCACCACCCGAAGCCGTGGATATCGACCCGTGATCAATTCGAACCGTTCGACAGTCATCCCAGGTCTCATGGCAGGCACAGTTGGAGGGGAGCGGAACACCTTCCCGACGATTGAACCTCAGCTATTCCTTGAAGATGAGCTCCCCATCGTGGCGAGTGACACCACGGAATGCCGCCAAAAGTTGGGCGGTCATCGGTCCGGGTTTTCCATTGCCGATCACTCGGCCATCGACCTTCACCACAGGGACCATCTCGGCCGCGGTGCCGGTAAGGAACATCTCGTCGGCGGTGTAAATATCGTAGCGGGTTAAGTTGGGCTCGCCGACCTGGATCCCCATGTTCTTGGCGCATTCAATGACCGTGTTGCGCGTGATGCCGTAGAGGGCACCAGCGCTCAACGGCGGCGTGTAGAGCTTGCCCTTCTGGACGATGAAAATGTTGTCGCCGGTGCATTCGGCCACATAGCCCTCGGAGTTGAGCATGATGGCCTCCTCGACGCCGATCAGGTTGGCCTCAATGCGGGCTAGGATGTTGTTGAGGTAGTTGAGCGACTTGATGGCCGGGTTGACCGAGTTGACCAGCATCCGGGTCGTCGGGACCGTGGCGATGGTCATTCCTTCCTGATACACCGACTCCGGGTAGAGCTGAATGGTCGCAGCGATGATGATGACCGACGGTTTCGGGCAACGGCGCGGATCCAAGCCGAGGGTTCCCTTACCCCGGGTCACGATGAGTCGAATGTACCCTTCGCGCAGACCATTGGCGCGGCAGGTCTCCAAGCAGGCTTCCATCATCTGCTCGGGCGTCATCGGAATCTCCAAGAGGATGGCCTTGGCCGACCAGTACAGGCGCTCGATGTGCTCCCGCAGTTTGAAGATGCGGTTGTGATACATGCGGATGCCTTCAAAGACACCGTCGCCATAGAGCAGACCGTGATCGAAGACGCTAATGGTGGCGTCGGCTTCGTCGCGCAACTGACCGTCGATGTAGACCTTCATTGGTTTTTCTGTGCGGACGCTACGTGAGCGCGGCATCCGGCCGCAAGCGTCACCGCGAGGCCTTACGACGACGGGGCGAAGGCCGACGGCCCGTTCCGGACGCAGTTGACACGGGATTGGAGGGCTTACTAATCCGGCAGTGACACAGTGTGAGACTGGCACTTTTTGTGTAAATAGGTGGGACCGACCCCGGCAGGGTCCCCGGCAGGGTTAGGGGGGGAGGATTTCGAGGATGTCGGCGAGGGGGCGGCCTTCGGGGTCGGAAAGGGTGTTGCGGCGGCCGTAGAGGGTGGCGGGGGCGGCAAGGCCGAGGGCTCCGCGGATGCGCTCGTCGGCGTCGGTTCGGAAGAAGGCCGAGGGGCGGCTGCGGTAGGCGATGCCCCACGCATTAAGGATGCCACCCAGCGGACGATGGCCCTCGATGATTAGGCTTCGCCAGGGCTCCGGGAAACGCTCCAAATAAACACGCGTGGCCCCAAATTCAACCGGACGTCCCGAGTGCTCCAACTCCAACGCCACCATGCGACGGTAAATGCCGTCCTGGGTGCTGCTGGCCCACATGCGCAATCGAATACTGTCGCCGTGATGCGCCTCGAGGGTGCGGGTCATGTCGCGGTCGTGAACCAAGAGGCTGCCGTAGGGCTCGGGCACTTCAGAGCCGGCCAAGATCTCCAATCGCGGCAAGACAGCACCGGATCCGCCGTAGATTTCTCTCAGCGGTTGCAGCAAATCCAATTCAGATGAGGCGAGGCTCATTGAGGTCAGTTTGACTGGATAACAGATCGACGTTCGAGCCCCTGTGATCCGCAAAGCCCATCGTCTTCAGCGCTTCTCCAATTGAGAGATGCGAGCGGTGATCTTGCGGATCATGAATTTTTGAAGGGGTTGCTTCTTGGGATCCACAGTGGCGAGGGCCGCTTCGATCTTGGCCAATTGAGCCTTGAGTCCGGCCGCGTCTTTCTCGCCCTGGATGGCCGCGGTGATTTGTCGCGCCACGGGCTTCTGCTCCGGCGACAAGCCAGTCATGTCGGGGTCTTCGGTCGAAGAGCCAGAGCCAGCCTTACGGGTGTAAACTGCCACGGCCCGGTTCTCTTTCTTGAAGTACTGGCCCATCACCCGCTTCACGTCACTGGCGGTGACGGCTTGAATCCGAGCGCCGGCCGTATTGACCTCGTGCCAGTCGCCCAAGCCTTCATTGAAGATGAGTTGGAAGAGGATCGGGGTATTGGCCGAAAGCTTGCGATACTCAGCGGCGGCGAAGTTGTTCTTCACCTTCTGCAATTCCTCAGCGGGCACGTCTTCGGTCTTAAGCCGCTCCAGTTCTTTCTCGATGGCTTTTTCAACGTCGTCGGTGGTGTGTCCATCCTTCACCTCGGCGAAAATGTCGAAGGCACCGGCCCACTTTCGGGAGTCTTGTTGAGCCGACACCTCGGTAGAAACTTGGGAGCCCAAGACCAAGCCTTTGTGAAGGCGACCGGTGCGTCCGAGCAGGAGCTGCTGGACCACCTCGAGCGGGTAGCTGTCTTTGTGACCGAAGCCCACGGTCCGCCACATCACCTCCACCTGGGGATTGGTTTCAGCCTCGGCGTAGTAGCGTTTTTCGCCGAGCGACGGAATCTCAAGGGTGGTCACCTCGGGCGGAGGCTGGCTGCCTCGCGGGATGCGCCCGAAATAGCGCTCCGCCATGGGCACGGCTCCGTCGGCCTGGAAGTCGCCCACGAGAATGAGCGTGAGGTTCTGCGGTTGGTAGTACAGGGCGTAAAATTCGTCGGCCTGTTTCTTGGAAATGGCCGGGATGTCGCTGGGCCATCCAATCACCGGCCAGTGGTAGGGGTGGGCGTCCCAGAACATGGCATTGAACTGTTCGGCAAATTTGCCAATCGGGGTCGATTCGGTGCGCATCCGCCGCTCTTCGAACACGACGTCGCGTTCGGCATAGAACTCGCGGAACACGGGCCGGAGCAGGCGCTCGCTCTCCATCCACATCCATAGCTCGAGCTTGTTGGCCGGGACGGTGATGTAGTAGGCCGTCATGTCCTCGGAGGTGAAGGCGTTCATGCCTGAAGCGCCGGCCGTGGTGTAGACGCGGTCGAACTCGTTCTTCACGAGCACCTCGCGCTGGGCGTCGATGAGCTTCTTAAACTGAGCCTCGAGTTCGCGGTGCCGGGGGCTCTTGGACTCGGGGCTGGTAATGTCGGTGACATCCCCGCGACGCAGGGCGGCCCGGAGTTTGGATTCTTCAACACGGATCTCTTCGCGCAGGCGTTCCTGCTGCTCCATGATCTCCCGGTCTTTGACGGCGTCTTTGGTGCCGAGAGTCGGAGTGCCCTTGAACATCATGTGTTCGAAGAGGTGAGCGATGCCGGTCATGCCCGGCTTTTCGTTGGAGGAGCCCACGTGGGCGACCCATCCGCCGGAAATGCGTGGTTCACCCGAGCGCTCCACCATCAGCAGTTTCATGCCGTTGGAGAGGGTCTTCTCGGTGACGGGAATTTGCTGGGCCAGAGTGACCCCACCGATCCCGACCGCGAGGATTGCCGCAAAAAAGCCTCTACCCCGTCGCTCGGATCTCAACGTCGTCGCTATCACGTGCCCAAAGATGCAGCGCCAGTCCGCTGAGGCAACGGCAGAGATGGATGGGGCACCTGGCACTTCCATGATTCGGCAGAGATGGCTGGCCCAAGCGCACGTTCCAGGGAGGACCGTGGGACACGGTCCCTACCAATCTCATCCCTACCAATCTCATCCCTACCAATCTCATCCCTACCAATCTCATCCCTACCAATCTCATCCCTACCAATCTCATCCCTACCAATCTCATCCC
>CAINWP010000336.1 GCA_903854475.1 uncultured Verrucomicrobiota bacterium
ATTCGGCGCTTGGATGAGGCGCTGAAGTTCTGCCCGTTGTTCAGGGGAAAGTTCGAACGGAATCTTCGGTCGGGCCATGTCCAAAAGATGGCATGGCCGGTTAATATTAGGAAAGACTTATTTGAGACACTGCACTAGAAGTTCAACGAGGAGGACCAGCCGGTCAGGTGATTGCGCTGCGGACCTGGTTCGACCTTCAGCCGAAGGGTTTCCAACAGGTGATGCTCGATCGTTTGGAGCATGAACGAGCGCATGGGCGAAATCGTAACTTGCTGGTCGCCGCGACCGGAACCGGCAAAACCGTGGTTTCGGCCTTTGACTACCGGAGGCTTTGCACCCAGCGAGGTGGCCAACCGCGACTCCTGTTCATCGCCCACCAACGCCAGATCCTAGAGCAGGCCCGAGCTACGTTCCGACATGTCCTCCGAGACGGGGTTTTTGGCGAGGTGCTTGACGGTTCAACGGATCCCGCCGGCCATGAGCATCTCTTCGCGATGATCCAGACTCTCAACAGTCGGGATCTCGTGGGCCAACTGGGTGGTGACTATTGGACTATGGTCATCGTGGACGAGGCACACCACCTTCCGGCGGCGAGTTTCCAAGCCGTCCTCCGAAACCTTCGGCCATCCATCCTCTTGGGGCTCACCGCCACGCCAGAGCGTCTCGATGGCCAGCCGCTGAGCGAGTTTTTCGACTCGCGACCCGACGGATCACCCGCCTGTTCATTGCGACTTTGGGATGCGCTCGATCAGCAATTGCTCTCCCCGTTCGAATATTATGCGACGGCCGATGCGGTGGATTTTCGTGGGGTGAACTGGGGTCGTGCGGGCGAGATGGGCCAGGTGTCACGAGTATTGACCAGCAGCGACATCCGCGCGCGAAGTGTGGCGGAGTCGATCGAACGGTATGTGGACGATCTCGCCGCCATGAGGGCTCTGGCCTTCTGCACCAGCGTGGATCATGCCCGGTTCATGGCGGAGGTATTCACGAAACTCGGATTGGCAGCGGTGGCGGTGTCCGCCGACGATTCCCATCAGATCCGAGAAGAGGTTGTTGGTCGGCTGCAGACGGGCCAATTGCAGGTGGTGTGTTCGGTCAACCTGTTCAACGAGGGTGTCGATATTCCGGCCGTTAACACCCTGTTCCTGCTTCGGCCCACTCAAAGTCCGGTTGTGTTTCAGCAGCAGATAGGCCGTGGCCTGCGGCACCACCCTGGTAAGTCATGCTGTCTGGTGCTCGATTACGTAGGGCTTTACGAGCAGGAGTTCCGTTTCGACATCCTCTATCGGAGTCTGACCGGACTCAGTCGTCGACAATTGGGTGAGGCGGTTGAAAAAGGCTTCGGGCAGTTGCCGCCTGGATGCCACCTCCAGCTCGACAAGGTGGCTCGAGAGCGGGTCTTGGCGAACTTGCGGCAAAGTCTTCAGATCAATGCCCGTCGGCTCCGAGGTGAAGTGATGGCCTGGGCAGCCAACCGGTCTGGACCGCTGCGACTGGTTGATTTTCTCAGGGACCAGGGGATTGAACTCACCGAGCTTTATGAGAATGGGCGTTCTTGGCAGGGGTTACTGCGCGCTGCAGGTCTCCCGCACCTTACCTATGGGCCAGAGGACGAGATGTTGTTGCAGCGAGCGGGTCGCTTGCTTCACGCGAATGACCCACGATTGCTCAAGGCTTGGATCGACTGGATATCGAGTTGTGCCGAAATCGAATCCACCCCGCCCGTTGACCTAGCCAGAGTTGCCCGCCCCTCAGCGGATTCGATTCAAACCCGTGCACCGTTGATGCTGGCCCACCAAATCTATCATGAGACAAGCCGGCTCATCACGTTGCCGGATTTCCGGACAACCCTTTTGAACAACCCCGCATTCCGCGGGGAGGTGACCGAGTTGCTGGCATACTTGGAGGAGTGTAGCGAAAATCCAGGCCACCCAATGATGGGAGCCCTTGCGGAATGGCCACTGTCGTTGCACTGCAGGTATAGCCGGCTCGAGATCCTCGCCGCGTTTGGTTACACCAACCAAACGCGGCGTCCCGTCCAGCGGGAAGGTGTGTTGGTAATTACCGAAGAGCGTCTTTGCGTGCTGTTCGTTACACTCGACAAGAGCGAGGGGTTCCATGATCGAGTGAAGTACCGCGACTACGCGATTAGTCCCGAACTCTTCGCTTGGGAAACCCAGAATCGGGCCAACCCCGGCAACCGACTTGGGCAACGCTTCACAGAAAGTCCCGGCAATGGCTGGAGGTTCTTCTTGTTTGTCCGCGAAACTCCCGACCATGAATTTGCCGCCTTGGGTGAGGTTCGACTCGAACGCTGGGAGCGGTGTGAAAAAGGACCCATCCCGATCGTCTGGCGTTTGAACAACCCTCTGAGCGCAGCGTTGTATCGCAGCTTCAGCATCCTCAGGGATGCGTGAGGCACACCTTTGCCCACCGGCCCGCGAGTTCGTAAACTCCTGCAGCAAGGAACAGGAGTTTGCTTCGTCCAACCGGAACTAGAATCCCGAACAGGGCGTGTACGAGTGGACGCTAAAGCGCCCCAAGGGATTTCACCGGGATCCTCAACTCGAAGGCTACACGCTGCCCAACATGCTCTTTCTCTCCAAAGCTGTGGCGAGCAACCGCACGGATTTGTAACCGGTGTCCCGCTGGTTCAGAAAAGGGGTCTGAACCATCTCTTGTATCGCCGGAGGAAGCTGGGCGTGGAGTAGACAATATCAAGAACTGACCCCTTTTCTCTTTTCCGATGACCCCTTTTCCCGACAAGGGCTGAGCCCAGGAACCAAAACAGGACTGGATTGGGAGGCGGAGTACAACCGAGCAGTCGAGCGTTGAAAGGCGGGCTGAAATCAAAGCGCGAGTTGAACCCAACTCATATCCGGCGGAGGTCGCAGGCTTGATCTATTCGGACGATGAGTTGTGGCGCGGTTTCCGATCGGATATCAAGTAAAAGGGTCGGTTCTTGATATTGATAGGTAAAGGAATGGCGCGGGACGGAGGAAGGCGACGGGTTCAAGCCGATCCGGCGCGGTTGGTGTCTGGGCGAGGAGAAGTTCCGGGAGGAGTTGCTGACGCAAATGAGCGAGCGGATGGGGGCGGAGCATTACGGCGAGGAGCGCGCGGAGACGGCGGAGACGCTGGCGGAACTGATCATCGCGGCGGAGTTGAAGCTGGGGCGGTGGCAGAAAGCGGATCTCAAAACTCGGCCCAAGGGGGATTCAGTGAAGGTGGCTTTGGCGGCGCGCTTGCGGGCTGAGACGACG
>CAINWP010000337.1 GCA_903854475.1 uncultured Verrucomicrobiota bacterium
CATCGTGTACCTCACCCTGACGGTGCCGGCGGTGGTGCTCTACGAGTCCTTTCTGAGTTTTCTCGGGCTCGGAGTGCGGCCACCCCAAGCCAGTCTCGGCACGTTAATTGCCGATGGAGCCTCGCAACTCAACCCGGTGCGGGTGCGGTGGTGGTTGCTGGTGTTTCCTGCCGGTCTGATGGCCTTGATGCTGGCCGCTCTGAACGGGGTGGGGGAAGGCCTTCGTTCCGCTTTCGAGCCGCGTGATGGAAATGGGGATCGAAATTAAAAACAGGCCGGATCCTTGGGGAATCCGGCCTGTCGAAACACATTGAGATGGGTCGGGCGTGAACGGCGGCTTCGCCGGCCGAGACGGAGACGAGACTCCGGGTTCAGAGCGAGCGCACGAAGCGGTCCATGCGGCCGAGGCCCTTTTCGATGTTGGCCAAGCTCGTGGCGTAGCTAATGCGGATGTAGTCGTCGGCACCGAAGGCGATGCCGGGGACGGCGGCGACCTTTTCCTGCTCCAGCAACCGGGCGCAGAAGTCGGCCGACTTGAGTCCGGTCTTGGAGATGTTGGGGAAGAGGTAGAAGGCTCCCTTGCTGTTCACGCACGAAACGCCGGGCATGGCGTTGAGCATTTCCCAGGCGCGGGTGCGGCGCTTGGCGTACTCGGCCAGCCAACCGGGCAGGTGGGCTTGCGAGCCGGTCAGGGCCGCAACGCCGCCTTTTTGGGCGAAGGAGCAGGGGTTGCTCGTGCTGTGGCTCTGGATGGCGTCGATGGCCTTGGCGATGGGTTCCGGTGCCGCCAAGAAACCCAGCCGCCACCCGGTCATGCTCCAGGCCTTGGCGAATCCGTGGACGATGATGGTGTGGTCGTAGTGGGCCTGGCTGAAGCTGGCCACGCTCTTCACCTGGGCTCCATCATAAGTCAGGTGCTCGTAAATCTCGTCGCTCATGATGAGCACGCCCTTCTCGACGCAAATGTCACCGAGGGCCTTGATCTCGTCGGGCGTGTATACGCTGCCGGTCGGGTTGCTCGGCGAGTTGAGGATGAAGAGGCGGCTGCGGGGCGTGATGGCCGCACGCAATTGCGCCGGGGTGACCTTGAACTCGGTCTGGTCGGTGGTCTCGAGGATCACCGGAGTGGCCCCGGCCAGCTTCACCATCTCGGGATAGCTCAGCCAGTAGGGGGCGGGGATGATCACTTCGTCGCCCTCTTGGCAGGTGGCCAAGATGACATTGTAGCAGGAGTGCTTGCCGCCGTTGCTGACGATGATTTGCGAAGGCTTGTAGGTCAGGCCGTTCTCGCGCTGGAACTTGTCGGCGATGGCTTGGCGCAGTTCCGGGATGCCGCTGCTCGGGGTGTACTTGGTGAAGCCCGCAGCCAGAGCGGCGGCCGCGGCGTCCTTGATGTGCTGGGGCGTGTCGAAGTCGGGTTCACCGGCTCCGAAACCGACAACATCCTCGCCTTTGGCCTTCATTTCCTTGGCCTTCGAATCGATGACGAGGGTGAGGGATGGAGACAGCGAGGCGGCGCGGCGCGCGATCGAATAGTTCATTTGAAAAATCGGCCGCGAGGTTGGGGTGAGCCAACGCCCGCGCAAGGCAGATTTTTGGGTGGGGTGTTTTTTGGCGTGAACTACTTCGGCAAGAGGATGCCCTTGAGGCGTGGATCTCGGGCGGCCTGCTTCCGCAAGTCGATGGCCTTAGGGTCTTGGGCGAGGCGGGCGTCGCTCAGAGCCAAGGCTTTCTGCAGAGATTCGACTCCGCTGTCCTTGAGGCCGGAAGCGATCCGGACGGCTGCCAAATCGTACCACCCTTCGGGGCGGGTGGGTTCGGCCGAGGTGTATCGGGCTAGAGCCCTTTCGACTTTGTCCACTCGACCGAGTTGACGGTAGCCGTCTACCAGCGACAGGAAGACCTCGGGCTTGGTGCTGCTGTTGGTCAGCAAGACTTCCAGAGCGTCCACGGCTTGGTTGCTTTGTCCTGATGAGAAATACGCCGAGGCTAGATCAAACACGGACTTGGCGTCCGCATTGGGTCCAGAGGCCTTGGCTTTGGTCTGGGCGTTGGCGGTCGGTGCAGCTCCCTTTTGGATGCCTTCGAGTTGCTCGACGAGGTTGCGGATCCCGAGGTTGTCGGCATCGAAAATCTCACAGGTTTTGGCCACCATGAGCGCGTCCTCGTAGCGACCGATCGTGGCGAGCAATTGGGAGTAGTTGAAGACGGTCTCCGGGCTGTACGGGCAGAAGGCAAAGGCCTGCTTCAGGGCGAACTCCGACTCTTTGATCATCCGTTGCTGGACCTGCGGGCTCGCGGCGGGCGTGTTTATCCGCGACGCGTAAATGGATTTGCCGATGGCGTTGCGCAGTTTGGAGAAGGCCTTCTGGGCGTTGTCATCGCGGACAAAGGCCGGGTCGCCCTTGAAACCGGTTAGGTCGCGTTGCAAATAAGTCCTCAGCGCCCAGTCGCAAACTTCACGGGCCGGGGTTTCATAATTGATCCAATTGCCGATGAATCGCTCAGAATACTGGCTCCAGTATTCGTGGTCGCGGCGGACCATTTCTTCGGTGATCTCTGGCACCGGGTTCCGCTCGATCTTCATGATGATGCCGTAGGGCGTCAGGTGCGGGTACATCCAGTCGAGGGGGAAGGATTCTTCGATGTAGAACTCGTGCGTGGGGTTCTTGTCGAAGATCACCTTGGTGAGCAGGCCATTAATTTGCATGACCGCCACCTGGCCCGAAACCGAGATGCGCCCGTCGGGCAGTGTGAATACTTGTTCACCGGGCTTCAGATTGTTGGGGTACCGTTTAGCGGCATCCATGGTGTACTCGGAGAAGGCCTTGCTCGCGTCTTCGGGGGTGGCCGAGAGGATTTCGCGGTCGGGGTAGAGCCCGCCGGGGCTAGCGGTGAAGAGGCCAGGGTAGGCGCTTTCCAGCAGCAGCCGGTTCAGGCGAATACGATTGGGCGTCGGCGGGTTCTGGACGGCGAAGGCCTGCACATGGGGGGTGAGCTTCACCGTGGCGAATCGGGCGGAGTCTTCGGCCAGAGACGGCCCGCGCAGGAGTCGGTTGAGTCCGTCAGCCACGGCCTGAGGTGTCGACGCTCCGTTGAGTTGAGTTTTCAGATACGCCGAGAGTGGGTCGGCGGCCGCGTTGAGCTTGGTCGTGAAGGCGGCGAAGTCCTTGAAGTGGTCGGCTTTGAAGAGGGACTCACCGGCCCGGCGGTCTTCCTCGATCGAGGCTCCGAGACCCTGGACCACGCGATCGAGCGGCGCGAAGAGCGAGGCCATCGTGTTGGTCTTACCCCGGGCCTCCGACTTGGTGTCGTTGAGCATGCCGAGGAAGAACGGCTTGTCGTACTGGTACTGATCGGAGCGGTTGTAGTGGGCGCGGATGTAGTCGAGGTAGGTATTATCGGCCAAGGCATTCTGCGTGATGATGTACACGTCACGGCGGTCAAATCCGGGATCCAAGCGGTGCTGAGCCGGGGTGAATGACTCGGCGAAGATCATGTACGTCGGGCAGAAGCGCCCTGGATCGGTGCCGCCGTAGAGGACGGCATGGGGGGCCATCGCCGGATAGAGGGGGGCTCCATTGGTGCCCTTGGGCGTCTTACCGTGGCCGGCATCGCGGCCGGGCTCGAACATGTCATGGCCGAACCAGTAGCCGAAGAGGTGGCCGCGCTGCTCATTGTCACCCCAGTGCGAGAGAATTGAGTCGAAGGGAATCAGGGCGAAAATAACTAAAACTGGTGCAATGCGAAGCTTCTCGCGGTTGAGGACAATCCATCCGGTGAACGCCACGGACAGGGTCAAGCTCAAGGCTCCCGCCACCCGCAGAATGGTGAAGTTGGTACTTAGATAAATATCGACAAATTCGTACAGGTTGAAGGCGCAAGCCACGGCTCCGCCCACCCACATGAAGAAACGGGTGTTCCCCTTGTTGTATCGCGTTACCAGCAATGCGGCCACGAGCGCCAGGCCGTAGCCGACGGCGAGCGCAATGACGGTGTGGGAAGTGGTGAAGAAGACCTTCACCAACTCTTTGGCCGACTTGTCGATGCCGGGGTTGAGGAGGATTAGCAGGAGGACCGCCAGACACAGGTAAATCGCCGAGAGGCCGATGAGCCAAGCCCGTTCGCGGAGGCGCATCTTCTTGAGGAAGGCAAAGGGTACGAGACCCACGAGGAGATTAGCCCAGTTGAATTCTTCTCGGGCCCCTTGGGCGTACATCCACAATTGGCGGAAGATCACCACCGGATCGGTGCTGGGGTTGGTTTTTTCATACTGCCCCCGAGTGAACGCATGCACGAAGCCCTCCCAGGTGCGGGGGTAACCCCAGTTCATGGGCGGGTTCGAGGCCGAGGCGATGGGCATGTACAAGTAGAACGCCGCACCCACAGCGAAGGCTCCTCCGGCCAACAGAACGACATGGAGTTGGTCGCCGAGTTTACCGGTCTCCGATGCGAGCCAAAGCATGGCGGCCAACGATCCAAGGCCGACCAGGTTGTAGATCATGAAGACCGGCAAATTGCCCTCGAACGTATGGATTTTGCCGGCGAAGTGGGCCAGCAAGCCCAGAAGCCAGATGATCGTGTTGCCGAGGAAAAAGTCCCGACCCAGGCGCTTGTCAGCCGCCGCGATGGCCACCTCGATGCCCATGGCTGCCACGATCAAGGTCTGGTGATTGCAAAGACACAGCCCGAAGAGGAAGAAGACCCAGTGCAGGTACCGGCGGCGGTCCGGTTGGTACATCCACATGAGCAACAGACAGAACATGCCCACGAGGTTGAGCACGGCTAAGGTGTACACTTCGACGATGACGCCCTGGCTCCAGATGAATCCATTGAAGCCCAGCAGCGATCCGCCGACCCAGGCCGCCACGAAGGTAATGGCATTTTCCGTGCGTCGCGGCAGGTCTTTGAATAGGTCGATGCCTTCCAGAATGAGGCTCGATCCGCGGGAAATGAGCAGGGCGGTCAGGCCGGCCGAAAGCGCGGCGGCCACGGCTGAGGAAACCGCCACCCGCCAAGCGATGCTCGAGAACGGGAGGATCTTGGTGAAGAGCCAGGAGTAGATCGTCCACACCGGATAACCGGGAGGGTGTGGGACACCCGCATACATCGAGCCCACAGCCAATTCACCGGAGTCTTCCAGCGTGAGGTCGGGTGCCACGGTGTACATGTAACCGGCCATGACAAACAGCGTCACCAAGACGAAGGTCAGCCAGTCCATGGGGCGAAATAATCGACCGTTAGGTTCGGCCGTTGGCGCGTTGGGGGCGAGCTGGGCCGAGGTGGGCGGTCTGGAAGAATGTATTGTTTCCATTCGAAGGATCGAATCGGTCGTGGTGCCGTCTGGGGAGCGTTCCCCCTGCGGACTGACCCGATAGGCTGTAATTGGAGGGGCGGTAGCTGGGGTTTGTCGACGCGAAATTGACTCCGGTGGACGACTCGGTGGGCGCAAGAAACTTGAAGGAGCGAGGTTCAGAGTGCCGGTGTTTGATTTTGTTCAAAAAATCTTCTCTGGGCACGGGCCTTGGAATCGGCGAATGCTGTGCCTCCCAGTTGGGCTGGGAACAGACTTCCTCCATGCTGCAACCATTTGCCACATCCGGTGTTTTTGAGGGCATGTCGATGTCCCAGCAGGGAGCCGTTCACAGGCAGCATCCTTGTATTTACCGAAGAGCCGCCGTGGTGGCTGCTGGATTTCTTGCGGTGATGGTGTGTGATGTTCGAGCTGAGGATTCAAAGGCCTCCGCTGACTCAACGGCATCGCAGTCAGCAGAGCCGGCTGTGGAAGCGGTTTCCACCGGCGCAGGGGCGTTGGTCGAGCCTGAGACAGCAGCGGAACCGGCGGCGTTGGCTCATCGGTATGCCCGGATTCCCAAGCGCAACGCTTTCGGCATCAAACCACCGCCGGTCGCGCCGCCGCCGCCGGAGCCTGAAAAAGAACCACCGAAGGATCGGCCAGAATTCTTTCTGACGGGATTCACCAGCATCCGTGGCGAGAAGCGAGCCTTCGTGGCGTATCAGCCCAAAGGCAAACCGATCCAGTATCCCAGAGCCCTGATCTTGGATGATGAAGTAAACGTCGCTGATGGCGTGCTTAAACTAGTCTCCATCGATTCGATCGAAAAGACGGTGCTCATTGCCTTCAATGGCGAAGACATCCCCCTGAATTTTAAAGACAATGCCGTGAAGGTGCCGGGTTCCGGTGGCGTGCCCGGTGGGGCCGCTCCAGGGGCTCCGGGTCTTCCCCCGAGCGCATTGCGGGGTAACCAACCTCCTCCGGCGATTATGAATCAGCCGGGCAACAACGCTGGCGCGATGAACGGTGCCTTTTTTCCAGGGGCGGTTCAGGGAGGCCAGATGCCCACGGTCATCGGGCGGGGTGGGGCTGTCCTGAGTGGTGGCGGCGGATTCGGCACACTGCAATCCACTCCCATGAACGCCATTCAGGCGGGTGGGACGGCGGTCCATGGCGGCATCGAGGTGCCGTCGATATCACCGTCTCCGGATCAATTGGGCGGAACAGTGCCAGCCAACCCTTCTCGCCCGCGCAACATCCAGCCCCCTCCATTCCCAGGCCAGTAATCCAGCCCTACCTAGGGAAGGGTGGGGCGGCTCGAAGGGTAGGGTGGCTCAGAGGGTGGGGTGGCTCAGAGGGTAGGGCGACTCGGAGGGTAGGGCGATTCGGAGGGTAGGGCGATTCGGAGGGTAGGGCGGCTCAGAGGGTAGGGCGATTTCTCCGAAAGCGCCGGTGGCACGTGCCGTCGCACAAAGATCCAGCCCTACCTGGGGAAGGGCACGTTTGGAATTTAGCCGTACCCGGTGTGGCAATAGCTTGAAAAGACGCCGGTCGAGTGACGAAGGCCGGTTTCCTCTGCAGTAATGGTTTCTTGCCGTTTTCACGCGGACCCGCCGGCGACACGGCAGACGTCGATGGCAAAATTAGTCTGAGTCAGCGTTTTTGGCGTTGTTGCCAGAGGGTCAGAACTCCTGTGCCTAGGATCAGGAGGGCCCAGGTTTCAGGTTCAGGAACGATGGCTGGTGTGGTCAACGGATCCACAGGCGTCAGTCCAGCGGCTTTGTATTGAGCCTTGGTTTCCAGGACGACAGCACCGCTGACGGGAGTGACCAATTGCCAGCGACCGGCCAGCGCGACGGCCTCGGTGGTGTTGCGCTGCCGGCGCAGTTGGTTGATTTGATCACGGGCCCAGAGGCGGACGAGATGGCGCGATGCGGTGAGGCCGTTCGTGTTTCCATTTTCGGATCGCTCGCGGCGCCAATGCCACTCGGGAGTCAGCCCGCTCCAGGTGTCGAGGAACCGTTTCAGATCGTCTTCCAAAGTACCGAGCCGGGGCACGGATTCATAAAGGGTTTGTGCGAACCATTCCTTGGCGGCGACATGGGGCCCCGCCGTGATTTGGAGGTCCACCAGTCGAGCTCCGGTGGCCTCCCCTCGCTGAAGTCGCTGGGATATCGACTGAGGATCGCCCAGAAGAACAGGCACGTTGCCGTGGATCCAAAGGACCGTGCCGCCGGCCTGTTGAGAGGCCCAACCCCAAGCGGCCTCCAGCGCAGGGAGCGGATCGTGGCCGCCCTTAAATTGAGGCGTGTTGCGTTCCATCTGCTCGACGGCGGCTTTGAAGGGGCCTTCGTTGATGGTCGCCGATTCGCGGATTCCGTCTTCGTAGGCCCATAGGCGCAAGTCGCCTCGGGCTGGCGTTGAAGCCAAATACTGCCGAAGCGCTTGCCAGCCATCCTGCCCATCCCGGCCGCCGTCTATCACCACCGCCAACCTCCCTCGGGACGGTGTCGTGACGGAGGAGAGGGTTTGTCGCACGGCGGCGTGCGGAGTCGAACGGTCATCGATGCTCCACGGACTGGTGGCCTCGGCCTTGCGCTGCAGTTTTAGTGTGGGAAACGCGTGGGGCCCCCAATAGACGGGGATGGTTGCTGTCAGGCTGTTGGTGCCGGTGATGGTCCAACCCCAAGCGGACGGAGGGTTCAGTATCTTTTGTGGGGACTCGAGCCAGACGAGATGTTTCAGAGCCTCGGCGAAGGCGAAGTTGCGTTCGACAATACGGGGCCAGACGAAGGCGACTTCTTGAGCTCCCAGCGGCGTTAGGGGGGCCGTGATACCGATGCGGACTTTCATGGTGCCGCCCTTGGGAGGCACCGGAAAGCACTGCATGAGCACGCGGTCCGGGCCGGAGGTGGTGACGAGGACGGGGTCGCGGCGCTGGGCGACGGCCACTTGTTGATAGGCGGCACGGAC
>CAINWP010000338.1 GCA_903854475.1 uncultured Verrucomicrobiota bacterium
CCGGCCGCCGTCTATCACCACCGCCAACCTCCCTCGGGACGGTGTCGTGACGGAGGAGAGGGTTTGTCGCACGGCGGCGTGCGGAGTCGAACGGTCATCGATGCTCCACGGACTGGTGGTCTCGGCCTTGCGCTGCAGTTTTAGTGTGGGGAACGCGTGGGGCCCCCAATAGACGGGGATGGTTGCTGTCAGACTGTTGGTGCCGGAGCTGTTCCAGCCCCAGGCGGACGGAGGGTTCAGTATCTTTTGTGGGGACTCGAGCCAGACGAGATGTTTCAGAGCCTCGGCGAAGGCGAAGTTGCGCTCGACAATGCGGGGCCAGACGAAGGCGACTTCTCGGGCACCCAGCGGCGTTAGGGGGGCCGTGATACCGAGGCGGACTTTCATGGTTCCGCCCTTGGGGGGCACCGGAAAGCACTGCATGAGCACGCGGTCCGGGCCGGAGGTGGTGACGAGGACGGGGTCGCGGCGCTGGGCGACGGCCACTTGTTGATAGGCGGCACGGACTTCGCCGCGGCCGGCGAAGGCAGCTTCGCGTTCTTCGCCATACACCCAGAGGGTCAGGCGCGACACAACGCCACCGGGTGGCAACTGGATCTCGGCCCGGGCTTCGCGTTGGCGCGACGGGTGGTCATTGCGGAATTCGAGAATCCATTCGGTGTACCCCCAACCGTCGTCGGCGTTGCTCGTGACATCGAGGCGGGAGGATTGGAGGGACAGGCCAGACACGTGGCCGGCGACTGCTTCACCGCCGATCGAGGGGTCCCACTCGAAATTCTGGAACACCTCGCGACCGACGCCCCGTAGGGAGCCGAGCGGGGGTCGCACCTCATTGAAGGCGCGCCCGGTGACTTGGAAATAGACGGAACGGGCGGCTTCTGGCGTTACGGTGAAGGGGCGGGACTTGCGGTTCTCGAACGGGTCCAACGCATTGTCCCAAATCTGACGTCGTGTGCCGTAGCAGGCGCGCAGCACCGTTTTCTCGGTGCCCCATTTCCGCAACCACCGGATGGCCACCTGGCGGTCGGTGGGTTCCTCGCCATTGATGGCATCTCGCAAGGCTCGAAGGGTGAAGAATTCCGGCAGCGCCAGTGCGGCCAAAATTAGCAACGACCCTACCGAGGCTATCCAAGTGTGTCGTGGCCAAGATACCGCGTGGTTTTGGGCGCGTTTTCGACCGGCGGCTCGAAGGCGGAGACCGAAAATCCACGAGATCAAGGGGGCTAACGGGATGAGTCCCAGGCCGCAGTAGATGATGCCGAACACAGCGATGGGGGTGATCGGCGCGTAGGCCACGGCATAAGCCCCGGAGATGCCCAAGGAAGCAGAAAGCATCCAGGCGAACCATCGGGGCAGGGGTTGGGCGGAACGTTCCAGAAGCCAGAGGCCCAGGGCGTTGGTCACTGGCACCAAGGCGATGAGCAGGATGTGGAACGGGGTGGGGATGGGATCGAGGAGTTCGGAGGCCGAGGGGTGTTCGGCCCATTCGAAGAGGAGTGTTCCGAAGGGTAAAAGAACGCCCAGAAAGGCCCGGAGGATCAACCATAGCCAACTTTTTCTGGATCGGCCTTCGAGCGGCGGAGACGGGTCCTGGGCTTGGCTGGGAGGCGTGGAGAGGCCAGGAATGGCGGGGTTCTCGAGCAGGCTGGGATCCACTTGCGCGAGGATGCGCCGGACATCGGACTCGGTGACCACGGAGAGGTTCAGAGAAGAGGCCTCGCGTTCGACGTGGTCGCGCAAATCGGCGACGACTTCATCGGCTTCGGCTCCGTCGGCGGCGAAGCGGGCGCGGTGTTGATCGAGATGGCGTTGGAGGACGGCGCGGGCGGTGGGGGTCCAGGTGTTCATGAGCGGACTCCGACTTGTTGGGTGCTGTGCTGAAGGGTTTCGAGGAACACGTTCATGGTCTTCAGGGTGCGAAGTCCTTCGGGGGTCAGGGAGTAATACTTGCGGGCGGGGCCGCTGGACGATTCTTCCAGGCGGGTGCTGACCAGACCGGCCAGTCTAAGGCGAGACATCAGGGGGTAAAGGGTGCCTTCGGTGAGGCCCATGCCGGGGACCTGCGACAACTCTTTGACTAGTTCGTAGCCGTAGCGTTCTCGGACCGAGAGGGTCCGCAGAATGCAGAGTTCCAGGACGCCTTTGCGCATTTGAACGACCCAATTGTCAAAGAAGTCCGACATGGATTGTTGGGAAAGTTGGGGCTGACTAAAACCAGGAGGTCTTGGTGGTGAGCGAGACGTTTAGGTCGGGACGGACCACGGCCTCAATTCGGTAGCGTCCTTTGGGCTCGAAGTAGCCTTGTTTTCCGGAGTCCACGGTTCGCTGAGCGGCATCGAAGCGCAGGCCGAGGCTGGATTCGCTGCTGGGAGTGACGGTCCACTGGTGTTGGGTGCCGGGTTCTAGGATGGGGAGGCGTTCCGAGAAGCCGGTACCAGAGACGACGAGGTTGCTCAAGGTGTGGGGCGAATCGTTCTTTACGGTGATGCGAGGGGCTGGGCTGCAGCTGCACAGGGCGGTGGCGAGGCCGAGGGCGATTAGGCTGGGGTGCTGCTTCATGGGGTGGGTGGCCCACTCAGCTATGGGTCGGGGAGTGAGCCGTTGCATGATTAGGAGTGCGGTAGACAACAAGGGGAACCCGATGAGGCTGGCTATCAACAGCGGGTTCATGATTGCTATTGTGTAATGCAAGGTAGCTGGTTTGGCAATGTTTTGCTGTTTGGAACTCTGGGGGTTGTCCCGGGGATGATGAGGTAGGGTCATGGGTGGGCGCTTTGCGGGAGCGGGCTTCCGCTCGCAGGGAACGTGGGGAGAGGCTGGGCTTTCGCGCTGCGCGCGAGGGGGAACAGGGTGTTCACGTTCCTACGCTCGCTCTGGCCCGGTCCCGCGGCCGCTGGTGTGTTTTATAGCCCATGGGGATAGGGCTCGGGAGGTGGGGGTTGTGAGTTTTCTGGGTTTTCCAGGGTGTCTTTAGGGGACAGGCTTCTGAAGTGGGGAGGCTCGACAGGCGGGGGTGGTGGTAGGAAAGTGACGGGGAGATGCAGCCGTTCCAGATCATCTTCAATCCGATCAGCGCCGCTGAGTTGTCCAAGCTCCCCAAGGACCTGCAATTGCAGGTGCTCGGGCAGTTCCGGGGGCTTCCTTCTGAATTGATGCGGGAGGAAGGAGCCTTCGGGAGCCTGTCCCGGCAAGGGCGGACGCTGACGCGATATCGCTTGGGGGATTATCGGGTCTATTTTGAGCGGCATCCACTCGGGGTGGTGGTGCACCGTATTCTGAGTCGCAATACGCTGAAGGATTTCCTCTACCGATCCAGCCTGCCGACCGGTGAGGATGAGCAGTTGGAGGGGAATCCGAAGTTCTGGGAACTCATCGCGGCCGCGAAGTCGGTGCGCTAAATGGCTCCAGGAGTTTCGGCGTGGGGGTGGTGTTCAGACGGCTTTGGGGCGCTTTGAGACACTCGAGGCGGTTTCAGTTTGGGAGCGCCTTGGAGGCGGTTCGGGGGAAGATGGGTGGGTCCGTCGGAGCAAAGCGGGGACTCCACCCAGCCGG
>CAINWP010000339.1 GCA_903854475.1 uncultured Verrucomicrobiota bacterium
CCCCTCAGGCGGCTGCCACTGCGGTCAAGAGCATCAAGAACGTCAAAAAAGCTCCGGCAGCGACGTCTCGTCCCGTGTCCCGGAACGCAGCATCCACCGCGCCCGTCGTCCGCGGAGGTTCGACTGACCGTTTCGTCATCATCATGGCTGGTGGGCGAGGCGAGCGGTTCTGGCCCGTGAGTCGTGAGAAGACACCCAAGCAATTGATCCGCCTGCTGGGGGATCGTTCCTTTCTGCAGCAGGCCGTGGATCGAGTGCGACCGTTGGTGCCGTTGGCCAACATCCTCATCATCACTAACGCCGTTCAGGCGGCCGAAGTTCGGCGGCAGTTACCCGAGTTACCCAAAGAAAATGTCATCGGCGAGCCCGTGGGTCGCGACACCTGCGCCGCGGTCACGTTGGGAGCAGCGGTGGTCGGGGCGCGTTCCACGACCGCGGTCATGGCGGTGCTTCCTGCTGATCATGTCATCCACGACGAAAAGGGCTTCCGCCAAGTACTGTCCGACGCCTTGGAAATGGCCTCGCGCGGGCAGGTGATCGTCACCATAGGGATTCAGCCCACCAGCCCGGAGACGGGTTACGGATACATCCATTCCGGGAATGCCTTGCCGGCGCCTGCAGCGGGCAAGGCGCTCATGACCCCTTTCTTCAACGTCGAGCGGTTCGTAGAAAAGCCCTCCCTAGAAAAAGCTCAGGAATACCTGGCCTCGGGGCATTACCGATGGAACGCCGGCATGTTCGTGTGGTCGTTTGTGACCCTTACCAACGCGTTGTCCGATCACCAACCGGAGATGCACCAAGCCTGCCAGCGTTGGTTTGCTGCGGCGGCCAAGAGTCCCAAGCGCCTCGAAACAGTTTTGGCTCAAGAATACCCCGAGATTCGTAAGATCAGCGTCGATTTCGCCTTGATGGAAAAAGCTCGGAACGTGGTCGTAGCCGATGGTCGTTTCGACTGGGATGACCTGGGGGCCTGGCCGGCGCTGGCCCGCCACCTCAAGCAAGATGCCGAGGGCAATGCTGCCGTCGGCGACGTGGTTCACGTGGATGCGGCCCGCAACATCGTCTTCGATAGTCGCACCCGGGGGCGCACCCCCATTACCCTCGTCGGAATAAAGGACAGCATCCTGGTGCTCACCGATGACGCCACCTTGGTGGCCTCCAAGTCCGACTCCCAGAAGATCAAGGACTTGGTTCGCAAACTGGCGGCTAACCCTCGCTGGGCTGACCTGGTTTAATTTACTTCAGAGGCACGAACCGCAGGCACACTGGGGAACCGACCTCCCAGTGTTGCTCCGTCGGTGTGAGTTGGCCCGTCGTCGGATCGATGCGGAACGAGCGGATGTCGTTCGAGCTTTGTCCTGCGGCCAAGAGGAAATGGCCCGAGGGATCGATGACAAAGTTTCGGGGGGTCTGCCCGCCGATCTTGCGGACTTCCACCGGGGTCAGGGCCCCAGTGGTGAGGTCTCGGGTAAAAACGGCGATAGAATCGTGGCCACGGTTTGAGCCGAAGACAAATTTTCCGGAGGGGTGGACCCTCACCTCAGCGGTGGATACGCCCGTCATGTCTGTTCCGGCCGGGACCGTAGAAACTGATCCCACTTCGGAAAGTCTGCCAGTAGCCGGTTCGTGCCGGAAAGCAGTCACCGTGCAGAGCATCTCGTTGATCACGTAGGCGTGATGACCATCGGGGCTAAAAGCGAAGTGACGAGGCCCGCTTCCCGGCTTCAAGCGGGTATCGAGGTGGGGCTTGGCAGCGGTGAGTCCTCGGGTCGAATCAAAAACATAGGCATGGATGCGGTCTGTGCCCAGGTCGGCGACATAAGCGAAGCGATTGTCCGGTGAAAGGTTCACCGAGTGGGCGTGCGGATTCTTCTGTCGGGCCGGGTTCATGCTTCCGCCGGTGTGCTGCGAGAGGAAGGTGTGTCGGGTGAGGCCACCGTCGGGTTGGATAGGCAGAGATAACACGCTGCCACCGCCGTAATTGGCCACCAGTACGTGATTTCCGGTGACGTCCACGGACAGGTGGCAAGGGCTGTTGCCCATGGTGGATTGCTGATTCAGTTCACGCAGTTTGCCGGTGGCGGTATCGATGGCGAAGGCGCTGACCGACCCACCGGGCTTGCCCTGCCATTGGTCGGTCTCATTGACGGCATACAGAAAACGCCCGTTGGGATGGATTGCCAGGAAGCTCGGGTTGGTAGACTTAGCCGCCAGGCCGAGGGGTTCGGCGGTTCCTGTCCCATCGTCATAGCGGAAGGCATAAATACCCTCGCTCTTCGGGCCGGTGTAGGTGCCGACGTAGAGCAAGTGTTTGGCGGCGGACAGAGGCAGGGCGGCCAAGGCGGCGGCAGTCATGAGCGCATGGGTCAAGGAAGCCATCCCGTGAGTGAACCTCAACGGCGCCGGCAGTCCAGTCCAAGTGTGTTGGGGTGAACTTCCGTGCTCCGGTGGGAGGCGATTCACTCGAGCACGTCAGAACCATTGAGTTGGGCGGGGGATAGGCCGAGCCCGATAATGCTGCAGGCCCGGATGATCGGCAGACCTAAGCGCTGAGCCTCTGCGACAACCTCCAGACTGTCGGTGCCGGGATTAAGCCAGAGTTCGTCACAGCCCCTTTGGGCGATGGTGGGCAAGAGGCCTAGCAAAATGGGGGGTGGCAAGTAGGCGCTGATCACCTCGGGTCGGCCTGGGAGTGAGGCAATGTCGCGATAGGTGGGGTGGCCGGCGATGTGCGATTCCTTGGGATTCACCGGCCAAACCGTGTAGCCCTGAAGGGCGTAGGCGAGGACGGCCTTGTGTCCAAATTTGGCAGGGTCGGCGGAGGCTCCGAGAATAGCAGCGGTCTTCATGGTAGAAATTCCCAATGGGTAAACGAGGCGGCTTGGCCGGCGAACGCACCTTGTCGGTCGCGCAGATTCCACACCACTGCCTGCCGGATGCGGAAACGTTTCCCAGTCTTGGAAATACGGATTCCGGCATAATCGTCAATAAACCCGGCCCGTGTGACCCGATCCAGCAATTCGGCGCGCTCCTCTCGAAGGGGCGCTTCGGCTGTATAGCGCGAAGGGGTCCGCGTGAAGGATTCCCAATCGAGTTCCCAGAGGGTCAGGGCAGCCTGATTCCCGTACCAGAAAATCGGGTCCTCCTGGATGCCGTGTGAGACCAGCACCCTGGGCATCGACCACAAGGCTTCGTGCCGCTCTGCTGTCGCCATGGATGCCAATTCAGGAACCAGATCGCGACCGGTCCAGTGACGATGGCTCTCCAACGCGAGGTCGAGTCGCGTCCGAGTTTCAAGGGATAGCCACGGATCCATGGGGCGAGAGGAGAAGGCAGACGCGCCGTCGGGGTCGATCACCGATTCGCTTCAAGGTCTCAAGACTTAAGGTTTGGCCGTGGCGCGCAGGTCTAGGCAGACCAGTCGGTCTTCGCTGCGTAGGTACAGGAGGCCGCCTGAAAGGACGGGTCCCGCCCAGCAGGGGTAATGCAGCGAGGGCACCTGCCAGCGTCCGAGTTCTTCACAACGTCCCGGGTTTGGTTGGAAAAGTCCGAGCAAACCACCTTCGCCCAGAGCCAGGAGTCGGCCCTCGGCCAGAATGAAGGAGCCGCGACCGAAGACCGAAGGTTGTTCGGCGCTGTGGGGCGGCCAGCGTTCGCTGCGCTCCCAGGCCACCGTGCCGGTCTCGTACTCCATGCAGCGCAAGACCGCGTCGGGCTCGTTGCGTCCGCTGAAGCCATAAAGATGGGCCCCGACTCGGATGGGTTGACTCCAGTGCATCTCCAATCCCAGGCCGGACCAGACTTTGGTGAAGTTCGTAGCCCCGGGGCTTCCGCGCAGCAGCACTGATCCGGAACGGTAATAGGCGCTAGAGATGAGCACGTCATTCCCGATCACCAAAGGCGTCATGGCATTGACTGAATCATCGGCACGGGCGCGGAACCAACGGCTGAAGAGTACTTGGCCGTCCTTGGGGTCGAGCACCGTGAGTCCCTGTCGGGTGAGGGCGTGAACGACACGTCGTCCGTGGATTTCTGAAGCGATCAGGGAGGCGTAGCTGGCGGTCTTTTCCCAGCGTCGCCACTGGACGGTTCGCTCACCGGGCCATCCGAGCATGGGTTGGCCTGTCCAATTCTTTTCGCCTACCGATTCCCAGAGTGTTTTTCCGGTCTTCGGATCGACCGCGATGACCGTGGCATTGGGTTGTCCGCCGACCATGACCAGCAGCTTCCCGCCCTCCATTAATGGGGTGCTACCGACACCGAAGAAGGCTCCGGGAATCTCAAATTCTGCGGCCGTGTTGCGCTGCCAGAGCTGTTTACCGGTCTCGGCCTCGAGGCAGCTCAAAAGCCCTTCAGCCCCAAAGGTGTACACCCGGTTGTCATGAAGGAGTGGTGTGCAACGAGGTCCGTTGTTGTAGCCATAGGGGTCGCGGTACGCGCTCGGTTGCGTGTGCTTCCAAATTGGGGTGCCCGTTTGGGCGTCCCAGGCCTCGGTGAGTTCTTGGTTGCCCTGACGGTGAAAGAGAAAGAGTCGCCCCTGGGCGATCGACGGCGCCGCATATCCGGTGCCGATGGCCTTGTCCCAGCGCACGGGCGGGCCATTGCTTGGAATGCGGGGTAGCAGACCGCTCTCGGAGCTGGTCGCATTGAGCCGTGGCCCCAGGAGTCGGGGCCAGTCTTCCGCCAGGAGTGGGCTGACCCACAGGCACAACGCGAGGACGAGTCGGTGAAGCACACCGTGTTGATGGACGATGGACAGGGATTGGCAAGCCCTTGATCGCAGGGCCCGTCGCGGTTCAACCGCCGAATGGAGGCCGATTCACATCGGGCAGAACGGTTCCAGAAACTCGAGAGTCCGAACCTCAGACCAAAGATCGCGCCGGGATCCCCAGCGGTCCATGAACCCAACGTGACCGCCGTGCTTTGGAACCTCCAAATGAACCCAAGGGCTGTGGCTGGCGAATTCGTGCGGGAAACAGCTGGGGGCGAGGAACGGGTCGTCCGCTGCATTCAGGATGAGGGCGGGCACTTGGACCGACGGCAGGAAGGCGTTGGCCGAGCACGCTTGCCAGTAGGCCTCTGCGTGGGTGAACCCGTGGAGTGGCGCGGTAAAGGTGTCGTCGATCTGGCGAAAAGTTCGCTGGCGGCGGGGATTGATCTCCGGAATCAGCCCCGGAAACAGTGCTTTTTTGAGGCTCCATTTGCGCAGGATTTCCCTCTGAAATCGGGACATGTAAGGCCAAGCCCGGAGTGTCTCCATCGCGGCCGATGCCGCCGCCAAGTCGCACGGAGTGGAAAGGGCCACCCCGGCGGCTACGGGTACCGCTGAGGCGTGGCGTTCGCCCAGGTATTTGAGCGTCATGTTACCGCCGAGGCTGAATCCGGCGAGTGCCAGCACCTCGAATCGGCCGCTCTGTGCCGCGTGAGTCACCACTGCAGCGAGATCCTCGGAAGCCCCACTGTGGTAAAATCGCGGCAGGCGGTTGAGTTCTCCGGAGCAGCCTCGGAAGTTCCAAGCCAGCACTGACCAATTTCGGCGGGCCGCGGCCCGCGCCAGGCCAGCGACGTACGGCCGGCGGGAGTGTCCTTCCAGGCCATGGGAAAGGATGAGCAATCGGCCTTGTCCGGGATTGAGCCAATCCAAATCGAGGAAATCCCCATCTACTAATTCCAACCGTTCCCGAGACCAGAGCAAGGGAGGTATGTGTCGCACGATGGCCGGAAGTAGGGTTTGCAGGTGGGGGTTTCCTAGCCCTATCAGGGGTCGAAATGTTGATTGGGCCACCAGCGGCATGGCGTTCACCCTCTCCCTGGAAGGGCTTGGAATGCATCCGGAAAGTGAGGGTAAACAGGGGAGGTGCAGGGCAGTGAATGCGATTTCTTTGAAAAATCCGATTTGCATCTCTCACGCCTCCCGCTACAACCAACGGCTCGCTGGTAACGGTCGGTCCATTCGAGGGGCCTCTATCGTCGCCAGCGGAACATTCGATTTTATGTCGCAGCACAACAGTCTACGCGCCTCCGGGACCACCGGGGCCAAACGTAATGTCCTCAAGCGCTTCGAGCGCGTCGCCATACTCAAGGGCCGTTCCCAATGGAAGGAAGGCGATCGCGTGACCGGTTTGCGCAAGACTCGTCCGCCCGAGTGATCGTGCGGCCTGCCCAGCCGGAGGAGCCCTGTGTCTCTTACGAAGACTCCGATTTGCTAGGCTGACGTCCAGAATCACGGACTTAAACTCCAATGACGCCGGTTGTGGGTGATTCAGGTAACCCGCAATCGGCGTCGCGATTTCCCCCCATCCCATGCCCACTGTTCGCCTCCAGAAGTTCCTTGCCGATGCCGGTGTCGCCTCGCGGCGCGCCTCCGAAAAGTTGATGATCCGTGGGGTGGTGACGGTGAACGGACGCGTGGTGACCGAGTTGGGGTCCAAGGTGGACCCGCTTCACGACGCGGTCTCGGTGGAGGGGGCGCCAGTGCGGACCCGCAAGAAGCTCTACATCGCGCTGAACAAGCCGCCGGGCTTCATTTGTACCCGGATCGATCCAGAAACGCGCCGTGTCGTCTCCCACCTACTGCCTGCCGAGTGGTCCAACCTGTTCACTGTGGGGCGTTTGGACCGAGACAGTCAGGGACTCATCTTCCTTACCAACGACGGTGATTTCTCGCTGAAACTCACCCACCCGCGGTACGGGGTGCACAAAAAGTATGTGGCGGTCGTCGAGGGACGATTGGAATCCTCGCAGTTGAACCGCTTCACTCAGGGCGTAGAGCATGAGGGTGAGACGCTGAAGGCCGAACGCATTCGGTTGGTCGACGCCAACAACTCCCACAGCGTTGTGGAGTTGGAGTTGGCTCAAGGCAAGAATAGGGAAATTCGCCGTCTCTTCGAAGTCTTGGGGCACACCGTCGTGGAGTTGCGACGGACTCAGATCGGACCTATCAAACTCGGGGAATTACCGTTGGGCAAGTGGCGCGCATTGACGCCGACCGAAATCCGGTCATTGCTTTCGAACGCATGAATTGTTCGTCCGTTTCGGTCCTTTTGTCCCTCGATCTTCGTCCTCGATTCTTTCTTCTCGCAGCGTTGACCTGCGCGATCCCTGCGTTGGCGGACACGGTTGTGATCCGGGGCGACCGGGTTAATATCCGCTCCCAACCTTCCTTGGATGGCGAGGTGCTCGTCTGGATGAAGCGGGGAGAAACGGTGGAAACCCAAGGGAGCAGCAAAGACGGTTTCATTCGCATCGCCTTGCCCTCCAAGGTTGCCGTCTGGGTCTATGGGCCCCTGGTGGATCGCGCTTCGCATCAAGTCAAAGCTCCCGAGGCCCGGTTGCGGGTGGGTCCCGGCCGCAATTACGGTGAGTTGGGCGTGCTCAAGAAAGGGGCGACCCTCACCGAGATCCGTGAATCGGACGGCTGGCTTCAAGTAGAACCGCCCGCGGGCCTGTCGGCCTACGTGGGTGCTCAGTTCATCGAAGTTTCAGGCGCTCCGGCTGCCAAGCTCTCGGCGATCAAGACCGGTGGGATTCTCCCGGCAGACGGTGATTCGGTTTCGCCGACGGTTCCCAATCCGACCCGTTCGAAGCCCTCCGTAATCTCTGTGGCTCCTGTACCGTCCCTGCCGACACCGCCGAAATCGCTTGACATTCCGTTGGATCCGGCTGCGGTTTTGCCTAGTCTCAGGGAATCTGAGGCAATCTCCGGGGATCGGGCGGGTGGTGTCGCTCAGTCGTCGATCCAATATTCTTCCGAGAAAGTTCGCATGGTGACCCGTGTGGGCAAGGTGGTCCGAAGCCTGGAGCCCCAATCGCCGTCCTATTACCAACTGCGCAGCCCGCAGGCAGGTGAGGGGATGCTGGGTTTCTTGGTGTGTCAGGACCCTAAGACTCCCATCGCGGGGTTTCGTGGCAAGACTGTGCAGGTAGTCGCCGAGGAATATGTAGATCCTCGCAATCGAACCGAGGTGCTCTTGCGCGTGCAATCCATCGAAGAAGTTTTGGCCCGTTGAGCGGCCTCAACCTTGCTCAGGTCTGATTGCGGCCTCGGTCTGATCGCGGCCCAATACCGGCCCAATACCGGCCCAATATCGGCCCAATATCGGCCTAACAAATTCCCATGAACAATCTCATCGACGGTCGAGCCATTGCTGCCGACATCCACCAGGAGACACTGGTTCGCGTCTCTGCTCTCAAGCATCAGGGCATCCAGCCGAGGTTGGCTTTTGTTCGAGTCGGAGAAGACCCGGCCTCCCAAGTGTATGTGGGCATGAAGGAGAAGAAGGCGCGGGAGTTAGGGGTTCTTTCCCACACTACGGTTCTTCCGGAGACAACGACCCAGGCCGAATTGTTGGTGCTCATCGCCCGCCTCAATGCCGATCCGCGCTGCCACGGCATTTTGGTTCAGGCTCCGCTGCCGAGGCATATCGATGCGGCTGTGATCTACTCGGCGGTCTTGCCTGAAAAAGATGTGGACGGCTTTCATCCCATCAACGTGGGGCGGCTCATGCTGGGTGATGCGGGAGGGTTCCTTCCCTGCACG
>CAINWP010000340.1 GCA_903854475.1 uncultured Verrucomicrobiota bacterium
CGAAGGCCGTCGCTCGATTTAAACGAGACGACGGCCTTCACACAGGAGTTATTATTTTGATTCAGGCTTTCGCCTGCACATCGGAAACCCTTGCGGGCTTCCAAAGCACCTTTCCCAAAACTCTGGGCAGGTCGCTGGTCAACGGATTTCTCCCCGCTGACGCTCTGGATGCGTCTCGTTCAGACGAGTTGAAGAAACCACAAGCAATGGCCCGGGGCAATTCCACAGTGTGTCATAAGACCACACCAAGATTTTGCCCCAGCAGAACCCAGAGGCTGAACCATTTTGACCCTTACCGCTGCAACTCGAGCCGAGTTAGCCTGCCTCCCACGATGTCCACCGCCGCCGAATACCTGCTTGCCGATATCGCCCGTCTCGGGAACTCCACAATCAGCGACAAGACCCTGCCCGCTCTGAAGGCGTTGAACGCCAGGGCTTTAGATTTTGCAGATTCTCTGATGCCAAAGGGCAGCTCTATCGATGACCTCTCCGACTTCAATGACGCCCTCAATGAGCTGACCGGCATCACCAACAATCTCGACGAACCAACTGCTTCCGCTGGGAGTCAGCCCGCAGGTCGCCCCTATCCCAACGAGTCCTTAGCGTACAATTTTTAACCACTAGAGATGCACCCCCTGCTAGGCTCGTGTCACGTCAGCGAGCAGACCCGTGCTATCGGCGAACCGTTCCGTTTCGACATCAACGCAATTCAGCATTGTCAGCAGTAAATTCGATAACGGTACCGATTCAACTAAACGCATATAACGCCCGTGCTTCAACCCCAAGTTTGCACCGCCAGCAAGCAACAAGGGGTAATTGCTGTTATTGTGGGTATTGCTATTGCTACTGCCGTATAACACAACTGAATTATCCAATACCGAGCCACCTTGGTCGGGGGCCTTGGCCAGCCGCGAAATAAAATACGAAAACTGTTCGACCATCAATCTGTCCCATCGTCCCAGCGCTTCGGAGCCACCTGGCTTATCATAATCGTGCGCCAGCGAATGCAGTGAGCTTTTAAAACCCTCTAGCTGCGGAAACTTGCCTGCCTTGGACGACCCATCGGCCATGTTGGTGATTTGGTAGGTAGCCACTCGCGTAGAATCCGTTCGAAACGCCAGATAAACCAAGTCGTACATCGTCCGGATATAAACCAGCGGCGCTTTGTCATCAGCATCCAAATGCAACATGTCCCGTTCCTCGTCTCGCAACTTGGGTCTTGGAATCTCCATCCACTTCTGCGCTCGTTCGACACCCTGTTCAATCTGGCGCACTGAAGACAAATACTCGTCCAGCTTTTGTTGATCCTGATTCCCCAGTCTCAACCGCATCGATTTGGAATCTGCCAAGATTCGATCCAACATGCTGGCTTTGCTCTGCAGCAATCGATGCTCAACTTTCAAATCTTCGTCGCCAGCACCAAAGAAGCGATTGAAGATCTGTAGCGGTTGGTTCAGAGCAGGAATCGGACGACCCATGGCATCATAGGAAAGCGTGCTGGATCGCGTCGGTTCTCCGACGCCACCATCGGTGGAAATTACCAGCGAGGGGAAGCGAGTCTTGTCGCGCAACGACATCGCGGCAATTTGATCTGCAGAAACCGTGTTTCGCAGGAACTTATTGTTCAAATACGCACCGGTGAGAAACGTATCGGCGGTGTCGTGAGCCCCCATCTTGCGCCCCATGGGATGCGAGAGTCCGCCGATCACCGTCAGCTTATCGCGAAGCGGCTGAATGGGCTCCAGCGTATGGGAAGTTTGATAGTTGGCCCCTTCAGACTCCGGAAACCAACGCCACTTGGCATCACCACTTTTCGCGTTGGGAAGGCTGACCCCAAAGCCGAAATACATGGTGCAAAATCGTTTAGCGACGCCCTGCGCCGTGGATTTCTCACTGCCCATACATTCCAGCCAGGGAAGTCCCAGTGAAACTCCAGCGCCGAACAGGCCGGTGCCCCGCAAGAATGAGCGGCGGTCAAGGTGCCAAGATTTTTTCTTCATTTGCGTGTTTGTTAAACAGTTCACTGGACACAACAAGCTGGACCATGTCCCGCATCCGGTATCCGGCAGCAGCAAACTTTTCATCCAGTGCTTTGACTGGCTTTTGGTCACGCAAATCGAGCGACCTTCCCAGAGCATAGGTCAACAGCCGCCGCATCAAGGATCGCGCGAACTGATCGCCATACTCGCAGGCCAGACGTTCCTTGAGTTTATCCGGTCCATCCAGCTCGGAGCCGTTGGAAAATGAGTCTTTGGCCACAACCGGTGACGTCACCATCTTGTCGCCCTTTTTGGTCCGGACTTCGGTGCGCCATAAGCCCACGGCATCGTAGTTTTCCAAGGCGATTCCCCATGGATCCAAATCGCGATGGCAACTAGCACAAGAGGGATCGCGGCGATGAGCCTGCAACTTTTCACGCATCGAAAGCTGATGAAATTTCGGATCGATGGAATCTAAGCTAGGCACGTTGGCCGGCGGTGGCGGAGGCGGGTCGTCTAGGAGGCGATCGCGAATCCAAACCGCGCGTCGAACCGGATGCGAGTCTGCGCCCGTCGAGCCCGCCAACAGGAAGCCTGCCTGTCCAAGCAATCCACCACGGTGCTGGTCCGCGGGAATCCGCACGTGGCGAAACTTCATGCCAAGTACTCCTGACACTCCATAATGCCGCGCCAAGGGCTCGTTCAACATAGTGAAATCCGCCAACAGAAAATCCTGAATTCTGCGGTTTGATCGAACCATCTCCGCGAAAAAGGCCCGGCTCTCGCCGATCATGTCCATCTTTAGCCGAGCGTTGAAATTTGGGTGGTAATCCCGACTAATCTCGATGTTCTCAATGAGGTCCAGAGACAACCATCGATCGGGAAACTGCTCTAGAAATACCGACGACTTAGGACTGATCAGCATCCGTTCGACTTCCGAGCGAAGTATTTTCGGCTGCTTAAGCAAGCCGGCCTCCGCCAGATCAAACAGTCGTTCGTCAGGCATCGAACTCCACAGGAAATAGGACAACTTCGAAGCCAGCTCCCAATCGCCAGCCGGGCGCGATCTCGTTTGAAGCGATCGTTGCTGCTGAGCGCCTGGAAAAAATAGAAAATCCGGCTGAATCAAAACAAATGCCAACGTCTCGCGTATCGCGTCTTCAATCTTGGGAAAGCCAGGCTTGATCTTGTCATAAAATTTTAACAGCGAATCCACCTCTTTGGCCGATACCGGCCTTCGAAACGCCCGCCTAGCAAACCCCGAGAGAATTCTTCGCACGTCGGGTCGCCGGACTTGTTGATCGGATGCATTTTTCATGACGATATTGGCATGATGCGCCGGCGGCCAAGTATCGAAGATCGGACCATGAAACTCGACTGAATGCACCTGCAGCACAGGCAGATGCGGCTCGGCCGGATAAGCAAATTTCTCGTCTTTGCCTTTGGCTCCCTTTGGCAGTTTCGAGCCGTCGTCATAGACATTCCGCACTCGCACCACCAAGCCCGGGATTTTTCCTTGGCCTCGAACGGGCAGCGGAAAGTCTTCGATGCGTCCCTTGAACTCAAAAATGTGATCGCCCGCTGCATTGACTTCTGTCACCGGAAACTCGCGAAACAGAATTTCCGTGTCGGGTTGATAGCCAACGGAGACTTCCAAAAGCGGGAAACCGCAGTTGGACTGGAGTTTGGCCTCCACAGCCACGCGAACCAAAAACTCACCCTGCTCCGGATAGTCCTTCTCTATCTTTGCTAAAAACTGTTGCTGCCTCCCAAGTTCACTCGCGATGTGTGCCTCGCCGAGCCAATTGGAAACGTTGGGGAGATCAAAACGGTGATGAAACTGTTCTGGCCGCGGGTGGGAAACGATGACTCGTTGCAAGGCGCTTCGTGCGCATTTCAAATAGGCCTCAAGATGCACCGGAGTTAGTTCCAGCAGTCGACTGTCATTGGAGAATCCGTCTGAAGAAATGGGGTCAGCAGGCAGATCGCGGGCGAAGTCCATTTCGATTTGAAGCAGGTCGCGCATCGTATTTTGATACTCGACTCTCGTCAGCTTCCGCCGGAGAGCGGGTCTATCAGCACTCGACGATTCAACGAAACGCTCAAGCTCCGCTTCGATCCATTTTACGAGATAAGCCCGGTCGTCAGCGGTGAGTTGTTTTTCCTTCGCAGGCGGCATCTCGTTATCGCGAATCGCGCTCAGGACGAGTTGCCACTGTTTGGAGGCGTCGGGATTCTTCTGCAAATCCACCTGAAGTCGATCCAGTCGCAGGCCCGCTTTCGGATCGCTGGCTCCGTGGCATGTGACGCAGTTTGAACGCAACAGTTCCAAGACGCGTTTGCTGGAATTCTCATCACGTTCGCCAGACACGACACGTTCGCCCAGTCGATCTGCGCCCAGCAGTTGACAGCCGATTGTAAGAATCAGGCTGATGGCAAATCGCCACCTTTTAAGAGGAGATTGGGTTTTTGGCGGGCTGATTCCGTATCTTTTATATCTGGAGGATACGCTGTCAATGTGCCCGGTGACGGGGGCTGCTCATGCAAGACCCCTCGGCTTCAGCAACAGTGCTGACACCTGAGCGCAGAGCAGCAAAAAACAGTCGATACTGATTCCGACTGGGGCTCGTTTAAACAGCAGTCCGTTGCGCCTGTCCAAGAGCCCGCTGGGCAAGGCGATCCGGTATACGTTGGGCCAGTGGGAGGCGCTGGTGAGGTATCTCGAGGACGGTCGGTACGAGATCGATACGAATCTTGTGGAGAACGCGACCCGGCCGAGCTGCGTCGGGAAACCGAACTGGCTCTTCATCGGCCACCCGGACGCTTGCTGGCGCGGTGCAGTTATCTACAGCCTGCTGATCACTGCGCGTCGATATCGGTTGGATCCGGCGGCTTGGCTATCTGATGTGCTGCATCGGATCCCGACCTGCACCCAGGCCAACCTGTCCGAGTTGCTACCCTGGAACTGGAAGCCGGAGGCTGCCTGACCGCTGAGGTAGACTCAGGAGCGGTGGGGTTCAGTTGTCCGAGACCAATCCGGAATCATCACACCCTCACACCGGCGTCGGAACCATGGAGTTCGACATACGGATACGCTCGAAGCACCAACTGCTGCCGGGCTTTTGAATCACCCATTCCAGCCAGAACACCCAGTGCCCATACCAGACCGTCCACCACCTCCGGTCTCAACCCGTCCGCATCTCGGGTGAACAACGCGTCCAA